>JAJYCJ010000090.1 GCA_021778515.1 Acidobacteriota bacterium
GATCGAAGAGGCGGCGTCGAGGATCACGGTGCAGGGGGCGCGCCTTCCGGAGGAGATTCTCAAACTCACCGGCCGGTGACGGCCAACGCCGCGGATCCGATGCGCGGTCCCCGCGGCGAGCGAAACATTCGAAGAACTTGGACGGTTCCGAACCGTCAGAGGAGCGATCATGGATAAGCGCACATTGGGTAAGAGCGATCTGCACGTCTCGGCCCTCGGCCTCGGCTGCATGGGGATGAGCTTCTCCTACGGCCCGCCGGCCGACAAGAAGGAGATGATCGGCCTGATCCGGTCGGCCGTCGAGCAGGGCGTGACCTTCTTCGACACGGCCGAGGTCTACGGCCCCTTCACGAACGAGGAGCTGGTGGGCGAAGCCCTGGCGCCCGTCCGCGACCAAGTCGTCATCGCCACCAAGTTCGGCTTCAACCTGAACCCCGACGGTTCGCCCGGGTGGGTGGGCCTGAACAGCCGCCCCGAGCGCATCAGGCAGGTCGCCGAGGCCTCGCTCAAGCGGCTCAGAACCGACGTCATCGACCTCTTCTACCAGCACCGCGTGGACCCCGACGTGCCCATCGAAGAGGTCGCGGGAACGGTCAAGGGGCTCATCCGGGAAGGCAAGGTCAGGCATTTCGGCCTCTCCGAAGCGGGGGTGCAGACCATCCGCCGCGCCCACGCCGTCCAGCCGGTGGCGGCCCTCCAGAACGAGTACTCGCTGTGGACCAGGACCCCCGAGAAGGAGGTGCTCCCCGCGCTGGAGGAGCTCGGCATCGGCCTGGTGGCCTACAGCCCGCTGGGCAAGGGCTTCCTCACGGGCAAGATCAGCCAGACCACCTCCTTTGACAGCACCGACTTCCGCAACACCCTCCCGCGCTTCACGCCCGAGGCGCGCAAGGCGAACCAGGCCCTGGTGGACCTGCTGGCCGAGATGGGCAAGCGGAAGAGGGCGACTCCCGCCCAGATGGCTCTCGCCTGGGTGCTCGCGCAGAAGCCGTGGATCGTCCCAATCCCGGGCACGACGAAGGCGCACCGGCTCCAAGAGAACCTCGGCGCCGCCGGGATCGAACTCACGGCCCAGGAGCTGGGCGAGATCGATCGCGCGGCGTCGAAGATCGAGATCCAGGGGGCCCGCTATCCCGAGAAACTGGAGCAGATGACCGGCCGGTGAGCCGGAGGGGAGTCGAAGATGAGCAAGGAGCCTTCAGGAGCACGGGTTATGTTCGGCGATTTCGCGCCCAAGTTCGTGGAGCTCACGGACCGCGTCCTTTTCGAGGACGTCTGGGAGCGCCCCGCGCTGTCAAAGCGCGACCGGAGCCTTCTCACCGTGGCCGCGCTGGTCGCGCTGAACCGGCCCGATCAGCTTCGCTTTCATCTCGGCAGGGCGCTGGAGAACGGCGTCCAGAAGGAGGAGTTGATCGAGGCCATCACGCACCTGGCATTCTACGCGGGCTGGCCGTGCGCGGTGACCGCCATGGCCGTCGCCAAGGAGCAGCTCCCGGCGGGCCGCCCCTAGCGGGCCCATCGCCGCCGGCGGTAGAATTTCGACAGTCCCCCGCGGAGGTGCTGACCATGGAAGCCTCTGGATCCAAGCCGCCCAAGCTGACCACCCTCATGGGGTCGAAGGAGGCGGACGTCATCAAGCTGGCGGGCCTGCTCAAGGCCTTCGCCCCGCACGACGGGACCTTCGATCTGCGCGTCCCCGGAGTGCACGTCATCCGCCGCTCCAAAGTCTACACGGAGCTGGTCCACGGGGTGCTCGGCCCCTCCCTCTGCATCGTCGCGCAGGGCGCCAAGAGGGTGATGCTGGGGAGGGAGACCTACGAGTACGACGAGTCGCGCCTGATCGCCGTCTCCGTCGACCTGCCGGTGGCCGCCCAGGTCGTGCGGGCCAGCCCCGCCCAGCCCTTCCTGGCCGTGAGGCTGGATCTCGAGCCCCACAAAGTGGCCGAGCTGGTCCTCAAGGTCTATCCCAACGGACTGCCGCGCGTTCAGGACACCCGCGCGGTCTTCCTGGGCGAGGTCACGGCGAGCATCGTCGTCGCCGCGACCCGGCTGGTGGAGCTGATCGGGCACCCGGGCGACGAGCTGATCGGACCCCTCATGATCGACGAGATCCTTATCCGCCTGCTCCTCAGCCCCATCGGCGCCCGCATCGCCCAGGCCGGCACGGCGGATTCCGGCGTGCACGGCGTGGCCAAGGCGGTCTCGTGGCTGCGCGAGAACTTCGCCGAACCCATCCGGGTCGAAGAGCTGGCCGGCATGGCGCGCATGAGCGCCTCGTCCTTCCACCAGCACTTCAAGGCCGTCACCTCGATGAGCCCCGTGCAGTACCAGAAGGTCCTCCGCCTCCAGGAGGCGAGGCGCCTCATGCTGTCCACCATGATGGACGCGGGCATCGCCAGCCGGAACGTGGGCTACGCCAGCGCCTCCCAGTTCAGCCGGGAGTACGGCCGGTTCTTCGGGATTCCGCCCGCCAAGGACATCACGAGGCTTCGCGAACGGGTCGGCACCGTCGCCGTCGAATAGCCCGCGCGGCATCCTGGTCCCCGATCAGGGGCGACAAGGGCATGCCCTGTGGGGCGGGCGCCCCCGCCCGCCGCATCGAAAGCCTGCATTCACCGTAGCGGCCGCGGACCCGCCTGCCTTCGGGCGCAAGCCCCAGCTCCTCGAGAGGCTGGGCATCCTCAGGCGCAACGGCAAGACCCCTGCCCAGCGGGGCGCCGCTGGTGCCGAGATGAGGTGATGAGGAGATGAGGAGATGACGGCGTAGGGGGACCTTCGAAGGCAAAGCATTCGGCCGTAGCGGCCGCGATTCATCGCGGCCGGAAGACATGGGAGAGACAGGCGCCCCGCCTGTCCAGTACCGCGCAGGGGCACCGAATGAACCCCTAGGAGCGCTCTCCAGAGCGCGATCGGGCGAGAACCTGAGCGCGCGAGGACGTGCGGAGGAAGGATGCCGTAATCCGGCGGCGGGGAGGGGGTTAAGTCTTCACTATTAGCATCTCGGATCACTAACCCTAAAGACCTGGCCCCGATTCTTTGCCGTTGTGCGTCGACCCGATACGATCCTATTCGGAGGTCGTCCAGCACTCAGTCTAGCTCCTCCTGTGTCGGGCGGTGAATGGTTTAGATTTGACCTTCAATCGTTCTCTCGCATCCGCCCCTCCATCGAGAGCCCGCGCCCGTGATCTTCCATTTTCTACGAACCGAGAATGCCATGAATATGGACGCTTGGCAAGGATGGTGTTGCGGTCTAAAATGCCAGCAAGCAGGTGCTTGCCCCAGGAGACTTGGGAGGAGTTCCAATTTTGAGCGGGACTTGGATCATTAGAGAGGTGGCGAATGAGATTGCGGCTCGCATCGGTTGATGAGTATCAAGCACTAACCTGTTTAGAGCAAGGTGTGTGGGGCAGTAAGAACTCCAGATTCTCCGATTGGCGAGAGGGCGACCATCTCGCCATCACCATAAGTAAGTCGTTGGCTGCACTAGGGACCGTATCCGGGAAGCCATTCAGGTCCAACAGTAGGATTTGGGACAATGGGCTTTATCCATACCGCATTCGGATCAGGTTCCATATATACCTCTCTCCGCCGAAACGGCCGCCTATTCTTGGTCGTATTCGAGACGTGCTTACATCAGCATGGGGACCGAAGTATGGCTGGGGTATCCTCAATCAGCAAGCATTGGAGGGGGAGCCGGCGTCGATAATCGTAGAGCACCTAAAAGCTAGAGAGAACGACCTCAAGTCCATCCAGGAACAGCTTCCGTCACTTCTTCTGGAGGCCAAGGCCAAAAGAGACGCTGAAGAGAGCAGGCGGCGCCAGAAGACCAAGGAGGCCTCTAAGCAGGACGAAAGGCCCAGCCTGGAGAACTTCTCTTCTCAGGAAGAACCTAGGGCGACTCCCGAGGAAAGTACTCTTCACTCTCGTGCTCAGTTGGCGCTCGTAGAGCTTGCTAAAGTGACGGGCTGCTCCGCGTGGGTAGCAACTAATGATCAGAATAGGGCGCCAATGGGCAGGCGCCTTGGGGATGGATGCCTCAAGATACTGCCAAAGATGGGACTCTCAGATGAAGCCGCCAAGAGGATTTCCCTCATCGACATCATTTGGTTGTCCCAGAACGCCCCCGTTGCTGCCTTTGAGGTGGAAACCACAACGGCCATCTACTCTGGACTGCTTCGAATGGCGGACCTTCTCGCGGTTGTCCCCGCGCTTAACATTAAGCTCTACATCGTCGCGCCGAGGGAGCGACAAGGACGGGTCATGAAAGAATTGGGAAAGCCAACCTTTCAGAAGATAGGGCTCAGTGACTTCTGTCGCTATGTCGCGGCGGAAGATCTTCAGGAGCTAAGAGAAAAGGTCGATGGGCTTAGCGGCCACGTTCAGCCCACAATTATCGACACGATAGCCAGGGAACTTGATGAAGAGGAATCCGCGGACTAAGGGTGGCTTCAGAAGGGAAGGTCGATGCCTGAGCTGGACCGCTTTCCGTACTGGGCTCATCACCCCCGACTACAATCAGTTTCCCAAGTTCCCCTATTCAGCTAAGAACTGGTGGGTTTCGCTTAGGACCCCGAATGACGATGAGGGCTGGCGGGGGGGGCTATCTGTGAGCGGAAAGAGGGGGCGGACTGTTGTCCACCCCAACAAGGAGATAATGATTCACGCTCAGAGCGAGGTCGTGGCGCAAAAGGCAGCCAACTCTATTTTTAATGCCCTACTCCTTGTCCAAAACTGGGGCGGCTTAATAGGTGCGGAGCCCGTAGTCACCGTGGTTCATAGAACCTCTAAACCCTCTGCGGCTTCTGAACTAACCATAGGCCCACCAGCGGGTACATTTTCTGCAATGGGTCTACCCTTGGCTTGCCTAGTGGCCGCAAGGGCTTCCTATAGACTGAGGTTCGCCTATGCCCTAGCCCAGCTTAGGTTGAGCTATGAAATGTCCTCGGTGGCAGCTGTTGCCCTCGACCCGCATCATTCCCCGAACATACCTAAGTCTCCTTACTTGGAGGATCATGTCCGGCTTGGTTACGCCATAGTGTTAGCCTATGCCGCCATAGAGCAAATGGGCCTTGAGGTGAGGGCATCCGAAAGGACTCCAAGCAGGCTTGGTGGGGAATGGAATCCAGTCGTTTTGCAGGACTTGAAAACGCGGCTAAGCAAATGCAAGGTAGACGTGGACGAGACATTTCTCTGGATGGTCCGAGGTTCGCAAACCGCCATCGAGAAGGACCGGCCACCCAAGAGACTTCGAAAGGCGCGGTGGGCGAGATACAACGTTAGAGATGCTGAGATGTCCGTGGTCGACGCGATTGCGCACGTTAGTTGGCTGCGAGATAAGGTCGCCGTGCATGGTGTGAGTCCCAGAAGGATTCGCGCACTATCGGTCTACGACGTAGAAAATGCACGCTCACTGGCGCGGCACTTACTGTTGCAGGCCATGGGCCTATGGAAAAGGCTCAGGTAGCGCGGGTCAGATCTTGCCGCCATATCGCATTCTGTCGCCCGCACGATATGGGCTCTCTTGCCCTGCCTCCCTCCTTTCTCCGTGCTCTCCGTGTGCTCCGTGGTGAATCCTGAATCTCTTCTCCAGGCCTGGAGTCCCGCTTTCGCGGGAATGACGGTGTTGGCGGAGGGGGCGGCGCGAGAATGAGGGTCACGGGCAAGCCGTCTCTGATACAATACGGCGCCGGAGGCGGCAATGGACGAGGCGGCGGCTGAGCAGGGGAGCGGGAACGGCGGGGAGGTGGTGCGCTTTGACAAGCTGACGCGCACCTTCGGCGACTTCACGGCGGTGGACTCGCTGACGCTCGCGGTGGGGGAGGGCGAGTTCTTCGGCTTCCTGGGGCCGAACGGGGCGGGCAAGTCCACGACCATCAAGATGGCGGCGGGCCTGCTGAAGCCCACCTCGGGGACGATCCGGATCTTCGGGCTGGACCCCTACCGGCACCCCATGGAGGTGAAGGCCAACATCGGCCTGGTGCCCGAGGAGCTGGCGCTGTACGAGCGGCTCACGGGCTTCGAGTCGCTGGTCTTCTCGGGGCGCCTCTACGGCCTGGACGCGGCCACGGCGCGCCGGCGGGCGGTGGACCTGCTGGGCTGGCTGGGGCTGGAGGAGGACGGCGGCAAGCTGGTGGTGGACTACTCCACGGGCATGAAGAAGAAGGCGGCCCTGGGGTGCGCGCTCATCCACCGGCCGCGCCTGCTCTTTCTGGACGAGCCCTTCTCGGGGGTGGACCCGCTGGCCGTGCGAGGCATCAAGGAGGTCCTGCACCAGATGACGAGGGAGGGGACGACGATCTTCTTCTCGTCGCACGTGATGGAGCTGGTGGAGCGCGTCTGCACGCGGGTGGCCATCCTGCACAAGGGGTCGGTGAAGGCGGTGGGGACGCTGGCCGAGATGCGGTCGGCCTTCGGCCTCGATGCGTCAGCGACGCTGGAGGATATCTTCGTGAGGGCCGTCGGCGAGCCGATGGCGGAGGAGAGCGCGCCGTGGCTGACGGCGTGAGGGGCGGCGGGCGGCCGGACCGCCTGAGGGTCCTGCTGAAGCTCCAGCTCCTGATCCAGTGGCGCTCCGCCCGGGGCCGCGGCATGGCGGCGGCTCTGGGCATGGGGGTGATGCTCCTGGTGATGGGGTCTCTGGCGGTGGGCGCCGGGTTCGCCGGCTACAGCTTGACGGAGGCATTCGCCCAGCGTGCGTCGGGGCCCGCGCCGGCGCTCTGGATCGGCGGCGCCGGCCTGCTGGCCTTCTTCCTGTTCTCGGGGCTCTTCGGAGGAGGCGCGGGCTCGGGGTTCGACGTGAGCCGCCTCTTCCACCTGCCGGTGGCGGCCGGGGAGATGGTCCTGGCGGACGCGGCTGCCCGGGTTCTCGGCCCGTGGAGCCTCCCGCCGGCGGCCTTCTTCGCGGGGAGCATGCTGGCCTGCGCGTGGGAGGGACACCCGGCCTTCGTCGCGCTCCTGCCCGCCGCGCTGATGCTCTGGCTCCTCCAGGCCCACCTCGTGCTCGCGGCGGGCGACCTCCTGCTCTTCAACCTGCGGAGGTCTCGCCGGCTTATGGAGGCCGCGGGGCTCGTGGGGACGGGGCTCTTCGTGGCGCTCCTCATCTTCCAGAACTACCTCGCCACCCGCTCCGTCCACGGCCTGGCCTTCGGCGGCGCGCTGAGGTGGCTCACCGGCGCGTGGGGCGTACTCGGCCCGTACCTGCTCCTTTTGCCCGGCCTCTCGGCGGTCTCGTGGGTGGGGGCGGGCTGGTGGGCGCCCTTCCGGCTGGCCGCGGCGCTGGCCGAGGCCGCCGGCCTCCTGGCGCTGGGCCGCCTGCTGCTCGTGCGGCTCATGGAGCGCGGCGCGGCAGAGACGGGTCGGCGCGGGCGCGCGGGGCGTCCGGAGGCGGCCAGGACGTCGGCCAGCCCGCTGGAGCGGCTGGCGATCTGGCCCTTCTGCGTGAAGGACTTCCGCTACCTGACGAGGGACCCCTACCTGAAGACGGCCCTCATGGGGATCCTCCTCTATCCGTTCCTCTGGGTGCTCATCGCCACGGGCCACGGCTTCGACGGGCGGGGCGCGTTCCTCCACGTGGGCCTGCCGCTCATCCTGCTCCTCTCCTTCTCGCACCTCTCCACGAACCACCTCGCCGTGGAGCGGGAGGGGCTCCTGCTCCTCATCGGCTCGCCCTCCCCTCGCTGGCGCCTGCTGGCGGGCAAGAACCTCCTGCTCATGGGCCTCTACCTGGGCGTCACGGCCGCCGTGGAGGGCTACTTCATCTGGAGGGGGATGAAGCCGGGCGCGGCCGCCGACGATCTCGTGATGGCCTTCTCCATGGGGATGATCTACTTCGGGCTGGGGAACCTGCTCTCCCTGATCATGCCCATGCCCGTGGCGCCGCGGGGGCGGCGGCTCGTGCCGCAGGTGTCGGGCGGGAAGATGTTTCTCGTGATGCTGGCGCAGTTCGCCATGCTGGGAGCGGTGCTGGTGGTCGACCTGCCGGTGATCCTCGGCCGGCTGGCGCTGGCGCACGTGGCTTCGCCCCTGCTCGTGGCGGCGGCCCTGCCCGCCATGGTCCTCTACGGCGCGCTGATCTACGCCGTGCTCCTCGCCGCCGCCTCGCGCCTCATGGCTAGCCGCGAGCCGGCCCTCTACGAGGCCCTCGTCCGCGCGTCATCCTGAGGACCTCTCCGAAGGGCCGCTGGGCGCGAGAGGCGATTGGGCGATGAGGCGATTAGGCGATTGAGTGAGAAGCGATGGAGCGATTGAGCGATTGAGCGAGAAGCGATTGGGCTGGGCGCGAAGCCTCGTGCGTGCGTCATCCTGAGGGCCTCTTCGAAGGGCTGCTTGCTCAGGATCCCGCGGGATTGAGACCGTCGGCGGAACCGGAGCGGCGGGATCCTGTGCCAGGCGCCCGTTGCGGGCTTGCCACAGGATGACGGGAAAGGGTGGCGGGGCGCCGGCGAGCACGCCCGAATGCTGTGCATGTCATCCTGAAGCCTCCTTCGAAGCTTCTCCCCTGAAGGATCTCGGGCGACGGCCCTGCACGTCCGACGATGGAGATCCTTCGGGGGCTATCCCTCGAAGCAGCCCTCAGGATGACGGGAAGGGGGCGGGAGGCTGGGACGCTGGGCGCGGAGCCTCGTGCGTGCGTCATCCTGAGGACCTCTTCGAAGGGCTGCTTGCTCAGGATCCCGCGGGATTGAGACCGTCGGCGGTACCGGAGCGGCGGGATCCTGTGCCAGGCGCCCGTTGTGGGCTTGCCACAGGATGACGGGGACAGGGTGAGGGCATGGGAATCCTCCCGCGGGGGGATGGCGTTCTTCCCAACGCCTTGAACGGACGGGGGAAATATCCTATACTGGCGCATCGGAAGGCGCCTCCCCGGCGCGAAGGCCTCGGGGGAGGAGAAGGACTATTGTGCAGGAAAGGTCCGATGGAACCGCCCAGTAGCGCAGAAGCAGGACCAGTAGAAAAAGAGGCTTCCGCCCGTCCCCACGCAAGCGGGCCTTGGTTGACCGCCGCATCGGCTTTTCCCGCCTGATCATCCCCCCTGCGGCGCGGCTCCGGGCCCCTTGCCGGCAAACGGAGTCGCGCCATGGCTCAGAACATTTCACCGGAACTGCAGCGCCTGCCCCAGGCCGAGGCCTGGGCGGGAGGCCGCCCATGACCCTCGACGGGGGCGGCCCATGTACTGGATCAGCAAAAGCTTCCACCTGCTGAACCGCTTCCGGCGGCAGCTCTTCATCTTCCTGGCCGTCCTCGGGCCGGGGATCATCGTGATGGTGGCCGACAACGACGCGGGGGGCATCTCCACCTACGCCGTGACGGGCTCCAAGTACGGCTTCAACCTCCTCTGGATCTTCATCATCCTCATCCCGATGGCCTATTACGTGCAGGAGATGACCGTCCGGCTGGGAGCCGTCACGAAGCGCGGCCACGCGGAGGCCATCTTCGAGGGATTCGGCTCCTTCTGGGGCTGGTTCTCGCTCTCCGATCTGGCCATCACGAACTGGCTCACTCTGGTCACCGAGTACATCGGGATGATCGCCGCCATGAGCATGTTCGGCATCCCGCCGGTGGTCACCTATGTGGTCGTCACGGCGATCCTGTTTCTGGTGGTCCTCTCGGGAAAATACTGGACCTTCGAGAAGCTCACCCTCTTTTTCTGCGCCTTTAATCTGGTCTACATTCCGGCGGCCTTCTGGGCCATGAAGACGCCGGACGCGCCCCCGTGGGGCGGGGTTTTCAAGGGACTCTTCGTGCCCAACCTCGCCGGCGGTCTCTCGGGGGATCTCATCTTCGTGCTCCTGGCCAACATCGGAACCACCATCGCCCCGTGGATGATCTTCTTCCAGCAGAGCGCCGTAGTGGACAAGGGGCTGGACATCCACGACATCAAGTTCGGCAAGCTGGAGACCTTCATCGGCTCCGTGTCGACCTGCCTGGTGGCGGCCTTCATCATCATCACGACGGGAGCGGCTTTCTTCTTCCATCACCCCCCCATCAGCGTCGAGGATGCAAAGCAGACCGCGGAGGCCCTTGTCCCCCTCCTGCCCGCTGGTCAGGGACACCTGGCACGAACGCTATTCGCCATCGGCCTCTTCGACGCGGGCTTCCTGGGGGCCCTCTGCATCTCGCTCTCCACCTCGTGGGCGGTGGGCGAGGTCTTCGGCTGGGCCCACTCGCTCAACAAGAGCGTCCGCGACGCGCCCTGGTTCTACGTGATCTACCTGGGCATCCTCCTCACCTCCGGTGCGGTGGTGCTGATTCCCAACGCGCCCCTCATCACCATCACCATGTTCGTGCAGGTGGTCGCCGTCACCCTCTTGCCATCGGCGCTCGTTTTCCTCATTCTGATCCTGAACGACGAAGCCTTCATGGGGGAGCACGTGAATACGCGGTGGGAGAATATCGCGAACTGGAGCATCGTGATCTTCGTAACCTTCATGTCCACGCTCTTCGCTGTCTCCACCCTCTTTCCCGGCTTTCTCGAATCCCTGTTCAGGAGGTCCCCATGATCGCGGTGCCCAAGACTTCGCTCAAGGTGCCTGACCTGCCGGCGGGCGTGGGCAGCTTCCGGTTCCTCTACTTCTCCGAGCTGCTCAAGCGGCCCGTCTGCGCGGGCAAGATCAAGGACCGAATCGGAAAGCTGACGGATCTCGTCTTTCGGCTCACCGAGCCCTATCCCGAGGCGGTGGGGATCTACCTGGAGTACGGCTGGGGAAAACCGACCCAGTTCGTGCCCTGGGATCGCGTCCTGCGCATCGAGGACGACGCCATCTTCATCAAGCCGGCCGACGGGGCCGACCGCTATCCGCCCTTCGTGGACCAGCCGGGTTGGATCCTGCTGGACAAGCACCTCATGGGGCGGACCATCCTGGACATGGACGGGCGGCGGACGGAGGTGGTCAACGACGTGCACCTGCTGGAGTCGCGGGGCCGGATGCTGGTGGTTCACGTGGACATCTCTTTCAACGGCTTCCTGCGGAAGTGGGGCCTCGGGAGGGGGCGGTGGATCAAGGACCAGCTCATCTCCTGGAAGTTCGTCCAGCCCCTCTCGGTGGAGGACGCCGTCGCCACCGACCGGGTCTCCCTCTCCATCACGCGAAAGCAGGTCAAGGAGCTGCCCGGCGAGGATCTGGCCGACGCCCTGGAGGAGCTCTCCGGCGAGGAGCAGCAGGCGCTCTTCTCGGCCCTCGACTCGGAGAAGGCCGCGGAGGCGCTGGCCGAGGCCGAGCCGCGCGCCCAGAGGCAGATCATCGCCAGCCTGCGCAAGGAGCGGGCCCGGAACATCCTGTCGGAGATGACGGTCCCCCAGGTGGCCGACCTCTTCTCGGTGCTGCCGCACGACGACATGGTGGAGCTGATGGGGCTTCTGCCCCCCGAGCAGGCCGAGCGCATGAAGACCATCCTCTCCGAGCGGGAGGCCAGCGCCGCCAACCTCATGTCCCAGGATTTCGTCACCTTCCCGGCCGACATCACGGTGGGCGCCGCCCTGGAGCGGATCCGCCGCTCCGGTGCAGAGCCCGAGAGCATTTCCTATCTCTACGTCGTGAACCAGACAGGGCGGACCCTCGTGGGCGTCGTGGACCTGCGCGAGCTGCTGCTCTCCGCCGACCACCAGACGCTCAAGGAGGTCATGGCGTCTCCCGTCGTAGCGGCCGAGAAGGACGACGTGCGGGAGGACCTGGCCGAGCTCTTCGCCAAATACCACTACCGCATGATCCCCGTGGTGGACGCCCAGGACCAGCTCCTGGGCGTGGTGCGCTACAACGAGATCATGAAGGGGCTCACCACGCGGGTGAAGGTGTAGGAGCAATGGCGAATCGGGATCAGGGAATGCGGATCGAGGGGCCCGAACCCATCAGGCGATGCGGGCCTCGTCGCTCGTGTGAAGGCGCAGCCATGAGGCAGACGTGCGGTTGGAAAAGACGGACGCGAGGACTGGGGATGGCGCCTTCGGGTGCGGCCCAGGCCGCCGGCCTCACGCGGCGCGGCCCCGTGGCGGAGGTAGCCACATGCCCCGCGTGAAGATGACCCCCATGACGCGCTTCGCGCTCTACTTTCTTCGGTTCTACCTCGTGCTGCTCTTGGTTCTACTCTTCGTGCGCTTTCTGCGGGGCCTCCATTGACCCGGCGCCGAGCGCCCGGCCGCGGCGCCCGCCGCGCCGCACCCGACCGGGCCCTCGTCGTTGACTTGGCGCCCGCCCCCCCCTATAATCCCTTTGCCACCTGAGCGCGGAGAGGTGCTGGAGTGGCCGAACAGGACTGCCTGCTAAGCAGTTGTCCGGGCTTAAACCTGGACCGGGGGTTCGAATCCCCCCCTCTCCGCCAAATTTCACCAAGAGGGAAGCGCTTGGCTTGGCCCGGCAGAAGCCCTCCGCGAGAACGGCGCCGGACCAAGCTTTCTTCAGGCGGCTGCAAGGCTTCGACGCTGCATGCATTCGCGTCTTAGCCCGCATCCGCATCTTCGAAACGTTCTTGGCGCTCGGTTCGGCTCCGCCTCACCTCGCTGAACTCCTCTCGCTGGTGGATGGCCTTCGCGCGGGCGAAGCCCGGCGCTCGGCCGCATCGTTCGCGCTCACGCCTCCGCTTGTTCGCGCGGAAGGGGATGAGAAGGGCGGGGGAGTGTCCGTGGCTTTCGAGGCGAAGC
>JAJYCJ010000091.1:0-6401 GCA_021778515.1 Acidobacteriota bacterium
TCGATGATAGATGATAGGGTGAGATTGCAGTGGTGAAACCGAGCCAACTAGGCCCGTTGGTGGAGGTTGGAGGGTGGAGGGGAGGATGAGAGCCCGTTCAAGGATGTCCGCTATTCTCTAGTGGCGCCCCATGGGCCGTTCCTTTTTGCCATTCTCCCTGTGTCTCTGTGCCTCTGTGGCCTGTGTCTCTGTGCCTCTGTGGTTTGCCTATTTCCGACTGCCCAAATCCCCTACGCGTAGACCTGACGGACGCCGTAGAGGCTGTCGCGCTCGACGGGGACGCGGCCGGCTTTCCGGATCAGGTGGAGCAGGTCCTCGAGTCCCACGCCCACGGGCGTGGTGGCGCCAGCATCGTGGGTGATGCGCTCCTCCACCACCGTCCCGTCGATGTCGTCCGCCCCGAACCAGAGGGCGGCCTGAGCGATCTTCAGCCCCACCATGATCCAGTACACCTTGATGTGCTCGATGTTGTCGAAAAGCAGGCGGGAGACGGCCAGGGTCTTGAGGTTGTCCTCCCCGGTCACGTCGGGCAGGCTCTCATACGGAGTGTTGTGCTTGTTGAACTGGAGCGGGATGAAGGCCATGAATCCACCCGTCTCGTCCTGGAGCTCCCGCAGCCTCAGCACGTGGTCCACGCGGTCCTCGATGGTCTCGACGTGGCCGTAGAGCATGGTGCAGTTGCTGCGGATGCCCATCTGATGGGCGATCCTCGCGAGATCCAGCCAGCGCTGGCCGCTGATCTTGTTGGGGCAGATCTTCCGGCGCAGCTCCTCTCCGAGAATCTCCGCCCCGCCGCCCGGCAACGAGCCCATGCCGGCCTCCCGGAGGGCCGCCAGGATCTCCTGGGGACTCTTGCGCTCGCGCTTCGCGTAGTAGTCCACTTCCACCAGCGTCAGGGTCTTGAGGTGGACCGAAGGGTTGACGGCGCGGATGGCTCGCAGCATCTCCAGGCAGTCCTGGAAGCTGAATCCGGGGTCTAGGCCGCCGACGATGTGGATCTCCTCCCACCGCTCGCCCGCAGCCGGCACCGCCTTTCCGGCGATCTCCTCGATGGTCATGCGGTAGGCGCCCTCCTGCCGCGGCTTCTTGGCGAAGGCGCAGAAGGAGCAGCCCGTGACGCAGATGTTGGTGTGATTGATGTGGCGGTTCACGTTGAAGTAGGCCACGCCGCCGTTCTTCCCCTCCCGGACGCGGTTCGCAAGGATGCCGAGCGTCGCGAGGTCGTGGGTCCGGTAGAGGGCCACTCCGTCCTCGAACCCCAGCCGCTCGCCCGCCTCCAGCTTGTCGATGATGGGGTGAAGGGAGGCATCCCGCACCTGCCTCCGGCGGACCCAGGATCCGGCCAACCCCTGAAGGGCCCGCTCGGAGGCCTGCATCGTGTTCACGGGTAACCCCTATGGCTAAGAACCCATTGGACCAGGGCCCAAGGATTCGTGGTCTCGTTTTCCGGCCCTACTACCCGGCGTACTGCACCGCCTTCGCCTCCCGGATCATGGTCAGGCGGATGTGGCCGGGGTAGTCCATCTCGTCCTGGATCTTCTTGGCCATTTCGGAGGTCAGGAAGGGCATCTTGTCGTCGTCCACCTGGTCGGTTTTGACGATCACCCGCACCTCTCTCCCCGCCTGAATGGCGAAGCACTGCTCCACTCCTTCAAAGGAGGTGACGATGCTCTCCAGGGTCTCGATCCGACGCAGGTAGTCGGTCAAGGAGGCCCGGCGCGCCCCAGGTCTGGAGCCCGAGATGGCGTCGCAGACCGCCACCAGCACCGAAATGGGGTGGATGACCTCCACGTCCTCGTGGTGGCTCTCGATGGCGTTGATCACCACCTCGTGCTCGCCGTACTTCCGGGCGGCTTCGCCCCCGAGCTGGGGGTGGGTCCCCTCCCGCTCCACGTCGATGGCCTTTCCGATGTCGTGCAGGAGGCCGGCACGCTTGGCGAGGGTCACGTCCAGGCCCAGCTCCGCGGCCATGTTCCCGCACAGCTCGGCCACCTCCACCGAGTGGTTCAGCACGTTCTGCCCGTAGGAGGTGCGGTACCTCAGCTTGCCCACGAGCTTCAGGATCTCGGGGTTGGGAGGCTCCAGGGCCAGGTAGGTGAAGGCCTCCTCGCCGGCCACCTGGATCTCCCGCTGGACCTTCTTCTTGACCTTGGTCACCACTTCCTGGATCTTCCGCGGGTGGATCTTGCCGGCCTGGATCAGCCTCTCCAGGGACTGCCTGGCGATCTCGCGGGCCACGGGATTGAAGCCCGAGATCACCACCGTGTTGGGATCCTCGTTGTTGATGAGGAGCTGCATCCCGGTCTGCTCCTCGAAGAACTTGATGTTCCGGCCCTCGTGGCCGATCAGCCGCCCCTTGATGGCCTCGTCGGGCAGCTTGAACTGGGAGGTGGTGCGCTCCACGACCTGGTCCACGGCCACCCGCTCGATGGCCAGGGTGACGATCTTCTGCGCCTCTATTTCGGCGGTGCGCTGGGCCTCCTCCTTGATGCGGCGGATCATGTTCGCCGCCTCGTGCTCGGCCTCGTTCTTGAGATTGGCCACGAGCTGCTTCTTGGCGTCCTCGATGGTGAGGCCCGCCGCCTTCTCCAGGCGGCTGTTGTACTCGGCGATCACCGCTTCGATCTCGCCCCGCCGGCCCTGGAGCGCCGCCTCGTTCGCCTCGATCTCCGCCGCCATGGCCGCCAGCTCGTCCAGCCGCTTCTTCTGGTCGCGCTCCACCTGCTGGAGGTGCGCGTCACGGCGATTCATGGCCCGCTCGATGTTCTTCACGGATTCGAAGCGCTTCTGGTAGTCCTCCTCCACCGCGGAGCGCTCCTGCTGGAATTCCTCTCGGGCCTTGGCCAGCTCGAGCTTCTTGAGGTTCTCCCCCTGGATCTTGGCATCTTCCAGGAGCCGCGCGGACTCCTCCCGGGCCCGGACGAGGCTCTTCTCGCCGATGCGGCTGTTCAGAATCCAGCCGCCCAGCAACCCCAGGCCTATCCCCAGGAGCAGACCCACGATCGAATAGATCAGGATATGGGCTGCCATTGTTCAACGCTCCCTATGAGGGTGATGGTTCACAAGAACACCCTGGCCTCGGTCTCCGCGCCATCCCGGATAGCCGAGGCGATGGCTTCGAGCCGTTCGGCCGGCACCGGGCACAGCTCCAGATCCGCGGGGCCGCGGTCCAGGGTGTAGATCTGCACGTGGTTCGGGCCGATGGCCCTGACCGCTTCCACGAGGGTGGACACCTCCTCTGGCGTGGTGTTGTCCACCCTCCCGTTGACGAACATGCACTGGAGGATCGCCCTGGAGCCCATGGCCCTGAGTCCGCGCAGAATGGCGGCCAGGCTCACGTCCCTGGCGGGGCCGTTCAGGCGCCGGAAGGTCGCCTCCACGGCCGTATCCAGTTTCAGGATCGGATCATCCAACAGCTCCAGCGCCGCCCTGGTTTCCGGCCGGTCCACGGTGGTGGAGTTGGAGAGGATGGCCGTCCGGCAGGCCGGAGCGTAAAGATCCCTCAGGGCCACCACGTCCTCTGCGATGCCCGGAAACTCTGGGTGCAGCGTCGCCTCCCCGTTGCCCGAGAAGGTCAGCGTGTCGGGCGGCGTGCCCTCTTCCATCAGCCGGCCCAGCCTGGCCTCCAGGGCCGCCCTGACCTGATCACGCGAAGGCAGGAACCCCGCGTAGAGGGCCGGCTGGGTGGCCAGGATCCCCGTCCACGAATACTGGCAGTATCCGCAGTTCATGGAGCAGACCTTGATCTCATCAGGCAGGATGTTCAGGCCCAGCGAGCGGCCGAGCCGGCGGGAGAGCACCGGTCCGTACAGGATGCCCTGCTGGAGCTGGATGGTGCTCCGCATGTGCAGGCTCATGGCCTCCGCCCTCCGCCCGCGGAACCGCCCGTCCCCTTCGGATTTCGCGCCTTCTCAATCCTTCTGAGCACGGGCCGCCTTCACGAAGGGGTTGTGCCGTTTCTCGAATCCGACGAGGGTGGAGGGCCCGTGCCCAGGAAAGACCTCCGTCGCATCCGGCAGCGCGTAGAGGGCGCTCCGAATGGACTGGATCAGGGCGTCGTAGTCGCCGCCCGGCAGGTCCGTCCGCCCGATGGACTGCGCGAAGAGGGTGTCCCCCACGAGCACGAAGCCGTCCCCCGCCAGGCAGACCCCGCCCGGAGAGTGGCCGGGGGTGTGCAGGACCCTAAGCTTCGCCTCCCCTATGGGGATCTCCAGCCCGTCCCTCAGAAAGGCCGTCGGCTCGGGGCTCGGCTGAACCGCGAAGCCGAAGAGCAGCGCGTGCCTGACCATGTCCCTGAGAATCGGGAGGTCCCCCTCGTGGAGCATCAGGGGGCACCCGAACTGCTCCGTGAAGAGGGCGTTGTTGTAGGCGTGGTCGAAGTGTCCATGGGTATTGATGACGGCCTTGAGGCACAGGTTCCGGTGCCGGATCTCGTCCGTCAGCCCCTCGCTGCCGATGGAGGGATCCACCAGGACCGCCTCCCCGGACGCCGGGTCCACCACGAGGTAGGTGTTGTTCTCCAAGGGTCCGACTTGGTGTGTCTCCACTCGCAGGCTGCTCTCCATACGGCCTCATGACCTCTGAACGAGGGAACGCTGCCGGGCGGCGCTCTATTTCCCACGCGCTCTAGCGCCGCGCCCGGTAAACGGTGATTGTACCACACGGAGGCCCCCACCCGACCCCGGCCCCATCCGCGGCGACGGGCTCGAAGACGGCCGCTCGCCGCGACACGGCTGGCCTCAGCCAGGAGGCCAGCCGAAGGTACGGCCGCCCAGGAGGTGAAAATGCACGTGGAAGACGGACTGGCCGGCCGATTCCAGGCAGTTGGCGTTCAGCCGGAAACCCTTGGACTCCAGCCCCCGCTCCTTGGCGATCCTGGACGCAAGCACCAGCAGCCTGCCCATCAGAGGGGCGTCCTCGTCCCGCAGGTCGTTCAGCGTGGCGATGTGGCGCCTGGGTATGACCAGGACGTGCGTCGGCGCCTGCGGGTTGATGTCCTCGAAGGCGTAGAACTCCTCGTCCGAATGGACCCGCCGGCTGGGGATCTCGCCCGCGGCGATCTTGCAGAAGAGGCAGTCGCTCATGGGCACCTCCTTAAGAATTCAGCATACCTCCGCCCGCTCCCCACCGCCACCTCCTGCCGTTGCTCCATCGCGCCCGCGCCGGTATCATGGCCCCAGGAGAGAACCATGTCCGACTCAGGCGACCTCTCGGCCACCCCCTTCCCGCTCCTGCTCGCCGAGCACTTCAAGAGCGGCAGCACGGGGGCACTTTCCGTCGCCGTGGGAACCTTCCAGAAGCGTATCTACCTGCAGGGAGGGCGCGTGGTCTTCGCCGCCTCCAACGACCGTAACGACCGGCTGGGCGAAATGCTCGTGCGCCGGGGCGTCCTCGGCCTCTCGGACTTTCTTGAGGCCTCCTCCGCCATGGTGCCCGGAAAGCGCTTCGGCACCCTCCTGGTGGAGCGGGAGATCATCGACGGCCAGCAGCTCGTCTGGGCCGTCACCGAACAGGTCAAGGAGATCGTCTTCTCCCTGTTCGGCCTGCCCGCCGGCCCCTACCAGTTCCTCGACGCCCAGGACGCAGGCGAGGAGATGATCACCCTCCAGATCAACACCCCCGAACTCCTCCATCAGGGGGTGAACCGAATGGACCAGATCCTCCCCATCCTGGACGCCTTTCCCGATGCGGGCTTCCATCTCCAGCTCGCCGGCGGCGCCTCTGGCGTCTTCTCGGCCCTGACGCTGGAGGGCACGGAGAGGGAGGTGGTCCGGGCCCTGGCCGTCCCCTGCGAGCTGCGCGGCCTCTGCGCCTCCGCCAAGATGCCCCAGTTCCCGCTTCTCAAGTTCCTCTGGGTGCTCCTCATGTTGGGGTACGTTCGCACCGTAGAACCGACCGCAATTCCCCCTCCCGAAGCCGGGGAACTGCCGGAAATGGAGATCACCGGCGAGGACCTGCAGGACCTCCTCTGACCCCTTCCCGCCGTCGTTCGCTGGCCCTTACCCCTTGACCCGGCGGCCCCTTCGGTGTAGCTTAATCGGGCGGAAGCGGCCCCTTCGGCCACCGCCGTACGGTGAGCGTAGCTCAGCTGGTAGAGCCCCGGACTGTGGCTCCGGTTGTCGCGGGTTCAACCCCCGTCGCTCACCCCAATTTCGTGCGCTCGTAGCTCAGTTGGATAGAGCGTTGGCCTCCGGAGCCAAAGGTCGTGGGTTCGAATCCCGCCGAGCGCACCATTCTTGCCCCTCCCACAAAGAAAGCGAAGGCGGGATTCGAAGGGCGGGATACGCCGTAGCCCCTGCCGCGAGAACGCGAGCGAAGAGCGAGCGTTCGCAGCGTGCAGGGCAAGGCGTGGGCCCCGCCCCGGGAACCGTGGGCGCCCTTGAAACGCAGCCGCGAGACTC
>JAJYCJ010000091.1:6411-12595 GCA_021778515.1 Acidobacteriota bacterium
GGGCGGGATACGCCGTAGCCCCTGCCGCGAGAACGCGAGCGAAGAGCGAGCGTTCGCAGCGTGCAGGGCAAGGCGTGGGCCCCGCCCCGGGAACCGTGGGCGCCCTTGAAACGCAGCCGCGAGACTCGCGAGCGGCGAGGCTTCTAGGGCGCCCAGGTTCGAATCCCGCCGAGCGCACCATTCTTGCCCCTCCCACAAAGAAAGCGAAGGCGGGATTCGAAGGGCGGGATACGCCGTAGCCCCTGCCGCGAGAACGCGAGCGAAGAGCGAGCGTTCGCAGCGTGCAGGGCAAGGCGTGGGCCCCGCCCCGGGAACCGTGGGCGCCCTTGAAACGCAGCCGCGAGACTCACGAGCGGCGAGGCTTCTAGGGCGCCCAGGTTCGAATCCCGCCGAGCGCACCATTCTTGCCCCTCCCACAAAGAGAGCGAAGGCGGGATTCGAAGGGCGGGGGAGCGTCCGTGGTTTTCAAGGTCCGGCGCCAACTGCTTGGCGACGGTCCGTAGAAAACCCGGAGGGGGACCCGCCCCGGGAACCTTAGCTTCCCTTGAAACGCAGCGCCCTCTCGGGCGCGAGGCTTCTAGGGAAGGTCGGTTCGAATCCCGCCGAGCGCACCATTTTCTCCCAGAGGGAGGCTCCGCCCCCTTCTTGGCGCTCCGCTCGGGTTCCCCTCGCTTCGCTGATCTCCTCGGGGATGGGTTGCGCCTGCGCGCGGGCAGAGCCCGTCGCTCGGCGCGTTTGTTCGAGCAGCAAGCGAAAGCGAAGGCGGGATTCGAAGGGCGGGATACGCCGTAGCCCCTGCCGCGAGAACGCGAGCGAAGAACGAGCGTTCGCAGCGTGCAAGGCAGGTCCTCTCACCCCTTCCTCAGCAGCTCCCGGATGGACGCCTCGTCGACGTGGGGCGCCTTGGAGACCACCTTGCCGGAGGGGTCGATGAGCAGGATCGTGGGAATCCACGTGATGCCGTAAGCCTTGGCGGCCGAGGTCCCGGCGTCGTAGTAGACGGGATAGGCGAGGCCGTTCTCGTGGATGTAAGCCTTTACCGCTTCCAGTTTGTCGCGGCCCGCCGTGTCCACCGCCACCACGTTCAGCCCCTCCTTGGAGAATTTGGCGAAGGCCTCTTTGACCTTGGGCGTCTCGCGGCGGCAGTCGGGGCACCATGAGGCCCAGAAGACGAGCATGGTGGGCTTGCCGGCGAAGGCGCTGGCGAGGGAGACGGACTGGCCGCTGAGGGTCCGGACTAGGATGTCGCCGGCGTTCGGGCTGACCGCGGGAACCGCCATCTTGGGCGCCCGGTCGGCAGCGGCCTTCCCGGCCCCGCCCCGGGCGAAGAGCTGACCCATCAAACCAGCGGCGAGCAGGACGACGATCGCGGTCAAGGCAGGTCGTGTTTTCATGCTGCACTCCTTTCGGGTATTTCCCCGACATGTTAACCGCGGGGGCCGACGCTCCATTCCAGGGCTCGTTCGTGTGCAGTCCTCCCTCATGACGGGGGATGGACTCGGCACCCCACCTCGTCTAAACTAACAGAAGACAAGCCCCCACCGCTTGTCGCAAAGCTTCCCTGATTCGCGCCCGCCTGTAGAGGGCAGGACGGGCGAGGATGGAGGGCGGCGTGTATCCGGGAGGGCTGATGCAGGCGACGGACCGGCTCTCGACGCCGGGCGGTGGAGACGGGGGCACCTTTCGCCTGCCGCCGCGGTGGCGGCTGGAGGGGCGGCTTGGATCGGGCGGACAGGCCGAGGTCTGGCTCGCCACCGACACCCAGCTCAACGAGCCGGTGGCCATCAAGTTTTACGGCGGGGCCTACTCGGGCGAGGCCCGGACGCGGTGGCGCCGCGAATTGCGTCTCGGGCGCCTGCTGCAACACCCCCACCTGATCCGCATCCACGAACTCATCGAAACCGAGGAGGGCGTGGCCCTGGCCATGGAGTACCTGCCGGGCGGCAGCCTCGCCGAGCGCCTGGCCAAGGAGGGCCCCCTTCCGCCGGATCAGGTGGAGGAGGTGGCCCTTCACACCCTCGAGGCCCTCTGCTACCTCCACGCTCACGACATCGTTCACCGCGACGTGAAGCCGAGCAACCTCCTGCTGGACGGCGAGGGCTCCCTGCGCCTGGCGGACCTGGGCGTGGCCAAGTCCCTGGCACCCTCGGACGGCGCTACGCAGACCTCGCTGACACCAGGCTCCCCGGCCTACATGAGCCCCGAGCAGCTCCAGAACGGCGAGGTGGGCCCGCCCAGCGACCTCTATTCGCTGGGGGTCACCCTCTACGAGCTCCTCACGGGAAAGCTGCCCTACGAGGGCAAGAGCACCTACGAGGTGGCCACGGGCCACCTGCGCGGCGAGCTCCCCAGCCCCAAGCAGGCGCGCCCCGACTGCCCCCGCTGGCTCTCCCGCTTCATCCGGCGGCTCATGGAGAAACGGCCGGAAGACCGCTTCCCCAGCGCCGAGGCGGCCCTGAGGGCGCTGGAGACCCGACGCGGCCTCTTCTCGCGGCGGATGGTGAACAGGCTCCTGCTGAAAACCGCGGCCGCCCTCCTCTTGGTCGCCGCCGCCACGGCGGGGGCGATGGCATTGCGCCGGGCGGAAGCCGCCGGCGCCATGGCCGTCCGTACCATGCACGAGGGACGCCTCCTCAAAGGGCTGGATTCCTCCGGCAAGAGCCTCTGGAGCGTCACGACCCTCGCCCCCATCCAGCAGGTCGAGCAGGCCGACCTATACGGCGACGGGAAAAGGGAGAGCGTGGTGGTGAGCTTCGATCCGTCCGAATGGCACAACCTCAGCCGCTCGGCCGCGGCGCATACGCCCCCCCAGGTGTTGATCGTGAGCCCATCGGGCAAAATCATGAATGACTTCCGCCCCGAGGAGAGCATCGGCGATGACGGCCACCTTGTGGCACCGGCCCTCCTCACCGTCAGCGCCAAAATCATCGACCTCTTCGGAGACAAGGGCAGCCAGATTCTTCTGAATGCCCACCACCGCTCCTTGGGCACCGCCTATCTTTGGCTTTACTATCCGCATCAGAATGTTTGGGACGAGCTTCTCGATCACTGGGGTGGATGGATCTTCGCAGTGGAACCGGTTCCAGAGAGCAACCCAGCACGACTGGATCTCTTCGGCTTCAATGGGCTGCTCGCCTCCCAACCCTTTGAAGCCGCATTAATGGTGCGAAGCCAGGCGAACTTAAACGGCGCTGCGTATACCTCCACCCGGACCCCTTTGGGAGCCGCCTTGCCTTCCGGAATAGGCGAGTTCTATTGGTACACACCTCTGCCACCCACCTACTATGCGGGCCTCGATGCCGTAACGGGGTTTGCCGTCGAGCCCAACGGCTCCACCCAGCTCTTTTCCAAGGGCCACAAAATGGTCGTAGACCGGTGGGGCAATCCCCTACCAGGGCCCAATGCTGGCCGCGACCTCGCGGCCCAACGCATCCAGCTTCAAGGCCGGCTGAACGATTTGTATGACAAGTCTTCCGGCCTGGATCCGGAACGTGTTCTGAAAGACATCGCTTCCATGAAGGAAGAGTTCACGGATCTTCTTCGTGAAGAGGCAGAGCGGGCGGCCTTCCAGCAGGTCTGCGCGCGAGCGCTGGCGCGCGCAGGGGATATCGAGGGCGGCGTTCGCCTTCTCGAGAAGGCATTGCGAGACGACGGTTTCAACGACTCCCTGACTTTGAACCTGGGCCAGTTCCTGGCCATCGAGGGACGCCTCGCCGAGGCTCGGAGCATCCTAGAACACGGTTACCTCGATAATCAGACGCCTGCCGGTAGCTGGTTGTGTATCAAGGTCCTGAGCCGCCTCGCCATCGAGACGCGGGATGACAGGCTCCTGCAAAAGGTGGATCTCAAATTGAGCAACATCGGTTATACCAGCTCAGTCGGCGAGGTTCTCTCCGCCCGGGCCCGCCTCTGGTGGAACGAATCCATCCAGGCGGACACGCACCTTGGCTCCTACGATCTCGCACCCGAAGGCGAGGCCATCGCGTGTCTCGCGCGCTGGCGCCTGCACGAGATCCAGCCGGGCGACGTGGCCGCCATGACCGATTCGCTCCGGCGCAACCCCGACGCCGCGGGCGAATGCCTCATCGCCCGCGCCATGGCACGCCTCAGCCTGGGCCACCCCAACGCCGCCGTCTCCGACTGTCTCGAGGCCGAAAGGCGCCTGTCCGGGCGAGCCCCCTGCGAGTTCTGGACCTACCAGACCATGCAGCTCGCGCAGGCCTGCCACGCCACGGCCCTCCTCGCGGCCGGCCGCACACGGGACGCCAAGGCGCTGGCCGATGAAATTCTCCCCAGGCTCCGCCCCGGCCTGCTGCCCTACCTCCTGGCCCAGCAGGTCCTGGCTTCAGCGGAGAGCAACGGCCGGTGATCGTGGGAGCCGTCGCCCGACGGCGACTTCTTCCCCCCTCCCAGCCCATCGCGATCGGGCGATCGCTCCCACTGCAGGCGATCGCCCCTACACCTCGGGATCTGCGAGAAGGTCGAATTTCTTGAGCTTGATGTACAGGGCGGGGCGGGAGATCCCCAGCTCCTTGGCGAGGGCTGACATGGAGCCCGTCTTCTCCCGGAGGCGCCGGGCCAGATATTCCCGCTCGAAGGCATCGTTGGCCGCCCGCAGGTCCTGGCTCCACCAGCTCTCCTCGGCTTCGTGGCCGGGCTGAAGGTCCAGGGCGCGGCGTACGAGCCCCGCGTCGATGGTCTCCCCATGCGCCATGACCACCATGCGCTTGACGCTGTTCAAGAGCTCGCGGACGTTCCCCCCCCACGGGTGCGCCATCAGCCGCCGGATGGCCTCCTCCTCGAAGCCCCTGACGCTCTTGCCCACCTCCCGGTTGGCTCGCTCCAGGAAGGCCACCGCCAGCAGGGGGATGTCCTCCCGCCTCGCCGTCAGCGGCGGAAGCTCGACGATCATCTGCGCCAGGCGGTAGTAGAGGTCCCGCCGAAAGCGCCCCTCCTCCATCATGGCCCTCAGGTCCTGATTGCTCGCGGCGATCACCCGCACGTCCACCGGCCTGCCCTTGGAGCTTCCCAGGGGATAGACGCGCTTCTCCTCCAGCACGCGCAGCAGCTTGGGCTGCAGGGCCAGCGGCATGTCGCCGATCTCGTCCAGGAAGAGGGTTCCCCCCGAGGCCTCCCCGAAATAGCCACCGCGCCGGGCCTCGCTGCCGGTGTAGGCTCCCCGCTCGGCCCCGAACAGCTCGCTCTCCATCAGGGTGGCCGGGATGCTCGAGCAGTTGACGGCCACCATGGGCCTGCCGTTCCGGTTGGAGAGCCAGTGGATGCGCCGGGCGAAGAGCTCCTTGCCCGTGCCCGTGGGGCCCAGCAGGAGCACGCCCATCTCCGTTTGGGCGGCCGCGTCCGCGAGATCGAGGGCCTCCACGATGACCGGGCTTCGTCCCAGGATGGGCTCCAGCCCGCTCCCGTCGGGCAGGCCGCTCCGAAGACGCCGGACCTCCTCAGCCAGTGTCTCCAAGGTCTGCCGCTGGGCCTGGAGGCTCTCCACCCAGCGCAGCAGGAACCGCAGCGCCACCGGCACCATGAGGAAGGAGTCGAGCCCCTGCCTGAGGGGATCGAACCCCTCCTTCAGAATGCCCACGAAGGCCAGCCGCCGGCCGGCATCCTCCACGGGCACCGAAAGGGCCCTCAGCACCCCGGGGCCGCCCTCCAGAACCTCGAAGCTCGTGGGTTTGGGCAGCAGCGCCGCCGCCTGCGCCAGCTCCGGGGTGACCCTCTCCTCGGGGAAGGCGCCGCAGACGGCCTGTACCGTCGGCGAACGGCCGGAGATCTCGTAGCACTTGACCGCCTGGCATCCCATGGCCTCCGAGAACACCTCGCAGAGCGCCTGATAGGGCACGCCGGGCACGCCCAGTTCGAGCACCCGCTCCATCACGGTGACCATGGAGAGGAAGGGCAGGCGCCGTCCCGCCCCGGCCAGCCCGTCGCGGCCCGGCAGCACCTGGATGTCCACCGTCCCCGAAATGGCCACCTCCCCCAGCTCCGGGCGGAAGGCCATCCCCTCGGTGATGGCCTCCTTCAGGATGAGGCGCGCCTCGCCCAGCCCCACGCTGGTCCCCGCCGGCAACGGGCCCGACTCAACCCGCTTCCCATCAAGAAAGGTGCCATTCGTGCTGCCCAGATCCCGAAAGAGCACCCCTCTCTCCCCGTCCAGCGAGAGTTCCAGGTG
>JAJYCJ010000012.1 GCA_021778515.1 Acidobacteriota bacterium
CGGGATGGCTGGACGGCGCACCTCAGGGCCGTCATCTCCCCCGACCTTCTGTAAATTCCGCTCCCCCCGAGTTCCTCGCCTTTCCCTGCTCCGCCGTCACTGAGCCGAACTCTGAATGGGCCGACCTGCCCCCGGCGTTATACTGACCAGGAGTCGGGACGGGGGAGGCCGCAGCGTGCGTTCCCAGAAGATCCGGTTCGAAGGCTCGAAGGGTCAGATGCTGACGGGACTGCTCGACGGCCCCGACGAGGGCAGCGCGCGCGCCTACGCCCTGTTCGCCCACTGCTTCACCTGCACCAAGGACTACAAGTCCGTCTTCCACATCAACCGGACCCTGACGGAGAGGGGGTGGGGGGTGCTCCGCTTCGACTTCACGGGGCTGGGGGAGAGCGGCGGGGACTTCGCCGAGACGAACCTCGGCTCCAACGTGGAGGACTTCTGCCTGGCGGCCGAGTACCTGGAGAGAAACTGCGAGCCCGCGCGCCTGGTGATGGGCCACTCGCTGGGCGGACAGGCGGCGCTGAGAGCCGCGCACCGCCTTCCCTCGGTGAGAGGGGTGGTGACGCTGGCCACGCCCAGCGAGCCGCTCGAACTCAGGCGCCACTTCGAGGGCTCCCTGGAGGAGATCGAGCGGCGGGGGGAGGCGAGGGTGCTCGTGTCGGGGCGGCCCTTCACCCTCAAGCGCCAATTTTTCGAGGATCTGGACCGGCAGTCCCGGGGAGATGTCGTCGGCACGCTGCCCTGCGCCCTGCTGGTGCTCCACGCCCCGGCGGACGAGGTGGTCCCCTTCGCCAACGCCGAGCGCCTCTTCGCGGCCGCGCCGCATCCCAAGGCCTTCATTCCCCTGGAGGGGGCCGACCACCTGCTCCTCCGGGAGGAGGATTCCCGGTACGCGGGCCGCTGCATCGCCGCCTGGGCCTCCCGGTGGCTGCCGGGCGGAGCCGATTAGAGCGCACGGCCGGGGCGGAGCGGCGGTTTGCGCGGGAACGGATGGGGCCCTATTCTTTAGCCTTGCGCAGGAGCGAGGCCATGGAGAGCCTGATAGCCGAGGAGCTCAAGCTCCGCCACCAGCCGGTGGCCATCCTCTTCACCGACGAGAAGCCGGAGGGGGCGGCCCGGTTCAAGGAGCACCGCTGGGGCTGCGTCATGTCCATGCTCGCCGCCTCCGCCCGAGGCTTCACGGCCGTCTTCGACCGGAACACCACGGGTTGCATGGGCGGCCAGGTGGGCCTCTGCTTCGGCGACGGCTACCAGGGGCGGGACATGGCCCGCTTCCTCTCCTCGGGACCCAGAGAGGATGGCCGAGAGGGGCTCGGCTACCTGGAGAGCCCCGAGGTGGCGCGGGCCTACCTCAAGGGTCTTCCCTACACGGATATCTCGGAGAGCTACGTGGTGCTCAAGCCCCTGCGGAAGGTCGATCCCGAACGGGAGGAACCCCGGCTCGTGGTCCTTCTGCCCAACGCCGACCAGGCCAGCGCCCTGTGGGTCCTGGCCAACTACGACCGCCCCAAGGGGGACGGCGTCATCGCCCCCTTCGCCTCGGGCTGCCAGTCCATCTGCCTCCTCCCTTACGCCGAGTCCAAGAAACGAAAGCCCCGTGCCGTGCTGGGCGGCATGGACATTTCGGCTCGCCCCCACCTGGATCCCGACCTGCTGACCTTCACCGTGCCCTGGCCGCTCTTCCTGGCCATGGAGGACCGGGTGACGGGCAGCTTCCTCGAACGGGAGACCTGGCAGAAGATCCGCGAGCGCATTCCCGGATCCGCCGGATAAGACCGAGTCCCGCCCATCCTTTCCTTCGGAGAACCCCATGAGCGAACGCGTGGCCGATGGCGGTCCGATCCTCTACATCGGAAGCAAGAGCTACTCCTCCTGGTCGCTGCGGCCCTGGCTGGCCCTCAAGCAGGCCGGGGCGGCCTTTTCGGAGAGGAAGATCGCCCTTCACCGGCCGGACACGGAGGAGCGGGTGAGGGCCGTCTCCCCTTCGGGCTACGTGCCCCTCTTCATGGAGGGCGATCTGTTGGTCTGGGACTCGCTCTCGATCTGTGAGTACCTGGCCGAGAGATTCCCCGCCGCGGGGCTCTGGCCGGCCGATCGCGCCGCCCGCGCCGTGGCCCGCTCCGTGAGCGCCGAGATGCACGCGGGATTTCCCGATCTCCGCAAGCATCTCTCCTTCAACTGCCGGACCCGCTTTCCCGGCTTCCAGGTGCCGCCCGAAGCACGGGAGGATGCGGACCGCGTCCTAACCCTCTGGACCGACCTCCGGGCCAGGTTCGGAAAGGAGGGGCCGTTCCTCTTCGGCTCCTTCAGCGTGGCGGATGCCATGTACGCCCCCGTCGTCCTCCGGTTCCAGACCTACGACGTGAAGCTGGACGGAGCCGCGGCGACCTACGCCGCGGCCGTGCTGGAGCTGCCCGCCATACGGCAGTGGATCGCCGAGGCGCGGCAGGAGACGGAGTAGGAGCCTAGGCCCAGCCCTCTTCGGCGAGGGCGTCGTGGAGCTCGTCGGGGTGGTGCCGGCAGTGGAACTCCACCCGGCTGGATTCAGCGTGGGCCTTGCTGTACGGCCAGCCCGAGGCCATCCGGTTGCGCTCGTGGAGCTCGTGGAGGAGGACGAAGGGGCGCTCCGCCTCCTCGATGGCGTCGTCGATCCAGACCTCGTTCTGGGGCACGAACTCGTAGACGTAGTCGTGGCCGCCCTCGGTGTAGTCGATGTCGAAGGCGCTGCGCACCAGCCTTCCGTTGACGATCCAGACCGAGACGCCGTTTTCGAGGCGCTTCCAGAGTCGCTCGTGGACCTCTTTCCCCTCGGGGAGCTGCTTCCCGGCGTGGGTCAGCTTGCGCACGTCGCCGGCCCTCCGGCGCTCCGTGCGTTCCGCCTGGTCGGCCAGCACGATGGCCTTTTCGTAGGGCATGCCCCCGGCCATCAACCGGTGCTCCACGAGGAGGTGGTCGATGAAGAAGCGCCGCTCGTCGTGCTCGGCCTCGCGGTCGATCCAGAACTCCTTCTCGGGGATGTAGGGAAAGCGGTAGTGCTGGCCGAAGTTCGTGAATTCCTCGTCCAGGTGGCCCCGGATGTAGGGGCCGTCCACGATCCACACCTGGATGTCGCCTCGGGTCTCGTCCCTTTCCAGGTAGGGCGGCTTCAAAGCCTCGCTCATGGTCACCTCCTCGGGCCTGCGCGGCCACTTCGGGCCGGCCGGGCCGTCGCGCCACCAGCATACCAGAGGTCCCCGGAGGCTGTCCTCGGGGTGCGGGGCACTCACTCCAGCGGCAGGACGCACTGGATGGAGTCGTGCCTCGCCGCATTGACGAAGGAGGAGACGGGATGGGCCCGCATCCCTTCCGAGGGACAGGGCTTGAGCAGGGCGAGCAGGGCCTGGCGGTCCCCGTTGTGCGGATCGAGCCAGGCTCCATAAGATTCGGGCGGCAATATGACGGGCATCCGGTGGTGGATGGGCCGCATGAAGGCGTTGGCCTCCACGGTCAGAATGGCACAGCTCAAGACGGGCTCGCCCCCCGGAGGAGTCCAGTGCTCCCATAGGCCGGCGAAGGCAAAGACGGGGACTCCATCGAGGGAGATGAAGTAGGGCGTCTTTCTTGTCCCCTCGGCCTTCCACTCGTAGAACCCGTCGGCTAGGATCAGGCAGCGCCGGCGCAGAAAGGCCTGTCGGAAGGCCGGCTTCTCGGCCACCGTCTCGGCCCTGGCGTTGATCAGCCGCTCTCCGATGGAGGGATCCTTGGCCCAGTGCGGGATGAGGCCCCACCGGAAGGCATCGAGCCGACGCCCCTCCCCCTCGTCCACGACCACGGGGACCACCCGGCCGGGTGCCACGTTGAAGCTGGGGGCCGTCTCCCTCGCCGTCTCCGCGATTCCGAAGGCCGCGGCAAGATCGGGCGACGGAAGTCGAACGGTAAACCTCCCGCACATGAAATCCTCCTCCGGGTGAAAGTATAGGGAAGTTTTTCCCGGTCCGCCCGGAGTCCTCCCCGCCGTTCTTCGGGGGAATGAAAGGCGTGGTCCGGTCTGTTTCTTGCAAGGGAGGGTACCAGGAGGATTGACTATGCGCCGGAACGTCATCACCGCATTCACCCTCGCCTTGGCCCTGGGCGCCCTCGCCGGCTGCGCCGAACACCATGGCCCCATGGAGCGGGCCGGCCAGGCCGTCGACCACGCGGCCAACAAGACGGCCGACGCCGTCGGCACGGCCCTGGAGAAGACCGGCTCGGCCATCGAGCGCGGCGGGCAAAAGATCCAGCAGAAGGTGGACCAGAAGGCCGGCGGGAACGGGTAGCGAAGGGGCCGACCCGCCGACGGGGTCCACCGGGGCGCCGGTTCGCCCTCCTACGCCTCGCTCCGGAAGGCAGGCCCCCCAAGGGAGGGCTGGATGATTTTGGACGGCCGCGGTGGCGATATACTGTCCCCGAATCTGAGGGGGGCGACATGAACCCGTTGGAAGAGAGCCTGCGCGAACTCGTCGGCAAGGTGGTGGAGAACGACCTCTGGCGGCAGCGGCGGTGCTTCAACCTGATCCCGTCGGAGAACACGCCGTCGCTCCTGGTGAAGCTGTGCGAGATCAGCGATCCCGCCGGCCGCTACGCCGAGCACAAGACGGCCCTCAAGCGGGAGCTGGAGTCCCTCCAGGGATCGGGCGCCCTCAAGGGGGACCAGGTCTACTACTACCAGGGAACCGACTTCATCTACGAGGTGGAGGAGCGCCTCAAGCGGGAATTCGCGGCCTACATCGGCGGCAGCGAGGTGGAGACGAGGCCCGTCAGCGGCCAGATGGCCAACGAGATCGTCTTCAAGGGGCTGGTGAAGTTCCTGGCCGGCGGCCCCGAGGGTTTTCAGCCGCTGGGCCCCACGGGCCGGCTCTCCTGTGTGATGAACAACGACCTGAACGCGGGCGGCCACCTCTCGGCGCAGCCCTTCGGCGCCCTCTTCAACTTCGTCGAGGGGGAGGTGGTGCACTTCCCCGTGGAAGCCCACAACTCCTACCGGATCGACGTGCCCCGCATGCTGGAGCTGGTGGAGCGGCACCGTCCGGCGCTGGTGGTCTTCGGCAAGAGCCTCTTCCTCCACCCGGAGCCCGTGCGGGCCCTGCGGGAGCACCTCGACGCGGCCTCCGGGCCCCGGCCGGTGGTCATGTACGACGGAGCCCACGTCCTGGGCCTTCTCGGTCCCCGCTTCCAGGACCCGATGGCGGAGGGCGCCGACATCGTCACCGGCTCGACCCACAAGACCTTCTTCGGCCCCCAGCGGGGGATCATCGCCTCGAACCTGGCCAAGGGGACGCCGGCGCGCAAGCTCTGGACGGAGATCGTCGGCCGGGCCTTCCCGGGCTCCACGAGCAACCACCACCTGGGCACCCAGCTCGCCATGCTGGCGGCCGCCCTGGAGATGAACCACTTTCGAGACGCCTACCAGAGCCAGGTGCTGGCCAACGCCAGGGCCTTCGCCCGGTTCTGCGCCGACGCCGGCATCCCGGTGGAGGGCGGCGAGGCGGAGGGCTTCACCCGCACCCACCAGGTGGTGCTGCGGGTGGCCCCCTTCGGCGACGCGAAGGAGATCGCGAGCACCCTGGAGCGGAACAACCTCATCGTGAATTTCCAGGCCCTGCCCGACGACGAGACCTTCTACCACCCCAGCGGCCTGAGGCTGGGCGTCCAGGAGATGACCCGGTTCGGCATGGTGGAGGCGGACTTCGAGCCCCTGGCGCGCCTGATCGCCGACGTGATCGTGCGCCGGAGACCGGTGGGCGCAGAGGTGGCGGAGTACCGCGCGCGCTTCAGCTCCATGCGCTTCTGCCTGACGCCTGAGGAGACCCTCCGCCTTGCCCCCGCGCTTCTGGAGAGCCTTTTCCCGGGAGCGTCTTACGCCGAAGCCTTCGTGCGAGCGCTGCAGCGCGCGTAAGGGACCGTTTGCGCCGGGGGGCGCCGGGCCCTAAATTGAGGGAAGGCACCCTTATCCGATGACTCGCGTGCCGGGAGGTGCATCATGCCCGGAAAGAAGCACGGGAAGACCATCCAGCACAGAAGCTACCGTGGACCATGGCCGGAGGAGCATACCGCCGTGCCGGGGCAGCCTTCGCGCGTGGGCCGGGAGCGGACCCAGAGCCGCACGGAGACCCCGAGCCAGCCGCCGCAGGTCCACAAGATTCCACCGCCGGCCCCCAAATAGGGTGATTCCGGCGAGCGATCCCTGGGCGGCCGTCCGATTGGGGACGGCCGCCCCATTTGGGAACGGGCTCCTCCCGTCCCGCGGGCGCCGGCCGGGACGAGGGGGCCGGAAGGTGAGGTGGGCATGGGTCTTCACGGCGTCTGCCACGTGGAATGGTCCTGCACCGATCTCGAGCGGACCAAGGCCTTCCTCTGGGGGCTCTTCGGGTGGGAGTTCGAGCCCTTTGGGGATGACTACCTCCTCTTCAGCGCACCCGAGGGCCCGGATGTGGGCATCCAGCGGGTGGCCGAAGTGGGGCCGGGGGATTCCCCGACCATCTACGTCGAAGTCTCCTCCGTCGCCACCAGCAGCGAGCAAGCCGAGGAGCTGGGCGGGGCAGTGGTGACGCCTAAGGCCGAGATCCCCGGCGTCGGGTGGTTTTCGCGCGTCAAAGACCCGGACGGAAACGTGATCGGCCTGTTTGAACCCCACCGGTGATCGAGTGGTAGAGTGATCGTCCCCGAGAGTCCTCCCTTGCGAATTCAGGGCCTTCGAACTCCCGCCGCCCTCGTGGACCTGCGCCGGCTGGAAGCGAACGCGACGCGCATGGCTCGGAAGGCATCCCGCCTCGGGGTGGCCCTGCGCCCCCACGTGAAGACGCACAAGTGCGTGGAGATCGGGCTCATCCAGTCGGGCGGCAGCCCAGGCCCCATCACCGTCTCCACGCTGGCGGAGGCGAGGGGCTTCGCCCACGCCGGCTTCCGGGACATCACCTACGCCGTGCCGCTTCCCCTCCCTTTCCTGCCCGACGCAGCGGAGCTGGGGCGCCGCATCCGGCTCAACCTTCTCCTGGACGACGAGGCCACCCTCGGCTCCCTGGAGGCCTTCGCCGAGGCGCAGCGGATGCGGTTCCGGGCCTTCCTCAAGGTCGACTGCGGCTATCACCGAGCCGGCGTGGACCCGCAGTCCGATGGCGCCCTCGCCCTCGCCCGGCGCCTTCAGGCCTCACCGGGCGTGGAGTTTCTGGGCATCCTCACGCACGCCGGCCAGAGCTACGCATGCCGGTCCCCGGAGGGGGCCAGGGCGGTGGCCGAGCAGGAGCGCGCCGTCATGGACCTGTTCGCGCGGCAGCTTCGCGAATCGGGCGTCCGTGTTGAGTCGGTGAGCGTGGGTTCGACGCCCACCTGCTGCGCGGCGGAGGGGTGGGCGGGTGTCACGGAAATCAGGCCGGGCAACTACGTCTTCTTCGATGCGTTCCAGGCGGCCATCGGGAGCTGCGAGGCCGAGGACGCCCTGGCCTTCTCGGTCCTGGCCACCGTGATCGGACACTACCCCGGCCGCAACGAGCTGCTCCTCAACGCCGGGGCGCTCGCCCTCTCCAAGGACCCGGGTCCCGTCCACGTGGACCCGGACTGCGGGTTCGGCGGGCTGTACACGGCGGAAGGGCTCCCCCTGCCGCACCTTCGGCTGTCGTCCCTCTCCCAGGAACACGGGCTGATCCGGGGCCTGGCGCCCATCGACTACGCGAGCCTGCCCGTGGGGAGCTGCCTTCGCGTCGTGCCCACCCACTCGTGTCTGGCGGCGGCCTGCTTCGATCGGTATTGGGTGTTGGTGGATGGGGCCGTTTCCGAGGAATGGCGCAGGATCGGCGGTTGGTAGAAGAGCCGGCTGGCCCGTGCGCCGGGCCCTTGGCCGTGGACGACCTCAGGATTCCGGCGTATCTCCTGGCTCTTTCCTGAGATCGGACGGGTCGATGCCCACCAGGATCGGCGAGTCCGAATCGGCCCTGGCCGTCTCGCCGGAGCCCAGGCCCGCACCGACCGGCTGCAAGACCCGGGCGGAGAGCCGCTCCTCCTCCTCCCCCGAGAGGTCGCGGAACTGCAGCCCGGCCCGGTAGACCACCACGCGCTCCAGCCGGTCGTTGGTCCCGTACCCCCAGACGCAACACCGCTTCACGGTGGCCTGGAGCAGCAGTTCGTCCCCGTTTTCCAGGACCCTGAGGTCACACTTCGTCTTGGGCGGCAGGGGCTGGGTGATCTCCAGCAGAGCCCCGCGGGGAGAGATGTCCACCACCCGGGCGGGAATATAGGCCTTCACCTTGGCCCGGATGGGCTTCTCGGGCTTGATGCGCAATGCCGCCCTACGCTCTGGCATGACCGGCTCCGATGAAAAACTGACTTACAGAACAACCATAGGTTCCTCGCGCTTCCATGTCAAAGGGGGAGGAGCCGAATCCGCCCCTCCCCCTCGCTCCATCGCATCAAGGCCACTCCCAGGTCAGCGTCGTCTCCCCGAGGTCGGGATTCACCAAACGGAAGTCAGTGGGGGTGTACTTCGGCACCACCTCTTTCAGGCTGGTGCCCCCCTTGAGCAGGACCTGGTTCGGGTTCTTCCACTTCGTCACCGACCACGGCGTCCCGTTGATGTACACCTGGATGCCGCTCTGGAGGTTGCTCCCCGAAATGCTGATGCGGAAGGGGCTGCCCAGCTTGCGCATGGCGGTCACCACCGGCGGCGGAGCCGTCACGGAGATGGTCCCCGTTTTGGTGCAGACGGCCGCGTCGACCCGCACCGTCAGCGTCCAGGTGAAGGTCCCCGAGGTGGTGTAGGCGTACGAGGCATTCTGGGAGGTGGAGCTGCCCCCGTCCCCGAAGTCCCACTCGTAGGTTGCGCTTCCCGTGCATCCGTTGGGGGTGGCGGAGGCCTGGAAGGCCACCGGAGAAGCCTTGCCGGCCGAGGCGGGCACGCTCGCGCTGCACGTCAGCGTGCAGCCGCCTCCCCCCACGCTGGCGGTGTTGGACCATCCGCTCGTGCCCTGGTCGTAGACGGCCTTGGCCCGGTAGTAGAGGGCTCCCACGGGAGCGCCGGCATCGCTGTAGCTCGTCGAGGCCGGGGAGACCAGGGCGCCGTTGAGCTGCACGTAGCTGGAGTCGCTGTCCACGGTGGCCCGGTAGAGGTTGTAGCCCTGCAGCACCGGCGTGGTGCTGCCTCCCCCCGTGATGGCCAGGGCGTAGGAGGAGTCCTGCGGTGCCGTGCAGGCACCCCCCGTGAAGAGGTTCACGGCGAGCACGTAGGTGCCCGGTGTCAGCGCGAGCTGCACCACCTCGGGGTTGGAGCAGGTCACGCCGCAGTACGAGCTGCCGCAGGCGGGGTTGAGGATGTGGAGATCGGTGGTCAGGACCCACAGATCCAGGTCGGTGGTGGCCGCCGCCGTCAGGGCGATGGTGTAGGTGGCGCTCTGTCCGATGGAGAGCACGAAGAAGTCCTCGATCCGGTCGCCGTCCGGGTCCTGAATGCACCCTTCGGTGTCCGCCTGCTCCACGTGGCCCATGAGCGTGTCCCCGCTGAGGAGGGTCTGGTAGGGATCCGACCCGTAGCCGAGGATGCTGATGCAGCCGTTCGGTTCGGTCTCGCTCAGGGTGCTCTCCGGGCGGTCCGGAGCCGGGCATGCCGATTCCATCGGGCGCGGTCCTCCGGGAGGAAGAAGGAGGCCCTCTCCGAACGTCGGCTTGCCCGAGCTCTCGGCCTCGGTCACCTGCGTGCGCGAAGCCTGGAGGTTCTGCGGCGGGTTCAGGGCGCCCGCGGCGGGGGGCGACCAGGCCAGGTGGACGCCCGACCCTCCGCTGCCCACGGCGATGGTGCCCGTGCGGCTGCACGTGGTGCCGCCGACGGAGGCGGTCATGGTCCAGCCGTAGGTCGCCGGTGCGGTGTAGGTGTGGGTCGGGTTCTGCTGGGACGAGTGGGCGGAGCCGTCCCCGAAGTCCCAATCGTAGCTCACGGAGCCCGAGCAGCTGCTGGGCGTGGCCGTGGCCTGGAAGGAGACCGGCGTCCCGACGGAGGCGCTGGAGGGGGCGCTGGCCGAGCAGGTGAGCGTGCAGCCGGAGGAGGTCCCCACGGTGAAGGAGATCGTGGAGCCCGCCGCGCTGCCGATCCCGGAGATCTGCAATCCGCCCGGAGAGCCGGTGGAGAGGAATCCGCTCGGGCTCGTGGCATCGTTGATGGCCGTCCGGCCCGACTCGCCGGAGTAGTAGGCGCCAGCAGGGGTGCCGTCGCTGGTCGTGGTGCCCCCGGGACGGTAGACGTAGAGCTCATCGGGAGGCCCCTCCCGGTTGCCGTTGCCGTCCTCCGCGGTGTTGACCCTGAAGACCAGGAGCCCCGAGCCGGGCAGCTGGCTCTCGAATCCGCCGGTGGTGCGCTGGCGGTACTCCACCACGTAGTACTCGGTGGAGGAGTTGGGGGAGGGAATCTTGTAGCAGTTGTTCGTGGAGGAGGTGAGCGGGTTCAGGGAGTAGACCCCGGGGGAGGTGATCTCCGGGATCGAGGCGATCCAGCCGCCGTACCGGTACTTCATGTAGGCGCTCATGTGCTGGGGCGGGTTCAGGTCGTACTCCATGATGTCCCACTTGTAGACGGGCTGGAGGCCGTCGTAGCTGTAATGGTAGAGGTCCGGCGCGCCCAGGGAGTGGAACATCTCGTGGCAGAGGACCCCCACCGCCAGCACGCTCTGGAGCTGGAAGTTGTAGGTGTAGACGCGCTTGCCGTTGATGGTGGCGGTCACGCTGTAGAGGCTCCAGCGGTGGGGCCAGAGCAGGTCCGACCAGCCGCCGGGCGAGCCCTTCACGACGAAGATCACGTTGTCCACGTTCCCGTCACCGTCCCCGTCCAGGTTGAGGCCCGCGGGCACCAGGTAGGCCACGGCCTCCACGGCGCTCTTCAGGAGGGCGTGTTCACGGTCCCTCCTCTCGGTGTCGCCGCTGTAGCCCGTGGGGTTGCTCGCTGCGTTGTAGGGCTGATAGTAGGCCCGCGGCTGGGAGTCCTGGTAGGAGACCACGGTGCCTCCCGGCGTCGGGTAGAAGGTGCTGGAGAGGGTGAGCGCCCCGTAGGAGACCGCCTGGTAGTAATTCTTCAGCGAGCTGGCGCCCGGCGAGGAGTTGTTGAGCAGGTCGTCGTAGAAGCTGATGGGATCGGTGAACTCGCTGTCGTCGCTGAACCGGACGAAGATCACCAGGTTGTTGATCGTGCCGGTGGTGGGGGCCGGCGCCGGCGGATGCGCCTCCAGGAGGGCCCGGCGCGCCTCCACCTCCGCCCTCGATACCCGGGGGCGTGTGGCCAGCCCCAGCCCGGCGGGGTCCACCCGTCCGGCCACGTAAGCCGTGGGTATCAGCGCGTCGCCCGACTCCCGCGCATAGACGTAGAATCCCGTCCGGGGGTCCTGCATGATGATGTACCCCCGGGCGTCGTGCAGCCAGTTGAAGAACTCGTCCCCCGTGGCCAGGCACTGGAGGGCGGCGCCGTCCGGCTGGACCACCGTCACCGGCACGTTCCTCAGATAGGCCGCCCGGCTCGCCAGCGACACCCAGAGGAGCCCCAGCAGGACCACCGTCAAACCAAGCCAGCGGCGCCGAGGGCTCTCCCTCCGCGCACCCGTCGTCGTGGTGCCCATGATCGTCTCCCTCCCGTGGACGGCCCGCTCCCGGACGGAGAGCGCCGCGCTCTCCCCCCTGCCGGGTGTGGGCGTTGCCTTGCGTGCTCAAAAGGTAAGGAGATGGCGGGAGCCTGTCAACATCCAGCCGGGATTAGCGGCTGGATTCCCTCAGCGGAGGAGGCCCAGGAGCCTCGTGGCCGCAGATTCTGGGCTTCCCACGGCGGTGTTGAGCAGGAAGCAGGCGGCGGCGCCGAAGAGGCCATCGTACTGGCGCCGGAGCGCCTCCGAGCGGGCCATGTCGGGGGCCGGAACGTGGGGGTTCTGGAAGGGTGCCGCGCCCCCTCCCGGCCGGCCCTCCGCGAGCAGTCCCGCCGCCTCGCGCGCGGGCAGCTCCTTGAGCGAGGGCAGGACGGGATCCTTCGCCAGCAGGACGCAGACCCGCGGGGCGGTCCTGCGGACGTGCCGGGTGGCCCCTCCCAGCCAGTAGGGGTCGAGCATGATGCGGCCGTCCCTGGAGGCCGGCACGCAGGCCGCGGCTCCCAGATCCAGCGGGCACTGGTCCCCCTCCTTGCAGTACTCCAGGGAGCACTGGTCCCGGCTGGTGACCAGATTCTCCAGCTTGGAGCGCTCCATGAATCGCTCCAGCTCGGGCAGGTGCTGGACCCATTTGGCCTTGAGGTAGAGCTTGCGCTCCACGAGGTCGGCCACGGGCTGTCCCTGGGGCATCCTCACCAGAAGGTTGTCGGTGGAGACCAGGCGCACCCCTTCCTCCCGGAGAGCCGCCGCCAGGATGGCGGTCCGCCCCGAGCCGGGCCCGCCCCAGATCAGCAGGCCTCGGCCGTCCACGTCGAGGGCGGCGCAGTGGGCGAAGAGTGCTCCCGAGGCGCGCGAGGCCTGCTCGGCCGCCAGGGCCAGCGCCAGGGAGCGCACCTGGCCGTAGAAGGCGGTGTTGAAGGCGAAGCCGGTGGCCGTCTCCAGGCTCAGGCTGGCCTGGGCCTCGCGCCCCGGGATGTCCTTCACCGCGTAGAGCACGGCGTGCGGTTCCAGCTCCCCCTCCAGGGGCGCCGGGTAGAAGTTCTCCTGGTAGAAGTCGGCCAGGTGCGGAGAGTTGGTCCTCAGCTGCACCACGGCCCCGGCGATGGCGGCGTTCCACTCGAAGTAGGCCTCGGGCTTGAGGTGGGCCTGGGCCGCGGAGAGGAGGGCGTTACGCCCGTCGATGCTGGGGATGGGGCGGACCTCCACGTAGGCGGAGACCTTGGTGGTGACGTTGTTGAGGGCGCGCGGGCGGATGCGCCTGGGCGTCTCCAGCCGCCTGAGGGCCTGCTCGATCCGGGCCATGCCCTCCTGCAGGCGCTCCATGGAGGTGGCGAAGGAGAGGCGCAGGTGCTCGGGTGCCTCGAAGGCCTCGCCAGGCACCACCGCCACGCGGGCCTCCCTGAGCAGGTAGTAGGCGAGGCCGTAGGTGTTGCGGATGGGGGCCCCACCGAACTCCTTGTCCAGGTAGGCCGCCACGTTCGGCATGGCGTAGAAGGCCCCCTGGGGAGAGTTGCAGGAGACGTCGGGCAGGGAGCGAAGGCGGTAGACGACGAAGTTGCGCCGCCTCTCGAATTCCGCCCTCATCCGCTCCACCTCGGGCGCGCAGGATCGCAGGGCCTCCACGGCCGCCTTCTGGACGAAGCTCGTGGCGTTGGAGGTGGAGTGGGACTGGATCTTGGAGCAGGCGGCGATGATCTCCCGCGGGCCCGCGGCGTAACCGAGGCGCCAGCCCGTCATGGAGTAGGCCTTGGAGAAGCCGTTCACCACCACCGTGAGCTTCTTGATCTTCTCGTCGAGGCTCGCGATGGAGACGAACCGGGAGCCGTCGTACAGGAGCTTCTCGTAGATCTCGTCGGCGATGACCCAGATCTGCTCCTTCACGCAGAGGGCGGCGATGGCCTCCAGCTCCTCGCGGGAGTACATGGCCCCCGTCGGGTTGCAGGGGTAGTTCAGGAGGAGCGCCTTGGTGTTGGGGGTGATGGCCGCCTGGAGGTCCTTGGCCTGAAGGCGGAAGCCCTCCTCCTCGCGGGTGGGCACCAGAACGGGGTTTCCCCCCGCCATGCGCACCTGGTCGGGGTAGGAGACCCAGCAGGGCGAGGGGATCAGCACGTCGTCGCCCGGCCCGAAGAGGGAGAGGGAGATGTTCAGCAGCGAGTGCTTGGCGCCCGTGGAGACGATGATCTCGTTGGAGTCGTACGCGAGGCCGTTGTCCCGGAGCAGCTTCTCCCGGATGGCGGCCTTCAGCTCGGGGATGCCGTCGTTGGCCACGTACTTGGTGAAGTTGGCGTCGATGGCCGCCTTGGCGGCCCGCTTCACGGCCTCCGGTGAGGGGAAGTCCGGCTCGCCCGCGGAGAAGTCCACCACGTCGATGCCCTGGGCGCGCATCTCCAGGGCCCGCGCGGAGATCCGCAGCGTGGGGGAGAGGGAGATCCGGTTCACCCGATCCGACAGCATGAAAACCCCTCAGCAATGACCACCACGGCACCAAGACACCAAGAAAATACGTGTGGTTTTAGAAGACGAATCTACCTTCGTGCCTTGGTGTCTTGGTGGTTATTTTTTCTCCCTTTCTTCCGGCTTGACCTTGCGGATGAGGTCCTGGAGCTTGAGGCCGGTGAGGTTCTCGATGACGGGTGGAAGCTGGGCGAGGACGGCGGCCACCTGACCCGTGATCTTGGGCGCCCCATCGGCATCGCCCACCATGATGATCTTGTCCACCTTGGCGAGCGGCTCGGCCACGGCGCGGGCCATGTCGGGAAGCGCCTTGATGACCATCTCGGCGAGGGCGGCGTCGGTGTACTGCTTCCACGCCTCCGCCTTCAGCCTCATGGCGTCGGCCTCGGCCTTGCCGCGCGCGAGGAGGGCCTCGGCCTGGGATGCGCCCTCGAGCCGCACGCCGGCGGCCCTGCCCCTGGCCTCCAGCTCCTTCTGGAAGGCCTCCGTCTCCGCCTCCAGCTTGGCCTGGTAGGCCATGGCTTCGGCGGGCCGCTTCACGGTGGATTCCAGCTCTTTCTCGCGGCGGATGATCTCCTTCTCCTCCAGTTGGGCGGAGAGCTCCTTCTCGGCGAGCCGCACGCCGTACTCCTGGCGCTTGAGCGCCTCGGAGAGCTTGGCCCGTTCCAGGTCGTAGGCGATGTCCGCCTCCGCCCTCTGGACGTTCACGGCGGCCTGGTACTGGGCGCGCCGTACCTCGAAGTCGCGGGTGGCCTCGGCCAGCTCGGTCTCCGCCGCGAGGCGGGCCACGTCGCCCTCCTTGCGCGCCTGCGAGGCGTTGATGGCCGCGTCCCTCTCGGTTTCGGCCTGGGCGATGGTGGCGTCGCGCTTCACCTCGGCGATGCGCCGGGCGCCCAGGGCGGCGATGTACCCCTGGCTGTCCGAGATGTCCTTCAGCGAGAAGGAGACCAGATCCAACCCCAGCCGGCCGAAATCCTCCTGGGCGGCCACCCGTACCCGGTGGGCGAACTCCTCCCGCTGGGCGTAGATTTCCTCCACGGTGAGCGTGCCCAGGATGCCTCGCATGTGGCCCTCGAGCACCTCCTGCGCCACGTAGGTGATGCCCGAGGAGCCCTTGGAGAGGAAGTTCTCCACGGCCCGGTGGAGGAGGGGCTCTTCGCCGCAGGCCTTCACCTGGCCCTGGGCCTCGGCCGAGATGAGCACGCCCTGGGCGGTGAGGACCTCGGGGCACCGCAGGGAGATGGAGAAGACCTCCAGCGGAAAGACCTCGGCGGTCTCCATGAGGGGCATCACGAAGGTGCCTCCGCCGACCTGGAGACGGTAGCCCACCTTCTGTTTTCGTCCCTCGGCGTCCAGAACGGTGGAGGTGCGGCCCGAGATCACGAGCACCTGGTTGGGGCCCACCCTTCGGTAGTTCCTAGCCCAGAGCACGACCAGCGCGACCACGAGGACGACAGCGACGGCTGCGACGATCCAGGGCATCAATGGCATGGTTCCCTCCGCTTCCTCCGCCCCCCGAAGCAGGCGAGACTTCGAGCTTATGCCATTTGTCCTTCGGCCTCAAGCCGGGAACGACGGGAGAATGAGGAAAGCGGAAAGCGGAAACACCACGAAGACACCCGGTGCTTCCACCCTCCAGCGCTGCTCACGCCACAGCTTCCGCCTCTCGCGCCCGGCGCCGCTCGCGCGCCTCATTGCCAGCGCCGGCGGCCGGAGGCTATGCTAGAAGAGAAAGCGGTGCACCGCCGCGGGGGAGACCATGAGCGAGGGTCCGTACGATCCCGACGTCTACCGGCGCTTCGCCGAGAACCTGAAGGGGGCCCTTTCCGGCTCCAACATCCAGCACCCCTCCGTGCGCCGCCTCCGCCGCCTGGCGCTCAAGAGCGCCAGGAAGACGGTCAACGGCTCGGCCCTCTGGACCTCGGCCATCTCCTCGCGGCAGGCGGCCAGGACCGTCTACCTGGGGGACGAGGGCGTCCAGCTCCCCACTCCCTCGGCCGGCCAGCTCTCCATCGTGGAGAAGGCGCCCGAACAGCTCCACAAGGTCCTCCAGCTCCTGAAGACGCAGCCCTTCGTCCACGTGCGGCGCCGGATGGGTGATAACGCCGAGTTCAACCCAGTCTGCAATCTCTACGTGAGCGTTTCCGATCCGAAGAACTATCGCCTGGCCTACGAATGGGCCATGACCATGGGGCCTGTGAGCCGGGGACGCCCCGGTCCCGAGTTTGTGATGATCCACGTTCCCGAGGAGCACCAGCTCCGCATGCAGATCCTGGTCCTCCCCCAGCACGGCATCAACATCGCCATGGGGACCGACTACACGGGCGAGTGCAAGAAGGGCTTCCTGCGCCAGGGGATGTACAGCGCGGACATGCAGGGCATGCTGGGCCTGCACGCGGGCACCAAGGTGGTCCGCGTGCAAGACTCCCGGACGGGCCAGCTCAGGACCTGCGGCGTCTTCATGTTCGGCCTCACGGCCACGGGCAAGTCCACCTGGTCCTGCCACCAGCTCGGCCTCGATCCCGCGCTCGGCGAAGGCACCTGGGTGGCGCAGGACGACATCGTCATGCTCCGGCGCGACGGCTCGGCCCTGGGCACGGAGCAGGGCTTCTACGTGAAGACCGACGTGGACCCGGCCCTCCAGGAGGCCATGTACCACGCGCTGGCCCACAAGTCGGCGCTCCTGGAGAACGTCATGGTGGACGGCCGGGGGAAGATCAGCTTCCTGGACGAGCGCCTGGGCGAGAACGGCCGGGGCGTCCTGGACCGCCGCCAGCTCAAGGTGAAGCGGGGCGGCAAGCTGGTTTCCATCTGCGCCGACTCCATCGACCTGCCCAGCCTCGACCACCTGGACGGCCTGGTCTTCGCCTTCATCACGCGGCGAGGCACCATCATGCCCTTCGCCCAGCGCCTCACGCCCGAGCAGGGCGTGCTCGCCTACCTCTGGGGCGAGTCCACGCACTCCTTCGCCACGGTGCCCGAGAAGGCCGGCGAGTCGGTGCGCATCGTGGGCATGGACGACTTCATCGTGGGCCCCCAGGGCCGGAAGGTGAACGCCTTCCACGACATCGTGATGGGCCTGGTGCACAGGCACCCGGGCAAGGTCCACTTCTTCCAGTACAACACGGGCGGCGTGGGCGAGATCATCGAGAAGGACCCGGCCACCGGGAAGAGGAAGCTCGTCCGCAAGGTGCAGCGCGTTCCCCTGGACCTCATGGCCGCCCTGCAGCGGGGCGACCTGAGGGGAACCAACGAGTACCGCAAGGGCCGGCTGGGAACCGAGGAGGTCGTGAAGTGCGAAGGGGCCGACCTGGGCCAGTACGACCCCAAGAACTTCTACTCCGAGGAGCAGATCGCCGCCTACGTGGCGGACCTCGTGGAGGGGCGGAGGGCCTTCACCGAGCAGATCGCCCGGGAGGGGCTCCGGAAGGAGATCCGAGAGCTGGCCCACCGCGAGCTCGATGCCATCGAGGGGGTGCGCCGGAAGGCCGAGCCCTGGGCCCCCCCGGAGCCGAAGATACGGACCGACGCCGCCGAGGACCGCCTGCCCCTCTCCCCGCACATCACGCCGTGGGAGCACCGCCGGCCCAGCCGCGATCTCGTCCCCTTCCGCGGCACCGGGGGCGGGAAGTATTAGGTCACCGCCCCTCATCACTTGTCTGAGCGAGCGTGTGGGAGAAGTGCCTTGGCCTTTGATCTGCTGGAGAAGGAGGCGGTCATGAAGATCGTGGTATTGGGCGCCGGACGGGTGGGCAGCGCCATCGCCCGGGACCTGGCGGCCGAGGGCGAATTCGAGGTGGTGGCGGCCGACCTCTCCCAGGGAGCGCTCGACCGTCTCGCGGAGAGCTCCGGCATCGCGACCCGCCGGACGGACCTGGGTGACCCGGCGGAGGTGGCGGCCGCCGTGCGGCCGGCGGACCTGGTGGTGGGGGCCGTGCCGGGCTCCATGGGCTTCGCCACCGTGAAGCGGGTCATCGAGTGCGGCAAGCCCATCGTGGACATCTCCTTCTTCGAGGAGGACCCCTTTCTCCTGGACGATCTGGCCAGGGACAAGGGAGTCACGGCGGTGGTGGACTGCGGCATCGCCCCCGGCTGTGGCAACATCATCCTCGGCTACCTGGAGACGGTCCTGGAGCGCCTGCACAGCTTCGAGTGCCTCGTGGGCGGACTGCCCGTCGTGCGGACCTGGCCCTACGAGTACAAGGCCGTCTTCTCGCCGGCGGACGTGATCGAGGAGTACACGCGGCCGGCGCGCTACGTCTCGCACGGCCGGGTGGTCTCCATGCCGGCCCTGTCCGAACCCGAGCTCATCGACTTCCCCGGCGTCGGGACGCTCGAGGCCTTCAACACGGACGGCCTGCGCTCCCTCATCACGACGGTCAAGGCTCCCTTCATGAAGGAGCGGACCCTCCGTTACCCGGGCCACATCGAGAAGATGAGGATGCTCCGGGAGACCGGCTTTTTCCGCAAGGAGCCCGTGGATCTCCCGGGAGGGCGCGTCAGCCCCCTGGAGCTCACCGCCAAGCTGCTCTTCCACGAGTGGCGGCTCGGGGAAGGTGAGGAGGACATCACGGTGATGCGCGTCACCGTGGAGGGGGAGAAGGAGGGGCGGAAGGTCCGCCACGTCTTCGACCTGCTGGACCGCTACGACCCGGCCACGGGCATCACCTCCATGGCCCGCGCCACGGGCTACACCTGCACGGCGGGGGTCCGCGCCGTGGCCAGAGGCCTCTACCGCCGCCCCGGCATCTCCCCGCCCGAATATCTGGGGCGCGAACCGGGCTGCTACCTGTTCGTGATGCAGGAGCTGGCCAAGCGGGGCGTGGTCTTCCGCGAGAGCGTGACCTGAGGCGCCGCTACTCCTCCGACTGCTCGGGCTCCTCGTCCTCCACCTCGAGGTGGAAGCGGTGGAGGAAGCGGTGGAAGAGGGGGGCGAAGACGATCCCCACGGCCACGATGAGCACCAGGCCGCAGTAGAGCGCGTAGAAGCTGGCGAAGAGCTTGCCCGCGGTGGTGTGCAGGTCGCCCACGGGGCCCATTCCGCCTAGCAGCATGGAGGCGTTCACCAGGGCGTCGATCCAGGATTGGCCCTCCAGGAGGTGGTAGCCAAGGACGCCGGTGGCCAGGGAAAAGGCCACCAGGCCGAAGGCCGCCGCGGCGCTCGCCGCCATGCGCCGCAGAAAGGCGCTGCGCGACAGCAGCGGTTCGCTCCGGTGCTCGAACATGGCCTCCTCCCTCGGGGGCTCAGCCCCCCGGTTCGGCGCTTCCCGGTTCCGGCCGGCGAAGCAGCGCCACCAGCCTCCGCTCGGAGGCCCCTCGTGGGACCACCTCCGTGGCGCCCGCCTCGCGGGCCGCGGCCAGAAGCTCCGTCTGAACGTGCGGCCCGAAGGCCAGGATGAGGGCGGAGGGATGGCCGGCCTTCCAGGAGGCGATGGCCTCCAGCGCGCCCCGGGCGGTGAGGTCCACGGCCACAAGATCGGGCACGCGCTCCGATCCTCTGGCCAGCACCTCGGCCCCGGCCGCCCGAGCGGCCGGTTCCAGCCTCGCCCTCGTCATGAGGTTGTCCGTCACCAGGAGGAACGTCACGCTCAGCCCTCCTTCGGATTGATGCGGGAGGTCAGGACGTGGTCGCGCCAGGCCCCGTCGAGGAAGAGGTAACTCTTCGCCTGGCCCTCCACCGTGAATTCCAGGCGCTGAAGGAGCCTGGCGCTCCGCTCGTTGTGGGGCATGTAGTTGGCCATGACCCGGTGGAGGCCCAGCTCCTGGAAGACGTGGGCGATGGCCGCCGTCAGGGCCTCCTGCATGAGGCCCCGCCCCTGGAAGCGGTGGTCCAGGCTGTAGCCCAGGTGGCAGGCCTGGAAGACGCCCCGGACGATGTTGCGGAAGTTGGCGGTGCCGACGATGGGACCGCCCGCATCGCCGCTCTCCACGAGCGCGAGCCTGAGCGAGAGGCCGTCCAGGTACTCCCGTTGCGCCGCCGCCAGCTCCTGGCGCCAGAACTCCTCCGTGAAGTAGGCCTGGAAGCGCACCGGCTCCCACGGCGCCAGGTGGTCCCGGTTCTCCAGCACGTACCAGAGCATGCGCCGGGCGTCCTTGGGCCCCGGTACCAGGAGGTGGAGCCGCTCGGTCGTCAGCAGGGGCGTCTTGATCTTGGCCGCCATGGGGGTCCCTCAGGTCCTCCGACCGTTCAGGCGGGGCTCCCCCTCGGGCGGCCGGTAGGCCTCCAGGGCGGCGAGGAGGGGGCCGACCTCGCGCTCCACGATGGCCATGCTCCGGTGGCGCGGCTTCAGGAATCCGCGCTCCACCATGGCGTCCAGAAAGGCGACGAGCGGGTCGTAGTAGCCCTTCGCGTTGAGCAGGCCGCAGGGTTTGTGGTGGACTCCGAGCTGGGCCCACGTCCAGATCTCGAAGAACTCCTCGAGGGTGCCGATGCCTCCGGGCAGGGCCGCGAAGCCGTCGGAGAGCTCGGCCATGAGGGCCTTGCGCTCGTGCATGGAGTCCACCACGCGCAGGTCTGAAAGCCCCAGGTGGCCCACCTCCCACTCCATGAGTGCCTTGGGGATGACGCCGATGACCTCGCCGCCGGCCCGAAGCGCCGCGTCGGCCAGGATACCCATGAGCCCCACGTTGCCGCCGCCGTACACCAGCGTGATCCGGCGCTCGGCCAGGGCCCCGCCCACGGCCGCGGCGGCCTCCGCGAAGGCGGGGTCGTGGCCCGCGCTCGAACCGCAGAAGACGCAAAGGCGCTTCACTGAAACTCCTGGCGGAAGGCCTCGAACTCGCTTCTCAGCTCGGCCAGCTCTTCGCGCAGCCGCCGGAGCTCCTCGCGGAGCGCACAGAGCGCCTCTTCCTGCTCGGCCATGCGATCGGTCACCCGAAGCGGCTGGGTCTCGAGGGCGGGCGGCGCCTCGGCGCCCGGCTCCTCTGTGGGGATCCCCTCGAGGGTGTGGGCGTAGCGGTGCTCCTTCCGGCCGGGCTGGCGCGGCAGGCGCACGGCCAGGGGCCCGCCGGGGCGTTCGGAGAGCCCCCGCAGGATCGCCTCCACCTCCTCCAGCCCGGAGAATCGGTAGAGCCGCTCGCTCCGGCCTCGCAGCTCGCCCGGGGTCTGGGGGCCCCTCAGCATGAGGAGCGAGAGAACCGCCACCTCGGGCGGCGAGAGGTCGAGCGCCTCGGGGAAGCGGTGCTGGAACTTGGGCACGCGCGCCTCGGCGGGGCTGACCACCCAGAGCAGGTGCTTGTCCCGCAGGCTCTCCAGGGCCGCCTGAACGGTGGCGTCGTCGTAGGCCACCACGGGGTCGCGCCCCGACTTCTGGTTACAGGCGTTTCGCACGGCGTTCAGGCTGAGGGGGTAGTACTCGGGCGTGGTGACCGCCTTCTCCACGAGGCATCCCAGGACGCGCGTCTCTTCGGGGGTCAGCAGAATCTCCATGGGTGCTCCACGCCCTGCAATGTACCGCCGCGGCGCGCCGCGGCGCAAGCCGCCTAGCCGGTCTGGGCTACGTGGACTTCGGTGGGCGAGAGCAGGGCCCGCAGGGCGGCCGGATCGAGTGCGACGAGAAAGCCCCGCCGGCCGCCGTTCAGGTAGATCACGGGCAGGTCGAAGATCGTGGCTTCGGCGTAGACGGTCATGGGCCGGCGGGTGCCCAGGGGGCTGATGCCGCCCACCTGGTAGCCGGTGGCGCGCTCGGCCTCCTCGCGGCCGAGCGGGGCCACCTCCTTGACGTCAAGCAAGCGGGCCAGCGCCTTCGTGGAGACCTCCCGGTCGCCGTGCATGAGGACCAGGAAGGGGCGTTTTGGATCGGCCGCCATGACGAGGGTCTTGATCACGGCGTGTTCATCCACCCCCAAGGCCTGGGCGGCGTGGCGCGCCACGTCGTGGGCCTGGAAGGGGTAGAGGTGGGGCGCGAAGGGGACCCCCTTCGCCCTCAGCAGGCGGGTGGCCGGGGTGACGGGCCATTCGTCGCGGCCCACCGCCTCACCTCTCCGCGGGAGGCGCGGCCAGGAGGGGCGCGATCCCCTCGGCGTGCATGGTGGGCTCGAAGGCCAGGAACTCGTACTCGGCCACCCCCGCCACGGCGAAGGGGTCCCTGGCGAAGAGGGCCCGCAGCTCCTCGACGCTCCCGGAGCGGGCGAGGATGAGTCCGCCGTCGGTGCGCGGGGTGCGCGGCCCGGAGAGGAGCAGGAGCCCCTGCCGGTAGTATTCGGCCAGGAAGGCCTTGTGGGAGGGGACGAGCCGGTCCACCTCTTCCAGCGGCTTCACGTAGTGAACGAGGACGACGACCATGATCACCTCCTTGACGTGCCCAGCCTCGATCATGGGACGGGTGCCTCGGGGGATCAAGCGGAGGCATGGCTGTCCAAAATACATTCGACTCGCACTTGAGGGGTTTGCCTTGCGGAGCGAAGCGGAGGAAGGCGCGGCACAGCCCCAGCCGTGGTTCTGAGCCGGCATAGCGGTCTATGTTGGACAGGCGTGAAGCGGAGGCTATCCCCATGCGAGGCGCGGTGGTCTATCCTGGGCGAAGGGAGGGGGACGGCTTTCTGAAGGAGATGGCCATGGCCGACTTGATTCTGAATCCCGCCACCACCGCCGTCGTCGTCATCGATCTGCAGAAGGGCATCGTGGGCCGCGCAACGGCGCCGAACCCGGCGGCCACCGTGGTGGCCAACACGGTGCGCCTCCTGCGCTCGGCCCGCCGCGCCGGCGCGACGCCCGTCCTCGTCCACGTGGGCGGATCCCCGGACGGCCTGGACCGCCTGAACCCCACGGCCGACGAGCCCCTGCGGGCCTCCGCACCCCTGCCGCCCGACTGGTCCGAGCTGATCCCCGAGCTCGAACGGTCGCCCGGCGACCTCGTCATCCTCAAGCGCCAGTGGGGAGCCTTCTACGGCACCGACCTGGAGCTCCAGCTCCGGCGCCGGGGCCTGACGACCCTGGTGCTCTGCGGCATCGCCACGGAGTACGGCGTGGAGAGCACGGCGCGCGACGCCTTCGAGCGGGGCTTCGAGCAGATCTTCGTCTCGGACGCCATGGGCGCCCTCAGCGCCTCGGCCCACGAGCACTGCCTCACGCGGATCTTCCCGCGCATGGGGCGCGTACGAGACACCCAGGCCGTCGTCTCCGCCCTAGGCGGCTGAGAGCGTTATCTTCGAAAGAAATGAACCACAGAGGCGCAGAGCCACAGAGGGAAACCCTCTTGAAGAGGACAAAGAAGGCCTTCGAGGAAGAAGGGCAACGGATCGCGACTTGCGCTTCTCTTTAGTCCTGGATGGCCCTTCTCGGCGCCTCTGTGTCTCTGTGGTTAGAGAAGAAAGGGTGGTGAAACTTCGGCCCCGGCCGGCCCGTCTCAGGAGACTTGTGGCTCCGCATCCCTGTTTCTCGCATTGCGATAAGGAGGCTTCATGCGCAAAGCCCTGCTCGTGGCCCTCGTTCTCCTGGCCGCCTCGCTCTGCCTGGCGGCCGCCGCTCCCCCCCTGCTCCTTCGGGAGCCCGCCCTCTCCAAGACGCAGATCGCCTTCGTCTACGGCGGCGACATCTGGGTCGCGAGCCGCTCCGGCGGCGACGCCCACCGCCTGGTGACGGGGATGGACCTGGAGAGCCGCCCCATCTTTTCTCCCGACGGCTCCCTGGTGGCCTTCTCGGGCGAGTACGACGGCAACGTGGACGTCTACGTCGTACCCGCCTCGGGGGGCGAGCCGCGCCGCCTCACTTGGCACCCCGATCCCGACGTGGCCGTGGGCTTCACCCCCGACGGCAAACAAGTGCTCTTCCGCTCCCACCGGGACGCCACGAATGATTCGGACCAGCTCTTTCTCGTGCCGCTGACGGGCGGCCTGCCCGCGCCCCTGCCCCTGTCCATGGCGGAGGACGGCTCCTTCTCGCCCGACGGCAGCCACATCGCCTACAGCCCCGTCTTCCAGTGGGAGCCCGACTGGCGCGACTACCGGGGCGGCCAGACCACGCCCATCTGGATCGCGCGCCTGTCCGATTCGAGCGTCGTCAAGATCCCGCGGGAGAACTCCAACGACCGCGACCCCATGTGGGTGGGCGACACGGTCTACTTCCTCTCGGACCGAAGCGGCCCCCAGACCCTCTTCGCCTACGACACCAAGAGCGGGACGGTGACGCGGTGCATCGACAACCAGGGCTTCGACATCGACTCCGCCTCGGCGGGCCCCGGCGCCATCGTCTACTCGCAGATGGGGAGGCTCTTCCTGTACGACCTCGCCACCCGAGAGACCACCCCCGTCTCCGTCCGCGTGGCGGGCGACATGCCGCAGGTGCGGCCGCACTTCGAGAAGGTCGCCAAGCAGATCGCCGGCGCCGACCTCTCGCCCACCGGCGCCCGCGCCGTCTTCGAGGCCCACGGCGACATCCTCACGGTACCCGCGGAGAAGGGCGACGTGCGAGACATCACCTCGACGCCGGGGGTCATGGAGCGCAGCCCCGCCTGGTCGCCCGACGGCCAGTCCATCGCCTACTTCTCCGACGCCTCCGGCGAGTACGCCCTGCACATCTCCAGCCAGAGCGGCCTGGGGCCCGTGCGCGTCATCCCGCTCGGCGAGCCGCCCTCGTTCTTCTACGATCCCGTCTGGTCGCCCGACGGCAAGAAGATCGCCTACAGCGACAAGCGCCTGAACCTGTGGTTCGTGGACCTCGATCACCCCGTCCCGGTGAAGGTGGACACGGACCTCTACGACACGCCCGCCCACGAGTTCGACCAGGAATGGTCGCCGGACAGCCGCTGGCTGACCTACACGAAGCAGCTCCCCAACCACCTCCACGCCGTCTTCGTCTACTCCCTGGCCACGGGCAAGGCGACCCAGGTCACGGACGGCATGAGCGACTGCCTCTACCCCGTCTTCGACCGGAGCGGCAAGTACCTCTTCTTCACGGCGAGCACCGACACGGGCCTGGCCGCCGGGTGGCTGGACATGACGAGCGAGGCGCGCCCCGTGACCTGCTCCGTCTACGTGGCCGTCCTGCGCAAGGACCTCCCCTCGCCGCTGGCCCCGCAGAGCGACGACGAGAAGGCCCCCAAGGCCGGGGCCCAGGAGAAGAAGGAGCAGCCTGCGGAGGGCGCCAAGGGTGAGGCGAAGGAGGCCAAGGGGGCCGCGGAGAAGCCGCCCGAGGTGCGCATCGACTTCGACGGCCTGCTCCAGCGAACCCTCGCCCTGCCCGTTCCCGCGGCCAATTACGCGGGGCTCTGCGCGGGCAAGGCCGGCGAGCTCTTCCTCGTGAAGGCGCCACTCGTGCAGATGGACGAGGGCCGGCCCGAGCTCACGGTGGAGAGGTTCGATCTCGAGAAGCGCAAGATCGAGCCCCTCCTCGACAAGGTGAACGACTTCGTCCTCTCCTTCAACGGCGAGAAGATGCTCTACCAAAGGGGAAACGACTGGTTCATCGCCAAGACCGATGCGCCGCCCAAGCCCGGCGAGGGCAAGATCGGCACCGCTGACATGAAGGTCTACGTGGTGCCCCGCGAGGAGTGGGCCCAGATGTACCGGGAGGTCTGGCGCATCGAGCGGGACTTCTTCTACGACCCCCACTACCACGGCCTCGACCTGGCCGCCGCCGAGAAGACCTTCGCCCCCTACCTCCCGGGCATCGCCAGCCGGGACGACCTGACCTTCCTCTTCCGGCGGATGCTCTCCTACCTGTCGGTGGGCCACATGTTCGTGCGGGGCGGAACGGAGCCGGAGGAGCACAAGGTCTCCGTGGGCCTGCTGGGGGCCGACTACGCCATCGACCACGGCCGCTACCGCTTCGCCAAGATCTACAGCGGCGAGAATTGGAACCCCAAGCTCCAGGCCCCCCTCACCCAGCCCGGCGTGGACGTGAAGGCGGGCGACTACCTGCTGGCCGTGAACGGCCGCAACCTGACCGCCTCGGACGACGTCAACCGCTTCTTCCAGGGAACGGCGGGCCAGCAGACCGTGATCCGCGTGGGGCCCGACCCCGACGGCACGGGCGCCCGCGACGTCACGGTGGTGCCCGTGGAGAGCGAGTTCGGACTGCGCCACGAGGACTGGGTCGAGGCCAACCGGCGGAAGGTGGACGCCCTGAGCGGCGGCAAGCTGGCCTACGTCTACCTCCCCGACACTCAGTTCGGCGGCTTCACGAGCTTCAACCGCTACTACTTCGCCCAGGTGGGCAAGGAGGGGGCGGTGCTCGACGAGCGCTACAACCACGGCGGCCAGCTCGCCGACTACATCATCGACTACCTGAACCGCGTCCCCATGAGCCGGGTCATGACCCGCGAGGGCGAGGCCTACACCGAACCGACGGAGGCCATCTACGGCCCCAAGGCGATGATCATCAACCAGTTCGCGGGGTCGGGCGGGGACGCCATGCCCTGGTACTTCCGCAAGGCCCACATCGGCCCCCTCGTGGGGGAGCGCACCTGGGGCGGCCTCGTGGGCATCGGCGGCTACCCGCGCCTCATGGACGGCGGCACGGTCACGGCGCCGCGCTGGGCCATCTACGGCCTGAGCGGCCACTGGGACGTGGAGAACCACGGCATCGCACCGGACGTGACGGTCTGGCAGGATCCCAAGCTCGTGCGCGAGGGCCACGATCCGCAGCTCGAAAAGACGGTGGAGCTCCTGATGGAGAAGCTCAAGGAGCACCCGGCTCCGCACTACGAGAGGCCGCCCTACCCCGACTACCACCCCGTCCTGCCCCCGCCGGAGCCGTGATGGCGCCGATTCACGAATGCACAAAGGGCCGCCCGCTCGGGCGGCCCTTTCAGTCCATGAGGTGCGACTGGGCGTCGCAACTCGCCCCTGTGCTCTTTTCCGGCGCAGTCGGCTAGGACCTCACCCGTGGGCCTTGACCTCTCCCTGGATGACCTCGGGGGTGCCGAGAATGCCCGCGAGGTGGTGTTCCACCCAGAACTTCGCCACGGAGACCGAGCCCTCGGCGCCCGACTTGCTCCCGAACACGGTCATGGACTCCCCGACCCCGTTCCCGTTGTCCAACCAGAAGTAGGCAACGAACCCAGGGGCCTTCTTCAGCAGAGGGACGAAGCTCTCCTGGATCTCACGGTCGATCTTCTCCGCGTTCGCGGGGTCGAAACGGTAACGGCGGCTGACAGCGTACATGGAAGTCTCCTGGAAGATGGCCAGAATGTGGGTCGCCGTCCGGGTGGGCGCCAGCCCGGCCGGCAGAGGGGGCAGCCCCGGCGCCGTCTACCGGCCGAAGACCTCCTTGAGCAGATCGGTGGTCCTCGCCGCGGGGTGTTTGCGGATGCGCTTCTCCTGCTGGCCCAGGACGGTGAAGAGGCCCGCGAGGGTCCGGTTGGTGACGTACTGGTCGAGGTTCACCGCCGGCTTCGTGACGAAGGGCAGCTTGTCGTAGCGCTCGATCAGGCGGTTGTACTGCTGGGCCACGCCCACCTTCTCCATGCTCTTCGTCACGATGGGGAGGAACTTGGCGTCCAGGGCGGCGGAGGTATGGGCGCGGAAGTATTGCGTGGCGGCCGTGTTTCCTCCGCGCAGGATGTGCACGGCGTCGGGCAGGGTCATCTGCTTGATGCCATCGGCGAAGATGGGCCTGGCCTCTCCGGCGGCCTTTTCCGCGGCCCGGTTCATGGCCACCTCCAGTTCGTCCACCTCCTTACCCATCCCGAGCTTGCGCAGCGTGTCGGCCATGGGCCGGATCTCTTTCGGCAGGGCGATGCGGATGAGGGCGTTGCCGAGAAAGCCGTCCACCTTGGAGGTCTGGAGGACGGTTCGCTCCGCTCCCACCTGGAGCGCCTCCTTCAGTCCCGCCGCGGCGGTCTTCTCGTCGATCCCTCCGCCCTGCGACAGGAGCTTGTCCAGCTGCGCCCGGGGTGCCGGGCCAGCCCCCGAAACCAGCAGCACACCTGCCAGCAACACCATCACCCATGGATTCCGAAGGCGTGTCATAGGCACCTCCATGCAGAAAGACCGACCAGGCGCGGGCGGTCGGGGAGATAGGCCGGGAGCCCTCTTCCTGAAGACCCGTTCGCCCATGAATCCATTACAATGTAACACCGTATCGAGCCAACGTCCCAAAGGCGCGATTCCACTCCGGCCGAGCCCGCCCGGCCACGGGCGGCGTCGGCTTCGGATCGGCGTCCGCGGGCGCCAGGCGCACGATGCGGTAGTGCCCGAGGGTCCTGCCCGCCTCCATCGTCATGGGTTTTCCCCAACCCACGGTAGCGCGTGAGGAGGAGGCGGTCAAGGGATCGGGAGCCGCACGTGAGCGGCGCCCCGTTCGGGCCGGGGCGGGACCTCGGGAGGGCGGGAGATGGCCCGCGGTGAGGAGGGCGCTGCTCCCTCTACCGCGTCAGCTTCCGGTAGGTGATCCGGTGGGGTCTCGTGGCCTCCTCGCCGAAGCGCTTGCGGCGGTCCTCCTCGTACTCCTGGAAGTTGCCCTCGAAGAAGGTGGCGCTGCTCTCGCCCTCGAAGGCGAGGATGTGGGTGGCGATGCGGTCCAGGAACCAGCGATCGTGGCTGACGACGAGGACGCAGCCGGCGAACTGCTCGAGGGCGTCCTCCAGGGCGCGCAGGGTGTTCACGTCCAGGTCGTTGGTGGGCTCGTCCAGCAGGAGCACGTTGGCGCCCGATTTGAGCATGCGCGCCAGGTGCACGCGGTTGCGCTCGCCGCCCGAGAGCGTGGAGACCCTCTTCTGCTGGTCGGCCCCCGTGAAGGCGAAGCGGCCGCAGTAGGCGCGCGAGTTCATCTGCACCTTGCCGAGCTGGACGTTGTCGAGCCCGTCGGAGATGATCTCGTAGACGGTCTTCTCGGGATCGAGGTCGGAGCGGGCCTGGTCCACGTAGGCGAGCTGGACCGTCTCGCCCACCCTGAGCGCCCCGGCGTCGGGCTTCTCCAGCCCCGCGACCATCTTGAAGAGGGTCGTCTTGCCCGCGCCGTTGGGTCCGATGATGCCCACCACGGCGGCCCGCGGGACGGAGAAGGTGACCCCCTCCATGAGGAGGTTGTCGCCGAAGCCCTTGCACAGCTCCTTCGCCTCGATGACCACCTCGCCCAGCCGGGGCCCCGGCGGGATGTAGATCTCCAGCTCTCCGGCCACCTCGTCGGGGCGGGCGTTGAGGAGCTGCTCGTAGGCGTTGATCCTGGCCTGACCCTTGGCGTGGCGGGCCTTGGGCGCCATGCGGATCCACTCCAGCTCGCGCTGGAGCGTCTTCTGCCGGTCACTCTCCTGCTTCTGCTCCTGGCGCAGCCGCTCCTGCTTCTGCTCGAGCCAGCTCGAGTAATTGCCCTTCCACGGGATGCCGTGGCCGCGGTCCAGCTCCAGGATCCAGCCCGCCACGTTGTCGAGGAAGTAGCGGTCGTGGGTCACCGCGATGACCGTCCCCTCATACTGCTGGAGGTGGCGTTCGAGCCACGCCACGGACTCGGCGTCCAGGTGGTTGGTGGGTTCGTCCAACAGGAGGATGTCGGGCTTCTGGAGGAGCAGGCGGCAGAGGGCCACGCGCCGCAGCTCGCCGCCCGAGAGGACGGAGATGGGCGTGTCGCCGGGCGGGCAGCGCAGGGCGTCCATGGCCAGTTCGAGGCGGGAATCCAAATCCCACGCCGAGAGGGCGTCGAGCCTCTCCTGCACCTTGCCTTGCTCCTCGATGAGCTTGTCGAAGTCGGCCCCCTCGGCGCCGAAGCCCTCGTTGATCTCGTCGAAGCGCCGAAGGAGCGCGACGGTCTCCGATACGCCCTCCTTGACGCATTCGAGCACCGTCTTGGCGGGGTCGAGGCGGGGCTCCTGCTCCAGGTAGCCGATGCTGTACCCCGCCGACTTGTGGACCTCGCCGAGGAACTCCGCGTCGAGGCCGGCCATGATCTTCAGGAGCGAGCTCTTCCCCGAGCCGTTGAGCCCGATGACGCCGATCTTGGCGCCGTAGAAGTAGCCGAGGGAGATCTCCTTGAGGACCTGCTTGGGGCCGTGGACCTTGCCCACGCCCACCATCGAATAGATGACCTTGTTCGGTTCCTCCTGCTTCGCCATGGCGCGACGACCTCCGGGGCGATTGTAGCAACGGGAAGGCGAAAGGCGAAGAGCGAAGGGGGAGAAGCCTCACCACGGAGAACACCGAGAGCACGGAGAAAAGCCCGCCGTCGAAAACCCCGCCGTCGAAGACCCTGTAGGAGCGCTCTCCGGAGCGCGAATATTCACCACGGAGAGCACGGAGAGCACGGAGAAAGCTGTAAGGTGGTCAAAAGCGGCGCAGCGGCGTTGCCCACCATTATTTGTGGCAAGACCGGAGCATAACGCCGCGTTGCCCCCATGGGCCCAAGGCGGTGGGCATCACGAAGACGATGCCCACTGATACGCGGCTGGGCGCCTTGGCGTCAGTCGCCATCTGCGGGGCTCCTGGAGAGACCACGTCGAAGGTCATCTTGGGGAGTCGTGTTGGACCCCTTGCCCAGGGCCGCTCTCTCTCTCAAGCAGAAGATGACCCACTCAAGAATAGCGGCAGTTCTCTTTTGATTTTCCCTAATATTGTTGAGATAGATTGCCGCTAATTCACGCGCCTTGCTGGTGCTAACTCGTATGGATACGAGACTATGATCGTTCATGACCAGGAAAAGGGAGTCTCCCGCCCGCTTATGTGAGAGCTCAGGATCATCGCTTATCGCAAAACGATCTCGGATCATCACGTTCCCGTGTTTTAGCTTGTTGTATGCTTGAACAACTCCATCCTTGAGGTACATATCTACCATTGGAAAGAGCAGTTTCTTGAGATCTGAGTCCTTGAGCTTTTCAGGGCCAGCATCATCCCCGACCAACTTGTTAAGTGTTTCGGCCGAGGGCAGCCCGACATACCCAAACCAGTCCTCTGATTCCATCAGTCCTTTGAAAAAGTGGCCAACTTCGCCCTGCTTGTAGGAGAGAAAGGACGACAGGATGCTTCTGCACCTCGAGGCTTTGGAAACTGCAATCAGCAGTGCGCCTGTCGCCTCCCATGCGCTTACTAGCTCCAAGTGAAGAGATGCAATGAGATGACCTGCCCGATTGAAGTCTTGCTTAGTGAATGCCTCTTCATAGGCGGCGTGGAGCGCCTCGGCAACTGCAACTGGTCTCATGGAGGAAAAGTCGCGATACTCACCCAGGAAGCGAATGTCGGCTAACCGGTTCATCGATGCCTCCCAGGGGGCGGGGGTGAGAAGAACCCCCACCCCCGCCAGCCATTCTGATCTAGCTCGCTGCTCCCACGGCCGGCGTCCCGTTGCCGTTGTCCTTCTTGGCCTTGGCCTTGGCGGCCTTCTTGAAGAAGGAGTCGGCGGTGCGCTTGTCGCCGCCGAAGGCGGAGAGGATGTCGGCGTAGTTCTTGCGGTAGGCGGCGAGCCAGTTGACCTTCTCGGCCTCCAGCAGGGCCCAGGCGTTGGCGGCGACGGTGAGGCTGGCCTGGAACGCGGTGAGGGTCTTGGTGTAGGTGCCGAGCTGGGCCTTGATCTGGGGCAGATACTTGCCCGCAAGCGGGTCGTCGGGCGTCTCCTCGAGGACGGCGGCCAGCGCCGTCACGCGCCCGATCTCGCCGGCGTAGCCGTCCCGGATGATGGCGCTCAGGCCCTCCGGGAACCAGCGCAGGAAGGTGGCGTCCCTCTTGTTGTTCTTGCACTGCGCCAGCTTGGAGAAGTAGAGATCCCGGATGAGGTTGTCCATGTCCAGGTCCGCCCGCGCCAGCTCCGCCTCCAGGGTCGCCTTGGCGCGCCCGGCCTCGATGAAGAGCTGGCCCTTCTTCTCCAGGGCCGCCTGCTGGGCCTCGAACGGGGGCGCCAGCCCCTTGGTCTTGACGTCGGCCTTGATCCGCGCCAGGTGGTAGATGCCGTGCTCGTTCACCATGCCCGTCCAGCTCGCCGTGTCCTTCACCATCTCCATGTGGAAGTCCTCCCGACAGGGATCCCCGCCGCCCGACCCATTCGGGCGGGAGGCCCACTCAACGCCATGGCATGAAAACCGGAGGGCAGAGCCCGCCGGTCCCCCGAAATGTCCTCTGACGGATTGAAATGCCCAGGACAGGTGTCGGAAGCGGCCCGCGAAGGGGCCCTCGGCCCGCCGAAAATCGGGGAAACGGCTCCCATGCGCGTTGCGGGGCCATTTCCGAAGGCCGCACTGCTCCCCCCGCACAGGAGGAAGCAGGGTGCGGAATCCCGCGCGGCCCTTTCACCGGCGCCGCCCCCACGGCCGCGACGGGAAAGGGCGACACCCGTCTCCGGAGAGGACGGCGCGGAATCCGGAAGCGGGGCGCGCACGTCGTATCGGAGCGTTTCCGCCTCTGGGACCGCCTCGTCCATGCGTGATTCTGCCGTTTCGGCGATGGTCCGCGCCCAAGGCACGGCTTGAAGCCCCCCCACGTCCCCTCTCCATGCGACAATCCCGGCGAACGCACTTCGGTGATGGCATTAGTATACGGCCAGCGTGATGGCGAACGGAAGGGGGTAACAAGGAGCCGCGAGGAAATCCGAGGATGGCGGTTCAAAGCGACTGCTGATCCTTCTGGCGGAGCATGTCCTTCGGAGCGAGGCGGAGGAAGGCGCGTCCCGGCCAAGAGGGCGCCGGCCGATGGCGAGCATCGGACGCGGCGGCGGTCTCTCCACGGCGGGATCCTCTGCCAGCAGCCCTTCGAAGGAGTCCTCGGGATGACGCCCCTTGCGTCTCGCGTCTCGCGCCTAGCGTCCCCACCCTCCACCGCGCCGTTTTTCTCCGTGTCCTCCGTGCTCTCCGTGGTGAGGCGGCGCGCGCAGGAGCGGGACCGGGGGGGGCGCTCCACTCCCCACCCTCCACCGCGGCGCTCGTTCCGCTGGCTCCTGCAATAAGAAGAGCCTCCGTGGTGTTATAATCAATACATAGTCCAGGGTTGCCCGGGGCCGTTGGGAGACGGTGGGTGCGGCAGAGAACGAGACGGGGCGGTTCGGCGCGGGGGTTCGCCGGCCGCGGACGGCTCCCGAGGAGGTCCCATGAGCGACGGCGTCCAGAACCAGCCCGGCGCGGCCCAGGCCCCGCTGGAGCGAATCCAGTGTCAGTGGTGTCAGGGGCAGAACGAGAAGACGGCCACGAGCTGCCGCTCCTGCGGGGCGCCCCTGGACGTGCGGAACCTGGTGAGCGAGTCGGGCTGGCGCGAGGCGCCCCGGCTTCGCGACATGACCGAGATCCACTTCGGCGAGAGCACCTGCCAGGTGGAGGGCGAGATCGTCCCGGTGGCGGAGCTGCACATCGCCGCGGGCGACTCCGTCTACTTCGAGCACCACGTCATGCTCTGGAAGGAGGAGACGGTCCCCCTGACGACGCTCCAGCTCCCCGGCGGCATGAAACGGGTGCTGGCCGGCATGCCCTTCATCATCAGCGTGGCCTCGGGCCAGGGCCGCATCGCCTTCTCGCGGGACGCCACGGGCGAGCTGGTGGTGCTCCCCCTGCACCCCGGGATGGAGCTGGACGTGCGCGAGCACGCCTTCCTCCTGGCCTCGCACACCATCCAATACTCCTTCGTCCGCATCAAGGGGCTGGCCAACATCCTCTTCGGCGGGCAGGGGATGTTCATGGACCGCTTCGTCACCGCCAGCGCCCCGGGGCTGCTCATCCTCCACGGCTACGGCAACGTCTTCGAGCGGACCCTGAAGGCGGGCGAGAGCATCCTCCTGGAGCCGGGCGCCTTCCTCTACAAGGACTCCACGGTGACCATGGCGGTGCAGCAGCAGAAGCTCACCTCGGGGTTCTTCGGCGGCTTCGGCATGAGCCTCGCCAAGATGACGGGCCCCGGCCGGGTGGGCATCCAGTCCATGTACGTGCACCACGCCTCGGGCGAATAGGAGGGGGCCATGGCGGACCAGAACGCGCCGGCCGCCGGCCGGACCTACACCTGCCCCTACTGCGGCGCCGCGAGCGACGGCACGGCCCTCTCGTGCCCCGGCTGCGGATCGCCCATCGACGTGCGCTCCATCGTCTCTCCCGCGCACTGGAGCGAGGCCCCCGCGCAGAAGGACATGGCCAAGCTCAAGTTCGGCAACTCCATCTGCCAGATCGAGGGGACCTACGTGCCCGTGGCCGACCTCCAGCTCGCCGCGGGCGACGGCGTCTACTTCGCCCACCACGTGCTCCTCTGGATGGACGGCCAGGTCCAGGTGGGCGCCATGCCCCTCAAGGGGGCCTTCAAGCGCATGCTCGCCGGCATGCCCATCGTCATGACCGAGGCCAAGGGCCCGGGCCGCATCGCCTTCTCGCGGGACGCGCCCGGCGAGCTGCTGGCGCTGCCCCTGCAGAAGGGGGACGCGGTGGACGTGCGCGAGCACCTCCTCGTGGTGGCGACCCACTCGGTGGCCTACGACTGGTTCCAGACCAACGTCTGGTACAAGATCCGCATCCAGAAGGGCAACGAGACGGAGACCGAGACCATCTACCCCATGGGCATGCTCATGGACCGTTTCACGGCCCCCGCCGGCCCCGGCTTCCTGCTGATCCACGCCTCGGGCAACGTCTTCGTGCGCAACCTGCAGCCGGGAGAGACCATCCTCATCAAGCCCACCTCTCTCCTCTACAAGGACCCTGGCGTGCAGATGCAGCTCCACTTCGAGCACCCGAGCCAGACCTTCAGCTTCTTCGGCGGCTACAGCCAGCGCTACACGTGGCTGAGGCTGCACGGGCCGGGCCGCGTGGGCGTCATGTCGGCCTTCGAGCCGGTGGAGGGGGAGCAAGCCCAGCTCGTGGGCTTCTCTCCGGCCACCGAGAGGAGGTGGTAGGGGGCCGCCGCGTCTTTCCGCCTCATGGCATGCGATCCATCGGGCGAGGCCCGTCCCCGGCGGGACGGGCCCTGCCGCACAGGGCGCGTTCCGGCGCGTGGCGAGAAGGATCGGAGCGACGGGATCGCGTGCTAGCAGAGCTTCGAAGGTGGCCGCGGGATGACAGCGGCAGAAGAAGCGCCCGTCGAGGCGGCTCCCCTGGCCCCTGAAGAAGGCACCGCAGGCGCCCGGGCGGCACGCCGGCTGTGCTCTATCCCCACGGCGCGGCCGTGGCGCGGCCGTGGCGCGGCCGTGGCGCGGAGCCGGCAAAGCGGTCTGTTTTGGACAGCCATGATCTTGGATAGTTGTCCGCTTGGGGCATCTGGCGCTCGGTAGGGGGCCCGTGAGCCCGCCGTGTTGAAAAGGGACTGATTCGGTATCATATTGGCCGCCTCGCTGAGGAGGTGGCCCATGGCCGCATCCGAGATCGCGCACCCGGAGGCCGAAAGGGAGGCGCACGCCGGGCGGCCCAAGCCCACCGCCACCCGCCTGCGCAGAGCCCTCCAGCTCTTCATGGTCCTCCTGGTCCTCGTCATCGGCGTCCAGTTCAGCCGCTTCGTCGCCTCCTGCCTGGACCCGCGCCTGCCCGCCGTGGCGAGGCCGCCGGGGGTGGGGGGCTTCCTGCCCATCGCCGGCCTCATGGGTCTGCGCCACTGGCTCGCGACGGGCCGCCTCGACGCCGTCCAGCCCTCCGCCGCGGTGCTCCTCCTGCTGGCCCTCCTCGCGAGCCTCCTTCTGAAGAAGTCCTTCTGCGCCTGGCTCTGCCCCATCGGCGCGCTCTCCGAGTGGCTCTGGCGCCTGAGGGCGAAGCTCTTTCCGCGCTGGCCGGCCCACCGCCTTCCCCGCTGGCTGGACGGGGTGCTCATGGCGCCCAAGTACCTCCTGCTGGCCTTCTTCGCCTTCTTCATCTTCGTGGCCATGCCGCCGAGGGCGCTGGAGGCCTTCATCGAGGGGCCTTACAACCGCGTGGCCGACGTGCGGATGCTGGCCTTCTTCGCCCATCCCTCGACCCTCACCGTCGCGGTGCTGGCGGGGCTCCTGCTCCTCTCCTTCCTCGTGCAGAACGCCTGGTGTCGGTACCTCTGCCCCTACGGCGCGCTCACCGGCCTCGTCAGCCTGCTGAGCCCCCTCAAGGTGCGCCGCGTGGAGGAGGCCTGCACCCACTGCCAGGCCTGCACGAGGGCCTGTCCCATGCACCTGAAGGTGCACGAGCTGGGTGCCGTGCGCTCGCCCGAGTGCACGGCCTGCCTGCTCTGCGTGGACGCCTGCCCGGAGCCCGATGCGCTCGTAGTGGGCCCCGGGCCGGGTCTCAAGCGCCCCCGCCTCGCCCTCGCGGCTCTCGCCCTGGTCCTGCTCGTCTACTTCGGCGGCATGGCCCTGGCCATGGCGGCGGGCCACTGGCGCAACGGCATCGGCCGGGAGGAGTACCTGCGGATCGTGCCCCCCGCCATGCAGCGCTACCCCGTTCAAGACGGGGAGACAGACGGGACGCGATCCCCCTAGACCCAAATTCCGCGATTGACGGGCATGTGGCTTCGGCTATGGTTCCGGTTCACGGGGGGAAGACATTGTCTCTTGGACGGGGAGGGCCATGGGCTTCCTCCTCCGATTCGCAGGCCAAGCCTGACGAATCGTCGCGTTGCCCTCCGGGGCCCCGCCCCACGGGCAAAGCCCGCTGGGGCCCCACCCCACCCTCGGGGCTTCCTCCCCCGGACCAAGTCCGGGGTCGGAGGCAGCCCTAATCCCTTGGCGGGTCAACACCGGCTTTCGCGGAATCCACATTCTATCTGCCTTTCGGCGCTACTACCACGTCCAATCGCGGGATTTGGGCTAGAACGGGATCTTGCCGGTGAGGATGGAGAAAAACATCACCCAGTCGCCCGCCAGGCTATAGAGCGGGTGGGTGAAGGTGGCCGGCCGGTTCTTCTCGAAGACGAAGTGGCCCACCCAGGCGAAGCCGTAGCCCGCCACGGGCATGAGGAGCAGGAGCCACCAGATCCTGGTGATCGCGGCCGAGGCCAGGAGGGCGAGCACCAGGAGGCTGCCGATGAAGTGGAGCCTCCGGCAGGTGCGGTTGCGGTGCTCCGAGAGGTAGAAGGGGTAGAACTCCGCAAAGCGCGCGTACCGCTCCTTCATGGCCAAATCCCGCGATGGACATGCTCTGCCTTCGGCGATGGGGATGGTTCACGGCGGAAAGGAAGCGTCTCCAAAACGGGGAGGGCCATTCCCTCCCCGCTCCGCGGGCAACCCAAATTCCGCGATTGAAATACGGGTGGCTTCGGCCAGGTTTCGGACACACGGGGGAAAGGCATTGTCTCTTGGACGGGGAGGGCCATGGGCTTCCTCCTCCGATTCGCAGGCAAAGCCTGCCGAATCGTCGTGTTGTCCTCCGGGGCCCCGCCCCACGGGCAAAGCCCGTTGGGGCCCCACCCCACCCTTGGGGCTTCCTCGCCCGGCCTGGGCCGGGTTCGAAGGCCACCCAAATCCCTTCGCGGGTGAAGACCGTCTTTCACGGGAACTACCCTCCATCTGCCTTTCGGAGCCACTCCCATGTCCAATCGCGGGATTTGGGGCAAAGCCCGTGGAGCCTCACCCCACTCTTGGAGCATTCTTCCCCCGGATCCAGTCCGGGGTCGAATGACCCAATCCCTTGAAATGCAATCGGCGGTTTTGCCAGAAAGCAGCATTCATGAGCATTCGGACCTTCTTGTCCCCGCCATCGCGGGATTGGGGTCATGGCCTTTTCTCCGAAGCGCGGGCTATCCGTCCGGGCCCACCTCGGCTGGCGCTCCGCCCTCCAGCGGATGCGCGGCGAAGAGGTAGTCCCGCACGGGCCTTCCGCCGATGAGGTGCTCCTGGATGACGCGCTCCAGGACCTCGGGCGTGCAGGAGTGATACCAGGTGCCCTCCGGGTAGACCACGGCGATGGGGCCCTGGCGGCAGATCTTCAGGCAGTTGGCCTTGGTCCGGTAGACCCCGCCCGGCCCCGCCAGCTTCAGCTCGTCGAGCCGGCGCTTGAGGTAGCTCCAGGACTCGAGCCCGGCCTCCTTGGCGCAACATTTGGGCTTGGTCTGATCGCAGCAGAGGAAGATGTGGCGCCGCAGGCGGGGGATGCCCAGCGCCTCGGTGACCCGCTCCAGCGTCTCGTCCATGGGCCCTCTCCTGGCGCTAAGAACATGGGCTCGCGGCCAAATGTTCCTGCCCGCCGACTAGGCCCGGCACCTCGCGCACAGCACCGTCACGTCATCGCGCAGGGCGGCCCCCGACACGAAATCCGCGACGGCCGCGTGGAGGGCGCGCACCGCCGCCTCGGGCTCCCGGGCACGCTCCAGTCCGGCGGCGGCCCTCTCCATGCCGAACTCCTCACCGCCCTGCTCCGCACTGGCCTCCGTGACCCCGTCGGTGATGGCGAGCAGGAGGTCACCCTCCTCCAAGACCGCCGAGCCGCAGGCATAGGGAAGGCCCGGAATGAGGCCCAGCGGAGGTCCCGTGGCCGCATGGCGCTTCACGGCCCCCCCCTGCCTCAGGAGCATGGGCGGATGGCCGGCGTTCACCCATCGGAGCTCGCGCGCCTCCGGCCGCCACTCAGCCAGGACGAGGGTCGCGTACTTGCGCCCGTCCGTGAGGCGGTGGAGCAGGTCGTTGCCCTCCGCCGCCAGCTCGTGCAGCGGCTCGCCCGAGTCCCGGCGGCTCCAGAGGAAGGCCTGGAGGTTGGAGGCGATCAGGGCCGCCGCGACCCCCTTGCCCGAAACGTCGGCCACCACCAGCCACCACGAGCCGTCCTTCCCGGGGATGAGGTCGTAGTAGTCTCCACCCACCTCCAGGCAGGGCTTCCAGAGGACGGCCAGCTCCAGCCCCTCCACCCGGCCCAGATCCTTCGGGCAGAGGGCCCGCTGGATGTCGGCGGCGAGCTGCAGCTCCTTGCGCAGGCGCTCGCGCTCCAGGATGGCGCGGTGCTGGCGGGCGGTTTCCAGGGCCAGGGCGAAGGGGACCCCCAGCTCCGCCAGGAACCGGACGTCCTCCCGGCCGAATCCGTTTCGGCGGCGGTTCAGAAGCTGCAGCACCGCCACGAGCTCCCCGTCGCGGTCCCGGACCGGCACGGTCAGCAGGGAACGCGTGAGGAAGCCCGAGGCCTCGTCGAAGGAGCGGTCGAAGCGCGGGTCGGCGTAGGGGTCATCCAGCACCAGGGCCTTCCCGCTCCGGGCCACGGAACCCACGATCCCCTCGCCCATCTTCACGGTCAGGGGCGTTCCGTCGAGCCCCTGGGCCACGAGCGAGGAGAGCGTGGCCCCCCCGCGGTCCAGGAGGAAGAGGCTGCCGCGCTCAGCCCCGATGCGCTCGGCCGCCATGGCCACGATGCGCTCCGCGATCACGTGCAGGTCGAGGGTCTGGTGGGTGAGGGCGCCCGCCTCCACCACGGCCCCCAGGCGGCGCACCCGCTCGCGGAGGGCGGAGGTTGTCGTCCTGGCACGCGGTGAACAGCGCTTGGAATCGCTCATGGAGCCTCCCTCCGCGGCACTCCCGACGCTATGACAAGGAAGGTACGCCGCAGAAAATGGGATGTCAACGGCTTAGCGCTACCCCTCCCCCGCCACGGGCCGGAAGCCCTCGCCGAGCACCTCGTGGGCCTCGGAGACCACGACGAAGGCCAGGGGGTCCACCTCGGCGATGATCCTCTTGAGGGCCGTGATCTGGGAGCGGGAGACCACCACGTAGAGGACCGGCCTCGGCTCGCGGCTGTAGCCTCCCCAGCCCTGGAGGACCGTCACCCCGCGGCCCACCTCCTTCAGGATGGCCTCGCGCACCTCGTCCATCTTCTTGCTCACGATGAGCACCGACCGGGCGTAGCCGAGCCCCTCCTGCACCGTATCCAGGACCCGGCTGGAGATGTAGTTCACGATGAGGGCGTAAAGCACGGGCACGAGGCCGACCACGGGGATGGCGGCCAGCAGGATCACCGTGTTGCTCACCAGGAAGACCTGGCCGAAGGGGATGCGGCGGTAGCGCTGGAGGAGCTGGGCGATGATGTCCGTGCCGCCGGTGGTGCCGCGTCCCCTCAGCACCAGCCCGATGCCGAGGCCGTCCACGAGTCCCCCGAAGAGGGTGTAGATGAGCGGGTCGCCGTGGACCGCCGGCAGGAGCGGCTGGAGCAGGTCGATGCCGAAGCTCATCACCACTGTGGCGTAGATGGTCCTCACCAGGACCTTGTAGCCGCCGCCCCACCGGAGACCCGCCAGGAGCAGGGGCACGTTGAGCGCCAGGGTGACCAGCCCCACCGGCCACTTCCAGAGGAAGAAGGCGAGCATGGCGAGACCGGTGACCCCCGCCGCCACCACGTGGTTCGGCGTCAGGAAGAGGTCCACCCCCGCCGCCACGATGAGCGCGCCCGCCGTCAGGAGCAGGTAGTCCCCCGCAAGGCGGAATCCCCTTCGCACCAGGATGCGCCGCACGGCATTCCTCATGAGCACCTCCCTCGGTCGACCTCAGCCGTTGCGCGCATCCTAACCCCGACCGGAAGGCAGGTCCACGGGTCCGGAGCGGGAAACCGGAAGCGGCCCGTCCATCTCCAGCACGAGGTAGGGAGGCGGCTCGCTACCGCCCCCGCGGATGAGCCGGACGCCGTCCCCCTTGAGAGAGGCCAGGGGCCAGAGGCCGGGCGCGGTCCCGGCGGCCTCGCGGATGCGCCATCGTCCGCCCTCCGGCAGGAGGCCCGTGTGGAACTCCTCGCTGAAGGCCAGGGTCTTGGCCAGATGGGGCCGCAGCCGGACGAGGGCGGCGGAGGGGCTGCTGGCGATCCGGAAGAGGCGGTTTCTCCCGAAGACCGGCTCCGCGTGTTCGAGGACCATGCCGTTGAGGGCGTCGTTGGGGGTGGCGGCGAGGACCCTCCGGTAGCCGAGCTCCGCGGCGTCTTCATAGAGGCTCTCGTCGAGGGCGTTGCCCTGAACCACCTCCACGCCCGGAATGGCCGTGGCCTGCACCTTGGCCGGATCGCTGTCCAGCAGCCGCACGGGGACCCTGCCCGAAAGGGCCGTTGCGAGCGCCGTGGAGAAGGGGTTGATGCCCACGATCACGATGCCCGTCCTGGACTCCGCGACGCGGATCCGCAGGAGCCAGGCGAGGGGGCGTCCCATGAGGGTCGCAAAGCCCGCCGAGAGGGCGATCACCAGGAAGGTCAGGGCGAAGGCCTCGCGGGCCATGGGGTCATCGCCCCGCTGGGTCAGCACGAAGGAGGCGGTGGCCAGGGCGACGATGCCGCGAGGGCCGATGAGGGCCGTGAAGAGCCGCTCCGCCATCGGGAGCTCGGTTCCCCAGAAGGCGAGGAAGAGGCTGGCTGGGCGCACGATGAAGCCCAGGATGAGCGCCGTCAGCAGGAGCCTGGTGAGGTTTCCCTGGATCGCCGAAAGGTGAAAGAGGCCCGAGAGCAGGACGAAGAGCATGCTGATGAAGAGGTAGGCCACCTGGCCTTTGAAGAGGCGGATCTCCGCCGCGAAGGGGCCCTTCATCGTGACCAGCGTGAAGCCCGCGACGGCGCTGGCGATGGGGCCGCTCCCGGGGCTCAGGGTCTGAGCGGCGGTGAAGGCGAGGATGGCCCACGCCAGGGCCGCCATGCCCGGCAACTCGGGCTCCCCGAGCTTGGCCAGCGCCGGGAGCACCCACCTGGCGAGCAGGACCCCGGCGACGACGCCCATCACCGCCGCCAGCCCGACCATCTCGAAGAGGTGGTAGGGGAGGCTGGCGAGGGCCTTCGGGCCGCGCTGGATCCAGAAGGGGAGCACCAGGCTCGCCATGAGGATGCCGAGGCAGTCCCCCCAGATGGCCTCGTTGCGTAAGAGGACCTCGAGCCGGCGGCTGATGGCAAGGCTCCGGAGCAGGGGACCGATGGTGGTGGGGCCGGTGACCGAGATGAGGGCGCCGAAGGCGGCGGAGGCCAGCGGATCGAGCCCGGCCACGAAGTGCGCCGTGAGGGCCGAGAGCACGGCCGTCATCGGCATGCCGATGCCCAGAAGACGGCGCGAGGAGTGGGGCAGGGCCCCGCCCGCCGAGCTGGGGAGGCTCAGGGCCCCCTCGAAGAGGATGATGGCCAGGCCGAACTCCACGAGGGTGGAGAGGCGGTCGCCTAGGGCCTGGGGGCTTATCCAGCCCAGCCCCATGGGCCCCAGCGCGAGGCCCGCGAGGAGGTAGAAGAGCAGGGGAGGAACGCGCAGACGCCGAGCCAGGCTCATGGCCGTGACCCCCATCCAGAGGGCCAGGCCGAGGGTGAGCGTGATGGTCTCGTGGTTGGACAACGCCTCCTCCCTCCTCTGCGTCGCCCCAGTATAGCCGGTCGGCCGCGGGGCGCGGAACGGCAGGTGCGAGATGAGGCGATGAGGTGATTAGGGTGGGAGGAGGCCTTCGAAGGCGCCGCGGTGGACGAGAGAACCGCGGGGTCGAGCGGCGGCAGGCTGGGAAGAGGAAATTCGGGACATCGGTCACTTGCAGGCCGGGCGCCTCGGTGGCGGTCGGCCCACAAGGCCTGGAGATGCAGGATCCGGACAAGCGTAGGGGGGAGGCGGCCGCCTCCCCCCTACGCTTGCACGGCCCCGCGCTACCCCGGAGAGACGAGGGCTCTGGCGGGGTCGAGGTAAGCGGCGCGGAGGGCGGGAGCCAGCCCCGAGAGGAGGCCGAGCCCCACGGAGAGGGTGAACGACAGCGCCGCTCCGCTCCAGGGCCAGACGAGCGGCCAGCCCGCGGTGAGGCAGACGAGGGCGGTCCCGCCGAAGCCGGCCAGCGCGCCGGCCGCCCCGCCCGTCCCGGAGAGGGCGGCGGCTTCTACCAGAAACTGGAGCGCCACGGCTCCCCGCGTGGCTCCGATGGCCCGCCTCAGGCCGATCTCCCCCGTGCGCTCCCGCACCGAGAGGAGCATCACCGCCGCGATACCGGCGCAGCCTGTCAGCAGCGAGACTCCGGCCACGGCCTCCATGAGTCCCTGGAAAGCCGCACCCATGTCGTGCTGGGCCTTGAGGAGCGCCGCCGGATCCTGAATCGTGAAGTCGTTGCCCCGGTTGGGGGGCAGGCGGTGGGCCTGGCGCAGGACGGCTATCATGCGTCCCGTGGTGGTGCCCAGGTCCGCTCCGGGGCGGGCCTGGACCTCGATGCTCGCCAGGTAGGAGACGCCGAAGAGCCGGCCCATGGCCGTGGTGAGGGGAACATAGAGGGTATCGGCCCCCTGCTCGTCCGCTCCGCCCTCGTCCTGGACCACTCCCACGACCCGAAAGAGGACGCCCCCCACGCGCAGATCCGCGCCCAGTGGCCGGGCTCCCAGGCGCAGATCCCGTACCGTCCTGGCACTCAGCACGGCCAGCCGGGCCTGGCCCCGATTCTCCTCTGGCGTGAAGAACCGTCCGGCTGTCAGGTGTAGCCTCGACATGGCGAAATAGGGCGGCTCGACCCCCAGCACCGACACCAGCCCCTTCTCCCGGCCGCACGTCACGACCTTTTGGTCCTCGGCGATGCCCGAGGCCGAGGCGAGCTGGGGGACCTCCTGGAGGAGGGTTGCAGCATCAGCCGGCACGAGCGTAGTGAACGACGCCACCTGCATCTGCCGGTTGCCGATGGGCTGGAACTCCCCCGCCTGGACCACGAGCACGCGGGTCCCCAGGGCGTCGAGACGGCGGTTCAGGTCCTTCTGGGCCGACTGCCCCGTCCCCAGCATGAGCGTCACCGCGCAGACCCCCACGAAGACCGCCGAGCAGGACAAGAAGGTCCTCGCCTTGTGAGCGATCAGGACCCCCAGCGAGGAGGCAAGCAGGCGGCGCGTCATCATGGGTGAAAGCTCCGCGGGCCTTTGTCAGGCCACGGACCGGTCGGATTCCACGGTGCCGTCCCGGAGCGCTACGATCCGTTTGGCCCGGGCGGCCACGGCGGGATCATGCGTAACGAGGATGAGCGTTCGCCCCTGGGCGTGGAGCTGGTCGAAGAGATCCAGAATTTCGGCACCGGCCTTCTGGTCCAGGTTGCCCGTGGGCTCGTCGGCCAGGATGAGCGCCGGCTCGTTGATGAGGGCCCTAGCGATGGCCACCCGCTGCTGCTGCCCACCGGAGAGGGCATAAGGCTTGTACTTGACGCGATCTCCGAGTCCCACCTGCTCCAGCAGCCCCTTGCCGCGCTCCTTGGCATCCTTCGGGTAGTGCGGCGAATACAACAGGGGCAGCAACACATTGTCCAAGGCGGAGATCCGGGGCAGCAGGTGGAAGAGCTGGAAGACGAACCCGATGCGCTGGTTACGGAGGCGTGAGAGAGCCCTGTCGCCCAGGTCCGTGACATCCTCTCCATCGAACAGGTAGCGGCCGCCCGAGGCCGAGTCCAAGAGCCCCAGGACGTTCATGAGGGTGCTCTTGCCCGTCCCGGAGGGGCCCATGAGGGCCACGTATTCGCCCTGTTCGATGGTGAGATCGATCCCCCGGAGCACCGGCGTCTCCACCCCACCCGCTTGGTAGGTCTTCTCTATCTTCTGGAGCTGGATCATGCGACCTCCTCTTTCATCACGCCCCACCGCTCTGAGCCTGGGGAAGGAGGACCTCTTCCCCTTCGGACAGGCCGTCTTTGATGGGAATCTCTCCGCCGCTCTGCGAACCGCAAACCACGATCTTCTTCTGGGGCTTGCCCTTCACCATCACCGTCACGTAGCTGCTCCCCTGGGCGTCATACTGAACCGCCCCCGCAGGCACCACGAGGGCCGCCCGGTGTTCGCCCGTCTCGATGGAGACGGTGGCCGTCATGGCGGGACGTAGAATCCCCTTGGGGCCCTTCTGGATGGCGAGCAACACCACGTAGTTGACAACGTTGTTGCGCACCATGGCCTGGGGAATCACGGCCTGCACCGTTCCGTGGAAGGTCTCCGAGGGCGCCGCATCCACCGTAAAGGTGGCCGCCTGACCGGGCTTCACGCGCCCGATGTCCACCTCGTCCACGTAGGCATCCACCTGGAGGCGATTGAGGTCCACGATCGTGACGAAGGTCGGCACCGCGAAGCTCGCGGCCACCGTCTCGCCCTCCTGGGTCGAAATGGCCGTCACGGTGCCTGATATGGGCGCCCTCACGGTGGCGTAGCTTTGCACGATGCGCGCCGAGGCCAGGCGACTTTGGACACTTTCGAGAGCTGCCTTATCCACCGTGACGGTCTCGCGGGCAATGTCCAGGTCCTCCGGAGAGACGATGCCCTCCCGCTCCAAGCGGACCCGGCGCGCGAGAACCAGCTTGTCCAGATCCAGCTTGGCCCGGGCCTCCTTCACCGATGTCCCGGCGTCCCGGACGGCTTGGTCCAGATCCGCGTGTTCGATCTCCGCCAGCACCTCGCCGGTCTGGACGGTGTCACCCACCTTTACGTAGAGCTTCTGGAGAAGGCCTGAAATGCGGGGGCCGACCTTTACGTCCGCTCCCACCTGTGGCGTGATGGTGCCCGTGGCCGAGACGGTGCTCTCGAGCGTCCGCTGTTCCACCCGGACCAGCGTGCCGGTCACCTCGGCTTTTGGTTTCTTGCACCCCGCCACGCTGGCCAGGGCCACCACCGTCAAAAGGGCCACCACGGCCCCTCTCCCTATCCCGCGCCGCCTCTTACGCTCCATCGCGAACCCCCTATCGCTCTGGCCGGTCTCATTATCGCCGGACCCGGCCTCATTGAAGGTGACGCACCAGTTTGCGTCTTGTCTAGCCCGCCCTTCGGCGCCCTGGCTCCTTGCGGTTCCCATGGCCTTGGGCCAGGACGGCATAAGCCCCCCCGAGGGCCAGGAGCTCCGCATGCGTCCCCTGCTCCACAATCCGGCCGCTTTCCAGCACCCAGATCCGGTCGGCGTTTTGAACCGTGCTCAGCCGGTGGGCAATGATGAGCCGGGTGCAGCCCAGCCGGGCGAGATTGGTGTGAATGCTGGCTTCTGTAGGAGGGTCCAGCTCACTCGTGGCCTCGTCCAGGAGGAGAATGGCCGGCTGCCGCACGAGCGCTCTGGCCAGGCAGATGCGCTGGCGCTGCCCCCCGCTGATGTTGTTCGCCATTTCGGAGAGCAGGGTGTCGTAGCCCATCGGCATGGCTTCGATGTCATCGGCGATACAAGCCAGACGCGCCGCCTCCCGGACCCGTTCAAGGGACACGTCGGAGGCCCCGATCGTGATGTTGCGCCGGATGGTATCGTTGAAGAGAAAGGCGTTCTGAACTACCACCCCCGTCTGGCGCCGCAGGCTGGGAAGGTCGAGGACGGGGAGGCTCTTCCCGTCCCACAGGACTTCGCCTTTCGTGCAGGGATAGAGCCCCAGGAGCACCTTGGCCAGGGTGCTCTTGCCGGAGCCTGACTTCCCAACGAGAGCCACCAGCGCGCCTTCGGGCACCGTGGCGCTCACCTCTTTCAGGACCCACGGAGACTGCGGCCCGTAACGGAAGGACACATCACGGACCTCGATTTGGCCTCGCAGCTCGGGGGCCGCTTGGGGGTGCCTCGGCTCGGGCGGCTCTTCAAAGACCTCCTCCAGCCGTCCCAGGTGCGTTCCCATGACCTGGAAGCTTTGCATGTTGCTCACGAGGGAGTTGAGCGGAGCGAGAAAGGCCCCGGCCAGGGCCGCGAAGCCCAGCATCTCCCCTAGGCTCAAGTCCCCATGCAGCACGAGATGGGCGCCGCAGAGGAGCAAGAGAAGAGGGCTCGCCACGGTCAGGACTGTGCCCAGGCTTCTCAAGAGCGCACCCCGTTTTTGCCTGTTGAACGACGCTAGGAGCTGCTGGCCGAAGAATCCACGCCACGCTTGAAAGACTTCGTCCTCCGCTCCCGAGGCCTTGATGGTTTCCACCCCCCGCAGGACCTCCACAAGGTAGCTCTGGCTGCGGCTCTGGGCCGCGATGTCCTGGCGCACCGGTCCCTGCATGACTTTGGCCTCCACCAAGGCCCACACCACTTGCAAGAGCGCCAGGGACAGGACCAGCAGCGCGAGAGACCCATTGGTGGCCATCATGACGCCTAGGTACAACACCACCAACAGCCCATCCGTGGAGAGCGAGAGCAGTTGCTGGGACAACAGCTCCCGCACGAGCGAGTTGCTGGAGAGGCGCATCATCAGGTCGCCGGCCGACCGCACCTGAAAGAAGGAAAAAGGCAGGGACAGCAAGTGCTCGAAGAATCCCGCCATGGTGTGCTCGTCCACCATGACCTGCAGGCCGAGGAGGAGAAGACTTCGCCCAAGCGACACCACCCCATAGGCGGCCAGGTACAATCCCAATCCCAGGGCGGCCACACGCAGGCCTGGCAGAGAGTGGGCCGGGACAACCCGGTCCACGACATACGCCGTCAAAAGCGGCAGGGCCAGCCCCAGCGCTTGAACAGCGAGGGACAAGAGGGCCACGAACGAAAGCGTGCCCCGCCGCTCTAGCAGGATGTTGAAAAAACCATTGTCGCCATTATAGCCATATGATATCATGCTGATTGGTTGATGGAGGTGGCGATGAGGGGATCGGATGAGGATCAGGCGGAGCTGTTCAGCTACGTGTCGCTGGAGTCGCGGATACCGGCGGATCACCCGTTGAGACCCATCAAGAAGATGACGAATGCGGCGCTGAAGCAGCTTTCGCCCGAGCTGGACGCGCTGTACGCCAAGACCGGCAGGCCTTCCATCCCTCCCGAGCGGCTCCTTCGGGCCCTGCTTCTTTAGGTGTTGTATTCGATCCGGAGCGAGCGCCTGCTCGCGGAACAGCTCGACTACAACTTTCTCTTCCGCTGGTTCGTGGGGATGGGGACCAACGAGGAGATCTGGGACCATTCCAGTTTCACGCAGAACCGGGACCGGCTCTTGTCCGGAGACGTCGCCCATCGCTTCTTCGCCGCCGTGCTGGATCAGGCCAAGGCCGGCAATCTGACGTCGGATGAGCATTTCACGGTGGACGGCACGCTCATCGAGGCGTGGGCCTCCATGAAAAGCGTGCGGCCGAAGGACGGGGGAAATCCGCCGCCCGGCGGTACAGGCCGCAATCCCTCCGTGGACTTCAAGGGGCAGAAGCGGCGCAACGACACCCACGCCTCCACGACGGACCCCGAGGCCAGGCTGTACCGGAAGGGGGAAGGGCAGCAGACCAAGCTGTGCTATATGGGCCACGTGCTGATGGAGAACCGGCACGGCCTCGTGGTGGACGGACGGTTGACCCAGGCCACGGGGAGCGCGGAGCGGGAGGCGGCTCGCGCCATGGCGGAGGTAATCCCCGGACAGGGCCGGGTGACCCTCGGCGGTGACAAAGCGTACGATACGGCAGGGTTTGTCGAAGACCTGAGGGCCCTGAACGTGACGCCTCACGTGGCCCAGAACACCACCGGCCGGCGCTCGGCCATCGACGGCCGCACGACGCGGCACCCCGGGTATGCGGCCAGCCTGAAGGCGCGGAAGCTGGTGGAGGAGGTCTTCGGCTGGATCAAGACCGTGGCCTCCCTGCGCAAGACACGCTTCAGGGGGCGAGACCGCGTGGGCTGGTCCTTCCTCTTCGCTCTCGCCGCCTACAACCTGGTCCGCATGCGAAAGCTCTCGATGAATGGATGAAGGAGGCGGAAAAAGGCCCAAGCCCGAGGATGCATCCCCCGGCAGGAGAGTAACATCCGGCCCTTCCACCCCTCGTCTGATCCCCATCGCCACCCCATCCATCAGCCATAACCCGAATTCCACGGCGAACGAACAACCCAGAAATATCTCAACCCACTATTTTCAACGGCCTGTTAGGTCCGCAGTGCATGCGAAAACTCCAACGTCGCTAGACGCGCCCTGGTCAACGCACCGCAAGAGAACCCTACAACGACCTCGAGAGCGGCAGGAAATGCAAACGCGATCGCGCTTGTCTTAAGAGGATATAGCTTGATCGCCATGGCTGGCGCCGTATGTCGCCATACGGCCAACGCGACTAAAGAGATTACGGACCCTTCGATGAAGGCACCCGCCGAAACGAGAACGGGTTCAAGAAGCACCTCCCAGGAGACGTCGTTTAGGCTAGCGCCAAGCGCGCGCTTTAGTGCGAATTCCTTCTTTCTTTGTGCCAAGCTGGTAGCAATTACGATAACGGCCACTGCCCCACCTGCGAGAAACGTTAACAAAGAAAGCGCGAAGCCGGCCAAGAGCATGGAACGCTTGCTGGCCCAGTAGTGTTCTGTCATCTTCTCGCCGGTAAATATTTCAAAGTTATCTTGCTGGGGGGGCACAATATGATGTTGCTTTCGAAGAAGGACTGCGATGTCGTCGACCATCCGCTGGATCGGAACATCCTTCCTCGCTCGAAAAAGGATTACGGTTGGGCCTCCTTCGTTCCACAACCTCTCCATACCCGTACTGAAAGGGATTAGAACTTGTTGGGCGGCCGCCGGGCTGAGTTGTGCTGCCGATTCATTGGCTGATCGTAGCCCCTTCACAAGGAAGGGAACACCGTCAATAGTAAGGGACTGATCAATACAGGGCTTGTCGCCGAAAAGCTTCCTGGCAGTATCTGTGGTTAGAATACACACCCGATTGAGGGATCGTTCGTCTTCGTAGTTCAGAGTGCTACCAGATATGATTCGCCAATCCTTGATCCTTAGGAACGAAGGTTCGGCTGCGGTGACCAACGACATAAGATGGTGACCCGCGTGCGATATTGTAACTGTCTCTTGGATCTCCCCTGCAAACATTGCCTCACCACCCAACTTGTTCTGAAGTAACTTTAGATCGTGGAGGCGCAGTGGTGGTGGAACAACGGATGGCCTATCTGACTCGCCGGCCAGTCTGCTATAGGCGATGCCGCCTTCGTTCGGATGAAAGAATACTTCCATGAGCGCAGAAAGACGATCTTCTACTCCCCTATACAGAGAGAGCGTCAACACGAGTAGCACCGTCCCCAGGGATAGTGTAATGGAAACAAGAGCCAACCGCCCTCTGTTTTCGTTGAGCCCCCGGAGCACTACCCTCAACCTTCCAATCACCGTCATCACAGTCTCCCATGCTCTAGACAGCCTTGTTTCATCCTACGGTTGAGTCCCCGACACTATCCAGCCCGCCTTCCGCGATTGATGGGATGTAGAAGGGATTGAAAAGCCTTGTGGGATAGGGCAGAATATGTGTTGTCAAGGCACCGATTCGGTCCACCCACAAGGTGAGGTCATGATAGCGAAAACGATCCTGCCGTTCAAGCTGGTTCCCACGGATGAAACG
>JAJYCJ010000176.1 GCA_021778515.1 Acidobacteriota bacterium
GGCTTCATCCGTGAGGCGGAGGAAGACCTGTTCGAGGCTGCTTTCAGGCTGCTGGGCCAGCGCCTGGAGGTGGGGGAAGCCGCCCTCGGCGATGAGCTTGCCGTGGTGAAGGATGCCGATGCGGTGGGCCAGCTCGGCGGCCAGGTCGAGAGAATGGGTGGAAAGAAAGAGCCCCACGCCCTCGCCCGCCAGGCGCAGGAACAGGGCCCTCATGTCCCTGGCGCTGCGAGGATCTAGCCCTACCATGGGTTCGTCCACCAGCAGAAGTTCCGGCCGGTGGAGCAGTGCCCCCGTGATGACTAGTTTCTGGCGCATGCCGTGGGAGTAGCCCTCGATGAGCTGGTGCCGCCAGTCGGTCAGTCGGAACAGGGCCAGCAGATCTTCGGCCCTGGATTGCCAGCCCGACAAGCCATGAACCCGCGCGAGGAACTCGAGGTGCTCCCACCCGGTGAGCTTCTCGTAGAGGAAGGGCCTGTCGGGAACGTACCCCAGGCGCCGCCTGAACTCCAGGGCATCGGGAAGCACCGGGTGGCCGCCTACCCAGATCTCACCGGCCTCGGGGCGGAGGAGTCCGGCTACCGTCTTGAGGGTGGTCGTCTTCCCGGCCCCGTTCGGGCCCAGAAAGGCGTAGATCTCCCCTCGGGCCACGGAGAGCGACAGGTCCCGCACGGCCTCCAGCCGTCCGTACCGCTTGCTGAGGCCCAGAATGGAGAGCGCCGGGCCTTCGTTCATGGCGCGCGCTTGGGAATGGGGGGATGGCCGCGGAGCGGTACGGGCGGCCTGCCTTCGAGGTGAAGGCTCTTGGGCTCGGTGGGGCAGGCGTGGTAGCAGAAGGCGCAACCCGTGCAGCGGTCGGCGTGGATCTGGATGCCACCACTGGGGATGACCTCGATGGCCAGGGCGCCCTCGGGGCACGCTTCCACGCAGAGTGTGCAGGTGATCTTCTCCGCGGACAGGCAGGTCTCTCCGTGCCAGACAGCCCGTCCCATGCGCCGGTCCTCACGGGGTAGGAGGGCCTTGTCGGGGCAGGCCTCTATGCACCGTGCGCATTCGGTGCAGGGTCCCAGCCCAGGATCCACGATGGGCGTCCCCTGGCCCATGAGAGGGTCTGCGGCCTTTATGATAATGCGTTCGGGGCAGGCTTCCAGGCACAAGTCACACCGCGTGCAGCGGGCGAGGAAGGTGGGTTCGAGCGGGGCGCCCGGAGGCCGGAAAAACGTGAACGGTATGGTCTTGGGCGCCGTGCCGGAGCGGTCCGCTTTCCAGCCCTCGCGCACCGTGTGCGCCGCCTCGGCCCCTGCGTCGAGAAGGAATAGTTTTCGGAGAAAGCCGCCACGGTCCAGTCCGCCCGCCATGCCAGAAATCATACACCCAAAGCCTCGGAGGGGAAGAACGGCAAGAGCGGGGGAACTCCGCGAGTTCCCCCGCCCGGTCACAGGAAGCGCGAATCAGATTCGAGCCTTGGGCCCACTAGCTTCGGCGAACGCTCTCCACGCGCACGCGCGGAACGCCAGATTTGGACTCGAGAAGACCCTGAATGCGGAACCAGTCGTCGTGGTTGGCCATCCTCTCAGCCTCTCGGAAGGCCTTGGGGGCGGCCGGATCCATTGCGAGCTCGTAGTACATGCCGTTGGCGGTGACGAGTCCCAGGGTGCTATGAAGGTCGTTCTTGGCCTTCTGTTGTTCGGGCCCGACCTTCATGGTTTCAATCTGACCGTCGATGGTGAGCGCCTTCTGATAGGCCCTGGAAACTTGTGCCGCCAGCAGGGCAGGGGAGAGGCCCACCATCGCCGCCAGGGTTACGCCTCCGAGCAGCTTGGCAAGTTTGGTCTTCATGGTGAAGGACCTCCTTTCGCTACCCAACATGAAATTGTTATGCCAACAGTGTGAATGCCAATAAGGGCCTGATAACAATAGCTTTCGATTGAATCGTCACCTTGCCAACTCGTTCATGATGGCCGGTCATTCCGGCAACTGGGGCCGAGTGGCACTAGGAGCACCGCTTCTTGATCCGTCTCGTGTGCTAGACTCGACGGCAGGAGGAGAAGATGAATCAGGAGGGCCTGCGCGACCTGCGGGAGGGGGAGAGCTTCGAGGGAGTTCTCTGGCTGGTCTCGGGGGCGGTGCGCAAGACGAAGAACGGGGATCCTTACTGGGAGGGCGCCTTCCAGGACGCCACCGGGTCCATGTCCGGAAAGCTCTGGGACAGCGCCGGCGGCAAGAGCGGGCGGGTGGCGGCGAGCGAGCCCGCGCTCAAGCCCGGCGGGCCCGTCCGCCTGAGGGCCCGAGTGGACGCCTTCCAGGGCTCGACGCAGCTCAACCTCCAGGCCGTCTGGCCCGTTGAGCCCGGCTCGGTGGACCCCTCGCTGTTCGCGCCGCGCAGCGGTCGAACCACCGACGAGATGGTCGAGGAATATGAGGGTCTCATCCGGTCCATGCAGGACGCGGACTACCGTGCCCTGCTGGAGAGGCTCCTGGCGGATGGGGAGGTCTTCCCCCTCCTCTGCGCCGGTCCCGCGGCCAAGGCCATCCACCATCCCTGGATCGGGGGACTGCTGGAGCACTCCCTCTCCCTGGCCAGAGGCGT
>JAJYCJ010000092.1 GCA_021778515.1 Acidobacteriota bacterium
AAAAAAAGCCCCCGGACCGGCCGGGGGCGCCATTGAGAGAAAATGAACAAGGGGTCTTGCATGGCTCTCCCGGAGGGCTGGTGCCGGCGCCCCTTCCTCGGCCGGCCCTCCCTCCTCCGGGGCTGGAACCGAAGCCGCCTCAGCCCAGCTGGTGCCGGACCGAGAGGGCGATCTTGTAGAACACCGTGATCATGAGCATGCCGATGGCCCAGATGGAGGCCACGATGGTCATCTCGGGCAGGGTCGGCACGTAGCTCGTGACCGTCTCCAGGGGCGAGGGCACGAAGCCGCCGATGATGAGGCCGATGCCCTTGTCGATCCAGAGCGACAGGAACACGATGACGCACGTGAAGGCGAGCAGCTTCTCGTTCTTTCGGTAGCGAGGCACGATGAGCAGGACGAGCGAGAGGAGCGCGAAGGTCACGGAGGTCCACATCCACGGCACCAACTCCGTGTTGCCGTCGAGGCCGACGAAGAGGAACTTCAGGTGGGCGGCGTCCTCGGGGATGTTGCTGTAGAGCGACGTGAAGACCTCCATCAGGACGAAGAAGACGTTAATGAGCATGGCGTAGGTCACGATGAGCGCCAGCTTCTGGATCGCCTCGGAGCCCGCGTCGAACTTGGTGAGCTTCCGGATCACCATGGCCAGCAGGATGAGCAGGGCCGGACCCGCCGCGAAGGCGGAGGCCAGGAACCTGGGGGCCAGGATGGCGGTCAGCCAGAAAGCGCGGCCCGGCAGGCCGTTGTAGAGGAAGGCCGTGACGGTGTGGATGGAGACCGCCCACGGGATCGAGAGGAGGATGATCGGCTTGATCCAGTGGGGCGGCGCCACACCCTCCCGCTCCGACTCCAGCATGATGTAGGAGATGAGGGCGTTCAGGCACAGGTAGCCCGAGAGCGAGACCATGTCCCAGAACATCATGGAGTGGGGCGTCGGGTGGAGCATCACGTTGAGGACCCGCATGGGCTGGCCCATGTCCACGAAGATGAAGAGCATGCACATGGTCACCGCGGAGACCGCCAGGAACTCGCCCAGGATCGTGATCTTCCCGAAGGCCTTGTAGTTGTGGAGGTAGTAGGGCAGGACCACCATGACGGCGGAGGCCGCCACGCCCACGAAGAAGGTGAACTGGGCGATGTAGAGACCCCAGCTCACGTCCCGGCTCATCCCCGTGATGCCGAGTCCCTCTTTCAGCTGCAAGAGGTAACAGAGGAAGCCGGCGAGGATGACGGCGAGGAGGCACCCCACCCAGATCCAGTATCTCCGGCTTCCGACGACCGCTTTCTCGAGCATGAACATAGCCGGCTCCTCACACCAGATAGTAGATTTCGGGCTGGGTGCCCAGCTCGGGGTTCCGCCGGATGCTGAAGCGGGCCTTGAGCAGCTGCCGGACCTCCGAGTCGGGATCGTCCAGGTTGCCGAACACCATGGCCTTGGCCTCGCACGCCTCCACGCAGGCCGGCCCCTCGCCCCTGGCCAGCCGCTCCTCGCAGAAGGTGCACTTCTCCACCACGCCCTTGGTGCGCGTGGGGAAGTCGGTGTCGAGATGGGCGATGTGGGGGCGCGGGTCGAGCCAGTTGAAGCTCCTGGAGCCGTAGGGGCAGGCGGCCATGCAGTATCGGCAGCCGATGCAGCGGTGCCAGTCCATCATGACGATGCCGTCCTCCCGCCTGAAGGTCGCCTGGGTGGGGCAGACCCGCACGCACGGAGGGTTGTTGCAGTGGTTGCACATGAGGATGAAGGGCTTGTCCTTGTACTGCTCGGTGGTGTACTCGTCCTCCTGCCCCGGGAAGGCGTCCTTGAAGGGCTCCTTCCAGATCCACTTGACGGCGTGCTTGGGGTTCTTGAAGTCGGGAATGTTGTGCACCTTGTCGCACGCCGCGATGCAGGCGGTGCAGCCCTTGTCCTTGAGGCACTTGGACGGGTCGATGACCATGGCCCACCGCGTGTTGGCCAAGGTTCCGCCCTGCTTGGGCTGGGAGCCGATGGCGAGGGCGTCCACGGAAGCCTTTCCGGCCAGGACCAGCGCAGAGGCGCCAGCGGCGACGCCGAGGAATTTCCTTCTGTCTATGCTCATCCTCTGCTCCTCTGGGCCAGCGCGGGGTCGATGTGGCACTCCCAGCAGTAGGGCGCGACTCCCGCATAGGCGTGGCAGCGGTCGCAGAACTCCTCCTTGTTGGTGTGGCACTTCAGGCATGTCCCCGTGAGGCGCATGTCGTAGGTCTTGCCGTCGAAAGCCTTGTAGGTGAGCCGATCCTGCCGCACCACCTGGTCCCGCCAGGAGAGGAGCAGGTCCATGTGCGAGGTGCGCATGTACTCCACGGGGGCCACGCAGTCCTTCTCGGCCGTGGGCAGCTTGGGATCGGGCCCCTTGCTCGTGGTCCCCGCCGCCAGGTCGTACCAGACGGGGAAGGTGATGAGCACCAGGAAGAACACCAAGCCCGCGAAGATCAAGCCTTTGTCACGCATGGGCCTTCACCTCCTTCGCGGCGAAGGGCGTGCCCCTTAGGTCCGCCGTGCGCTCCTTCTCGCCCTTCATGACGAGCGCGTTGCCCACGAGCTCGTGGATGCCGCCCACCTCCACGCCGCCGACCCAGTAGTCAACCACGGCGGGCAGGGTCGCCTTGTCAATGGCGCAGATGGTGGTCAGGAGGTTGACGCCGTGCTTCTCCTTGACGTACTTGACGGCGTTGCCCCGCGGCAGGCCGCCGCGCATCCGCATCTCCATGTTCTCGTCGGTACCCAGCCCGGCCCCCGAACCGCAGCAGAAGGTCTGCTCGCGGATGGTGTTCTCGGGCATGTCATAGAAGTGGTTGCAGACGCCGTTGATCACGTACCGCGGTTCCTCCAGCAGGCCCATGCCGCGGGCCACGTTGCAGGGGTCGTGGTGCGTCACCTTCCAGTGGTCGTTGCGACTCTTGTCCAGCTTGAGCTTGCCGTTGTGGATGAGGTCCGCCGTGAACTCCATGATGTGGGTCATCTTCGTGGACTTGGCGTTCTCGAATCGGGTGCCGGTGATGGGCGAGACCGGGACCTCGAGGAAGTCGGGCGGTCCGTTGAGCGTGTTCATGTACTGGTGGGCGACGCGCCACATGTGTCCGCACTCCCCGCCGAGGATCCATTTGACCTTGAGCCGCTTGGCCTCCTCGTAGATCTTGGCGTTCAGCCGCTTCATCATCTCGTGCGAGGTGAAGAGGCCGAAGTTGCCGCCCTCGCCCGCGAAGGCGCTCATGGTGTAGTCCAGGCCGATCTCGTGGAAGAGCATGAGGTATCCCAGGAGCGTGTAGTAGTGGGGGGAGGCGAAGTAGTCCGCCGAGGGCATGATGAAGAGGACCTCGGCGCCCTTCTTCATGATGGGGGCCTCCACCCGGATGCCCGTGATTTCCTCGAGCTCGTCCACGGCGAAGTCGATGGAGTCCTTGAAGCCGTGGGGCTGGATGCCCAGGTGGTTGCCCGTGCGGAAGCAGTTGGCGGCGGGCTCCATCACCCAGTTGATGTTGCAGCCGATGAGGTTGAGGAGCTCCCGCCCGATGATCGTGATCTCCGCCTGGTCTATGCCGTAGGGGCAGAAGACCGAGCACCGGCGGCACTCGGTGCACTGGTAGAAGTAGTAGAACCACTCCTTGATGACCTCTTCGGTCAGCTCCCGCCCGCCGGCCAGCGGGCCGAACATCTTCCCGGCCGGCGTGAAGTACCGCCGGTAGATGGAGCGGATGAGCTCGGCCCTCAGCACGGGCATGTTCTTGGGATCGCCCGAGCCCACGTAGAAGTGGCACTTGTCGGCGCAGGCGCCGCAGCGCACGCAGATGTCCATGAAGAGCCGGAAGGAGCGGTACTTCTCCAGGCGCTCCTTCATGCCGTCCAGGATGATCTGCTTCCAGTTGGGCGGCAGCTTCCAATCGGCGTCGAAGGGCTGCCACTCGCGCGGGTTGGGCATGCCCAGGTATTCGATGTTCTTGGCCAGGGCGCTGTAGCAGAAGGTCCCCTTGCGGAATTCGACGTGGGGGTCCATCCAGCCCTTCTTCGGCGGATGGTAGTCGACCTTCGAGAGTTCTTCGGGCTTGGGTGTGTGTTCCGCCATGGCCTATTCCTTCTCCATCGGCAGCCCTGCCGCCTTGATCTTGTCGTGGAACTCCTCTTCCCACTCCGCGTAGGTGTGCACCTTGACGGGGTAGTCCCAGGGATTCACGTGCCGCTTCGCGCGGTTGTTGTTGGCGAGGTTCCGGGTGGGGCTCAGGAACACCCCCGCGAAGTGCATGAGCTTGCTGAAGGGGAAGTAGGCAATCAGGAGACTGAGCAGGAAGAGGTGCACGAAGAAGAGGCCCCCCACCTGGACGGGCACCGCCGGCGTGAAGGTCACGAGCCCCAGGGCGAGCTCCTTCACCGCCACGATGTCCGGCCGGAAGAAGTAGCGCATGAGCACGCCGGAGCCCGCCAGCCCGATCAGCAGGAAGAGGGCGAAGTAATCGGTGAAGAGCGAGATGTACCGGACCTGCGGGTCGCGGAAGCGGCGCCAGAGCAGGTAGCCCAGCGCCGCCAGGATGAACACGTCGGTGAGGTAGAGCACGGGCGCGCCGATCTGGAAGAAGCCGTCCGCGTCGCTCAGGAGGTTGACGAAGGCCGGCACGGGCTGCATGAAGAAGCGCAGGTGGCGCAGGAAAATGATCAAGAATGACCAGTGGAACGCCAGGGCGGCGAGCCAGAGGTACTTATTCTCCCCGTAGACGAGCTGCGGGCCGCTCCTCAGCTCCGCCTTGGTGTTGCGGAAGAGCGAGCGGAACAACAGGACTTCCAGTGCCATTCTCAGCGTCACGCCGAGGGTCGTGTAGGGGCTCTCCAGGTACCCGGCTTTCATCCACGGGAGCGACTTTTGCTGCCCGCACGTCGTGGTGATGCGGAACGGCACGGGCGAGAGCGCCCACCGCACCACCCGGTAGGCCACCCCGACGAGGAAGGTGAGGATGGCCGCATAGGGAATGATGACCCCGAAGAGGGTCCGCAGGCCCTCCACGCTGCCCCCCACGTAGGCGAGCGCGCCGAGCACCAGAACCACGATGAGCGATAGGAGAGCGTTCATCAATCATCACCTCGCTTCCCGCCCTTGTCTTTACCCTTCTCAGTGTCCGGGGTCCCCTTGGCCTCGGACCCTGAGGCCTCGTCCCATTCCAGCGGAGCGCAGGCCGGGTGGGTCCTCTCGAGCCAGTAGACCCTCCTCTTCATCTCGTCAAAGCGGATCCGGTTGAGCTGCTCCTTGCAGGCGGTGTAGCAGTCGAAGCCGAGGAGCGCCGCCTGGTCGATCCGGGCATCCAGCTCGGTCAGGGCCTCCGACAGCCCGGCGGCCTCCGGCGTCCCCAGCTCCTCGCGGACGGCCCGCTTGAGCAGGAAGACGAACCCCACGGCCTGCCCGGCGCCGAAATCCTGCACGTTCCGGATCCGGATGACGGCGTCCAGGTGGGGGCGCAGACGCTCCTCGCCCGCCCCCTCCAGGAGGGCCTCGCAGAGAGTCTCGATCTCCGAGGAGATGGTCGCCCCCACGGGGTTGCGGAAGGGATCGCGCTCCGCGTTCAGGAAGTGGACGGTCTGGTCGGGGTAGGTTTCAAAAACCAGCTCGCACCATCGGCGAGCAATGGCTTCCCCCCTGGCTTTCAGAGAAGGGTGCGGCACGGCCGCTGGCCTCCAGTCATGGTCCCCGATACCGAACGCGCGCCGCCCGGGTTCCGGCGGCTCTCCCCTTGCGGGCCCCGGGCGGCGGCGGTCGGAAGGGCGAGGGAGGCGCGGCGGGCGGCGCGGTGAATCGTCGTGAAGCGATCCGCCTTCGCCGCGAGCCCGCACCTCCCCGCGCCGGTCTAGTTCACACGCACCCCGTGGGCTTCGGCAGGCCGGCGAGCTTGCAGGCGCCCTTGGCCGGTCCCGACGGGAAGAGCTCGTAGACCTTGTTCAGCGGGAACCCGGTCTCCTTGCAGAGCTTGCGGATCATGGGGGCGATGCCGAACTGGAGGTAGTAGTTCCGGAGATAGTTGATCATCTTCCAGTGTTCCTCGGTCAGTTCGTTGACGCCCTCGGTGGTGGCGAAGTCCTTGGCCACCTCCTCGTTCCAGATGGAGGGGTCTTCCAGGAATCCGTCCTCGTCCACTTGGTAGCTGTGTCCGTTCAGTTCGAGTGTAGGCACTGTCTTGTCCTCCTGCCGGTCTCCCGGCGACTGTCAGCCAAACAGCGGATGGCGGCATCGGCACCGGCGGGCGCCCCCCCGGGCGCGGCCCCGACTCACCGGCGCCGCCGCCATCCGCACCCCCCTAAACCATCTCGATGTACCCGCAGGGACACTCCTCCGCGCACTTCTTGCAGCCGTTGCAGACCTCCAGCTTCACCTTGTAGTGATCGCCCTTGGGCAGTTTCACGAAGGCGCTGTTGGTGCAGTACATCCAGCAGCTCTCGCAGTCCATGCACATGCCGCAGGACATGCAGCGCTTCGCCTCGTCCAGGGCCTGCTGCTCGGTGAGCCCCCGCTCGATCTCAGTGTCCATGCCGCGCTGGCCCACGGGCAGCTGCGACCGCTCGTTGCGCACCGCCTCCTTGTACCAGGAGAGCTTCATCTTATCGGACTTGACGATCGGCGGCTGCTGGTGCCTCTCCAGAGTCTTTCCGCGGAAGCGGGCGTCGATGGCCTCGGCCGCGAAACGCCCCTGGGAGATGGCGATGGTGGCCAGCCCCAGCTCCACGTCGTCGCCGCCCGAGTAGACGCCGTCCTGCTGCGTGGTCCCCCACTCGTCCACCACGATCCAGTCCTTGCCCTTCCGGAGCGATTCGAACCCGTCGAAGGCCGGCTCCTGGCTGATGGCCGCCACGATGGCCGTGGCCTCCAGCTCGAACTCGGAGCCCTCCTTGGGGACGGGGCGCCTTCGCCCGGAGGCGTCGGGCTCGCCGAGCTCCATGCGGATGCACTTCATGCCCACGGCCGCGCCGTCCTTCACGAGGATCTCCACGGGCGCCGCGAGGTATTCGATCTTCACCCCCTCCTCGAGGGCGCCGTCGATCTCCGGCGCGATGGCCGGCATCTCGGTGCGGGTCCGGCGGTAGAGGATGGTCGCGTCGGCGCCGAGGCGCTTGCTGATGCGGGCCGCGTCGATGGCCGTGTCGCCGCCCCCGATGACGATGACCTTGCCCCCCACCTTCACCTCTTCGCCGCTGTTGACCCTGTTGAGGAACTCGGTGCCCGTGAAGACGTTCGGGGCATCCTCGCCCGGCACGCGGAGCTTGATGCCCTTGTGCGCGCCGATCCCCACGAAGACGGCCTGGTACTGCTTGTGGAGCTCATCCAGGGAGAGGTCCTTGCCGATCACGAAATTGCACTTGAGCTCGACGCCGAGGCCCAGGATCCTATGGATCTCCGCATCCAGGACCTCGCGCGGCAGGCGGTACTTGGGGATGCCGTAGCGGAGCATGCCGCCCGCTTCGCTGAAGGCCTCGAAGACCGTCACCGCGTAGCCGCGGCGGGCCAGGTGGTAGGCGCAGGAGAGCCCGGCCGGGCCGGCTCCCACCACCGCCACCTTCTCGGGATGTTTCTCTTCGGTCAGCCTGGTCGGCTTCAGGCTCTTGTCAAGAGCGAAGTCGCCGAGGAACCGCTCGATGGCGTTGATGGCCACGGGCCCCTCCTTCTCGGTCCGGTTGCAGCCGGCCTCGCAGGGATGGGGGCACACCCGCCCGCAGGTCGCCGGGAAGGGGTTGTTCTCAAGGATCATCCGCCAGGCGATCTCGTAGGCCTGTTCGTTGGTCCGTCCGTAGGCCTCGGCCTGGGCGATGGTGGTGAGAACCCCGCGGATGTTGGTGCCGCTCGGGCAGTTCCCGATGCAGGGCGGCGTCTTCTCGATGTACTTCGGCCTGAGGGGGCTGATCTCACCGCCGGAGGTCGGTCCCGCCTTGATGACCGGCTTCTTCTGTTCCTTGAATAGACCCATGGCCAATTCCTTTCAAGAACGGGCGCGCCGATGACTAAAACAAGTGAAAGGTTAGAAGTGAAAAGCGCAACCTGAAAGACGATGGGGGCGAGATGCCCGGCGACCAAACGCCGGTCCCTTTCTTCTCGCGTCTCTTCGCTTTTGACTGTTCACCTTTCACCTTTCACCCGCTCACGCGTACGGATAGATTTTCCGCTTGAAGTCCTCGAGCTGCGACAGGAGGCGGTCGTGCTTCTGCTCGTCCTCGATGAGATAGGTCAGGAGGTGGCGCTGCACGAAGAGGCGGCAGTTGCGGCGCGCCTTTTCGGCCAGCTCGATGGTCTCCTTCTCCATCTTCGCGTGCTCTTCGATCATGTCCCACACGTCCGCCAGCTCTTCGGGCGTCAGCGTGAAGGCCTCCTTCTCCAGGCTCTCGATGATCACCTGCTGGACCCGCTTGTGCATCGCCGAGTCCTGCCGGATGATCTCCATGACGAGCCGGATCAGGGGGTTCTTCGTCTTCTCCATGATGGCCGAGGTCTGGGAGACCGTCGCGGTCTCGATATCCTGCCACCGCTTCAGCGTGCTCAACAGCTCATCGAGGTTCTCTGCCGCTTTCTGGGTCATCCTGGCCTCCGATCGTTCCTTCCATCCACCCATCGAGGGAGGCGGCGGGGCCGGGCCCCGCCGCCCTCGCTCAAGCCGGCCTCATTCGGGCGCGGAGCCTTCCTTGTGGGGCAGCGTGATGAAACTGCCGCCGAAATAGCTGTAGACGCAGCGCCCCGAATCCATCAGGATGCGGATGGCGTGCTTGCAGTCGTCCTTGGTGAGCTCGCCCTCGCCGTACTTGGCGATCATGGCCTTGGTGAGGTCCCCGGCCTTGAGATTTTTCTTCCCCATGGTCTCTTTCACCATCTGGTACATCTCTTCGGCGAGCTGTTCCGTCGTAACGGCCATGTCAGCCTCCTAGAAACGGATGTGCGTGGACCGGGCGTAGGTCGTCCCGGCCAGGCGGAAGTCGTCGATGTGGTACTTGGTGAAGGGGATGCCGGTCAGCTCGAAGAACTTCGGCCATCCGATCCTCTCGATCCACTCGCCCATGCGCTCGAACTTCTTGGCGTTCTTGGCATAGACATCGACGATGTTGACCACGGCGTCCACCACCCCGGGCCACCGCGGCGGCTCGTTGGGGATGAAGGGGATGGCGAGCTTGGAGAACTTGGGCGCGCTGCGGGCGTTGCTCACCTTGCCGCCGACCCAGATGGAGATGCCGTCGTTCTCGGGGTCGTTCAGGGGCATGGCGGGGCAGACCGTGTAGCAGTTGGCGCAGAACATGCACTGCTCCTCGACCACCTCCACCGACTGCTTGCCGTCCACCGTCGCCGGGCGGATGGCGCCCGTGGGGCACGAGGCGATGAGGGTCGGGACCTCGCAGACCTTGGGCAGGATGTCGTGCTTGATCTTCGGGGGTTTGCGGTGGACGCCCAGGATGGCGATGTCCGAGCAGTGGACGGCGCCGCACATGTTGAGGCAGCACGCCAGCGCGATGCGGAGCTTGGCCGGCAGGTCCTCGTGGGTGAAGCGGTCGCACAGGGCGTCCATGACGCTCTTCACGATGCCCGAGGCATCCGTGGCGGAGGAGTGGCAGTGCACCCAGCCCTGCGTGTGGACGATGTTGCTGATGGCGTTGTTGGTGCCGCCGACGGGGAACCCGAGGGCCAGGAGCTCCTTCTTCAGGGGCTCGATGTTCGCCTGGTTGTCCAGCAGGAACTCCACGTTGTTCCGGCTCGTGAAGCGCAGGTACCCGCCGCAGTACTTCTCGGCCAGGTCGGCGAACTGCCGGATGGTGGTCGTGCTCAGAAGCCGCGGAGAGGCGGCGCGCACGGTGAAGATCTTGTCTCCCGACTCGGCCACGTGGCAGAGCACGCCGGGGGCCAGGTTGTCGTGGTACTTCCAGAGGCCGTAGTTCTTCTTGATGACCGGATGGAGGAACTTCTCGAAGTTCGGCGGCCCGATATCCGTAATCCTTTTGACAGGTTCTGCTGCCATCGTTCGGCTCCTTATCTCAAGGCGCCCGCTCTCGTGGGGGCGCCATCTTCAACAACCACGGCCCGATTACGCCTCGTCCTTGAAGTAGATGTACGGGTTGTCCCTCGGCGCCGTGATCATCTCGGGCACCGGGTCGAGCCCGATGGCATCCAGGAAGTTGCCCATGCCGACGCGCTGGATGAGCTCGCCGACGCGCTCGCGGTTCTTGCCGTACTCATCCCAGAAGTCCCACACGCGGGAGATCAGCTCCTTGATGGTGTCCATCAGCTCGTCCGCGGGGACGAAGGGCACGAGCACGGAGGAGAGCAGGGCGCCCTGGACGATGGGGGCCTTGGCGCCGATGAGCAGGGTGGCGCCGCGCTCCTTGCCGGGGGCCAGGGCCTTGGGCATGGCGTTGATGCAGTGCATGCAGCGCACGCACTCGCGGTTGTTGATGGTCAGCTTCTTGCCATCCCACTTCATGCACCTGGTCGGGCAGCGGCCGCAGACGTCCTCCTGGATGTCCAGGCCCTTGGCGGCGTAGGCGGCCACCTCGGCGTCGTTCTGCTGGATGTCGTCCTTCCACGTGCCGATCACCGACAGGTCGGCGCGGGCGATGGAGGCCACGCAGTCGTTGGGGCAGCCGGAGAACTTGAACTTGAACTTGTACGGGAAGGGCGGGCGGTGCAGCTCGTCCTGGTACTCGTGGGTGATGTCGTTGCACATCTTCATGGTGTCGTAGCAGGCCCACTCGCAGCGCGCCTTGCCCACGCACGCCGAGGGCGTCCGCATGCAGGAGCCCGAACCGCCGAGGTCGAAGCCCGCCTCGGTCAGCTCCTTAAAGCAGGGCTCCAGCTCGTCGGTCTTGGTGCCCAGGAAGACGATGTCGCCCGTGGAGCCGTGCATGTTGGTGAGGCCGGAGCCGTGGCGGTCCCAGATGTCGCAGAGGGTCCTGAGCGCGTTGCTCGTGTAGAACCAGCCGGAGGGCTGGTTGACGCGCATGGTGTGGAAGTGCGCCACGTTCGGGAACTTGTCCGGCACGTCGCTGTAGCGGCCGATGACGCCGCCGCCGTACCCCATGACGCCGACGATGCCGCCGTGCTTCCAGTGGCCGACCTTCTCCTCGTAGGAGAGCTCGAGCTGCCCGAGGAGGTCGTCGCAGACGGGGGAAACCTTCCTGGCCTTCTTGATTTCCGTCACGAAACTCGGCCAGGGCCCCTTCTCGAGCTCGTCCAAGAGCTTGGTTTGAACCTTTTCATCCGCCATATTCTGTCCTCCTGTCATGGCCTGCGGCGTCCGGCCCCCCTCATCGAGTCCTTGGCCTCGGCCCTTTCCCGTAACTGGGTTTCGTCCTCTCCCCGTTCCCTGCTCTGTCTCCCTGTTTCTCTGTTTCTCTGTTTCCCTGTTTCTCTGTCTCTATCTCTTTCCCGTGGCCGCCATGGCCACCGTCCGGTAGAGCAGGTGCGCGAACTTGGAGTAGGGCGCGTAGACGAACAGCGCGAAGATCAGCACGAGGTGCACGAAATAGATGGCGTACATGGCCGTCACGGCCTCGCTGAGCCTGAGGACCTCGGAGAGAATGCCCGTGAAGACCACGCCCACGATGGTGAGCAGGAAGAACCAGTCGAAGTAGGTGGTGGCCTTTCGCTTCTCCTCGTTCAGGACGCGGTCCCCCAGCAGGATCAGGCCGCCCACCAGGATCACCGCAGCGCACGCGTTGGCGAAGAGCTTCAGGAACGATTCCACGGGCATGGCGGGGTCCCAGAAGGGAAGCGGCGTGTGCATGATGCCCACCATGCTCCCGATGCCCACCACCGTGCCCATGAAGGCCAGGCCCGCGAAGCCCCAGAGGGTGAGCAGGTGCCCCCAGTAGCGGTTCTTCTCCTTGCCGCACTCCTTGAAGCGCTTGTGGGCCATGATCTCCACGAAGGCCGGGAGGAGGCCCGCCAGGATGGGCCCGTCGGCCCCGGCCTGCCGCAACGCCTTCACGAACCTCGCCAGGCCCACGGCGAAGGCCAGGAGCACCAGGCCCGAGATCAGGAAGAACAGGGGCTCGAGCACGTGCAGCGGAAAGACGTTCGCGAACTCACGGGGCTCCGTGACCTCCTTCGGCGCCCAGAGGGCCAGCGCGCCGAACACCAGGGCTCCGGGGACGAAGAGCAGGGGCCAGGTCTTGGGATTGGCCACGGCGCGGCTCAGGAACCCCGGCGCGGCGAAATGCTGGATGGCCTGGCTGCGCAGCGCTCCCATCACCTCGCCGGGCTTGGCGCCCCGCGGGCATCGGCTGGTGCAGTCGCCGCAGTTGTGGCAGAGCCAGATGGCCGGATCGCCCACCAGCCGGTCCTTGAGTCCCCACTGGGCCTCGAT
>JAJYCJ010000093.1 GCA_021778515.1 Acidobacteriota bacterium
GGCCACGCCGCCGGAGAGATCCCCCGGCCGGCCGGTGTCCCGCATGGCGTTGCGGGCGAGGACCACGGCCAGGGCCGCCAGCAGCAGGCCTCCCAGCAGGAGGATCCCGCCGATCGCCGCCCTGGGGAGGCTCTTGCCCTGCGCCACCGCGTCGGGGTGGAAGGCCGAGAGGACGAAGATCGCCCCCAGGAGGAGCAGGGGCAGGCACAGCAGCACCGCCAACAGGACCAGCAGCCAGATCAGGGCGGGGAATGTAGTCGAACCTCGGCTCATGCGCCTCATTGTAGGCCTCCTGGGCCCGGTTGGGCGAGTTGGGGTCCGGCAGGAATCATCGGATCGGGCATGTCTCGCACCTGCGCGCGCAGCCTGGCCCTATCCAGGCCCGCGACGTAGCGCCTGAGGCTCAGAAAGACCGGGTGGAAGCCGAAGTTCGGCAACTCCGCTTCCGCCAGCGCCGGATCCCAATTCTGAACCACCACGCGGTAGGCCGCAACCATGACGCCGGTGCGGTCGGAACCGTGCTGGCAGTGCACAAAGACGGGCTGGCAGGCCGTGTCGGTGGCCAGTTTCAGGAAGAGAACCACGGGAGCATCATCCATGCGCCAGGCGTCGCAGGGAATCTCCACGTACCGGATGTCCAGGTCCGCCAGAAGCGGGGCATCGCTGTGGTGGTCCCGAAGGTTGATGACCGTTCGAACACCCATGGCTCTCAGGCCTTCGAATCCTTCCCGCGTGGGCTGGGCGCCCCGGTAGAGCCCGTCGGAAACCCGGGCGAAGTTGGGTAGACCGGGGAGATCTCCTCGCGGCACGGCCAGGCCCGTGAGGCAGGAGGGGTACCCCTTCGGCGCGCGGGCTCCCGCTGCGCCGAGCAGCAGGCAGAGCACCGCCGCACCCGCCGCCAGGAGGGGAAGGGAGGGTCCCGGCCTGTTTCCCTTTGCACGTGGGTCTTCCCTCATGGCAGACGCCTCCCTCAGAGCTTGGACCAGAAGCGCCCGAACACCACGGTGGTCAGGATGAAACCCAGCGGCACGTTGACGAGCACGCCGATGGTGAAGGCCCAAAACGGCTTGAGCCCGAAGGTCGCCAGGTCTTTGAAGCGCGTAGACAGGCCGATGCAGAGGAAGCACAGCACGAAGGCCCAGGAGCGCAGCTTTTTGATGGGGGCGATCACCCTGGGCGTGAGAACGCTCTCGAACCAGTTGCTAGAACGGGCCAGCGCGGCGATGGCCCAGCGCTGGTCCTGGGTCGTGGCGGCCTCCTCCAGAAGCCGCTGCTCCTCGCGGGTCATGGCCCCCGCAAAGCCAAGCTCCCCCTTTACGGCATCAATCGTGAACTTGCCGGCCAGCGAGGGCGGCGCTTTAAAGGAGGCGAAGTCCGCCTGGTAGGCCGCGCCCTGAAATCGCCCCTCCATCCTCGCCGCCCCTCGATGGCGGGCCGGAGGACGGCCCGCGACCAGGCTCATGACCACCGACGCCAGGAGGAACCCGATCACGAACTTCGGGAAGCGTTCCCAGACGATGCCCGCTCCCACCCGCCCCTTGGCCCCACCTCCGCCTTCCCAGAAAACCACCGACACCACGGAGAGGATGAGGCACCAGATTCCGATCCAGATGTCCCGGCCGATGACCTTCATCAGCGTGAAAGCGTTGATGGGGGCATCGCCGAAGCGGGTGGCCAGTTCCGCCACTACCGCGAATCCGGCGGCGTCGGCGAACTCCGAGTTGCCCACCCAGGCCCCCGCCTCCCCCGGCGAGATGGGGTCGGGAACGGTGTGCTTCAGAATGATGGTGAGGGCGAAGATCATGACGATGGCCCAGACGGTCACCACGGCGATGGCGATGGAGATGTGGTCCTTCTTGGCCTTCACGGCCCCGCCCACGGCGATGGAGGCGGAGACCCCGCAGACGGCGCCCGCTGCTCCCAGCACGGCTCCGAATTTGGGCTCCAGCTTGAAGAGGCGGGTCGCGGCCAGGTAGATCGTCAGCCACGTCGTAACGGAGACGATGGTGGCCTGCAGGAAGGCCACGGGACCCGCCGAGAAGACGAGGGTCAGGGGAAGGGTCGCGCCCAGAAGCACGATGCCCGTCTTGATGTAGTACTCAGTGCAGAGGCACTCCTTGCACCATTCGGGGATGCCCAGCGCGTTGGAGATGACCAGCCCCGCGATGAGGGCGAGGAGCGGGGCCTCCACGTTGAACTCCTCCATCACCTTCCAGCCCGCCGCGTAGAAGATCACCAGGGAGCCGGCGAAGAGAAGGACGAAACCCGGGACGAACCTCCTGGGAGAGTGGCCCATGATGGCCATGGATAGGGAGAAGACCACTCCGAAGAGCAGGAAGATGGCCAGGTAACCGGCGGCGTGTTGCGCCAGATCCTGGGGGACGGCCAAAGGGTGTGTCCACTTGGGAGGCGTCACCGCCCACCCTTGGATGGACCCCCCGGACCAGAAAGCGGCGAGGGCGAAGAGAACCAGCCCCATGCCGAACCATACGGACCACCAGTCCTCGGTCTTCCACAGTTTCTCGATCCCGCCGGGCGCCATGGTCGCCTCCCCTCAGGCGGCGGTCCCGCTCCGCGGAGCTATTCGGACCTCGCTCCCGCGGCCCCCGGACGACGCGCCGGTCCTGTCAGCGAAAATCCCACCGAAGTGTAGCACGGAGGTGACTTCTCGCCACGCGGAACGGGGCCCTCGCGCCGGCCCACCTCTCCCATGAGGAATCGATCGGCCAGCCTTCACTCCAGCATTCCTGTGTGGACGGCCCTTCGCAAGCCGGGAATATATTTCAAGTCGAAACGATTTAATGTAATCTTACGACGAGGCGATCATGCCAACCCGCTACCGGGGCACGGAAGAGGAAGAGAGAGCGCTGAACGCCTTCATCACGCTCATGCGGGCCGGGGAGTCGCTCTCCGCCCGTCTGACCCGCGATCTGGCGGGCAAGGGTTTGACCATGACCCGGTTCGGGGCTCTGGAGGCCCTGCTCCATTTGGGCCCCCTCTGCCAGCGTGATCTGGGGAGCAAGCTGCTCAGGAGCGGCGGCAACATCACCCTCGTCGTGGACAACCTGGAGAAGCAGGGCTTGGTCCGCCGCGATCGGAACGGATCGGACCGCCGCTACGTCACGGTGAGCCTCACATCCGAGGGCCGCCGCCTCATCGAGCGCGTCTTTAGGGAGCACCTGGCAATCATCGTGGGCGAGATGGCCGTTCTCTCGCCGCCAGAACAGGAAAATCTGCGCGGGCTCTGTCGTTCTCTCGGCCTGGGCGTGAGGCAGCACACGGGGGGCACTGAGCCCCCAAAGGAGTGAACCATGGATCGGCCGTTGCAACGCTACGCCCCTCTGATCGGAAGGATCTTGCTCTCCGTCATCTTCCTGTTCTCGGCCTTTGGCAAGGTCACCCACTTCTCGGGCATGGAGCAGTTCATGGCCTCCAAGGGCATGCCGGCGGTGCCGGTGCTGCTCGTGCTGGCCCTTCTCACTGAGGCGCTGGGAGGGCTCTCTCTCCTGTTGGGATTCAAGGCCAGGTGGGGAGCGCTCCTGCTCTTCCTTTTCCTCATTCCCACCACGCTGATCTTCCACGACTTCTGGGCCCTCACGGGAGCCATGCGGCAGGACATGCAGATCCACTTCCTCAAAAACCTGGCCATCATGGGCGGCCTGCTGATGGTCGCCGCCAACGGTCCCGGGGCTTTCAGCCTCGATAAAGAATGAGGGCTTCGCTGTTCGGGATTACTCCCTTGTTGCTTATCCATAACCCAGGAGGTGTCTCATGAAAGTCTACGTCGTTTTCTACAGCATGTACGGACACATCTACAAGATGGCCGAAGCCGTGGCAGAAGGGGCACGGCAGGTTCCCGGGGCCGAAGTGAAGCTCTTCCAGGTCCCCGAACTCGTCCCCCCGGAAGTCCTGGAGAAGAGCGGTGCGACGGCGGCCCGCAAGACCTTCGCCCACGTCCCCGTCCTCGCCCCCGATCAGCTCGCGGAGGCAGACGCCATCCTCTTCGGCGCTCCCACGCGTTTCGGAAACATGTGCGCCCAGATGCGCAACTTCCTCGACCAGACCGGCGGCCTCTGGGCCAAGGGCGCCCTGATTGGCAAGCTCGGCAGCGTCTTTACGGCCACGGCCACGCAGCACGGCGGCCAGGAGAGCACGATCCTGAGCTTCCACACCACGCTGCTGCATCACGGGATGATGGTGGTGGGTGTCCCCTACTCCGAGGCCCGGCAGATGACGCTGGACGAGATCACCGGAGGATCTCCCTATGGCGCCTCCACGATCACGGGCGGCCAGGGCCAGCGGCAGCCCAGCGAGAACGAGCTGGCCATCGCCCGATTCCAGGGCAAACACGTGGCCGAGATCGCCGGTAGGTTGTGCGCCAAGTGACCGGGAGCGAGAAAGAGGACGAGGTCAACATGCGCGTCAAGCGGCTCGGCCACGTGGTCCTGAGGGTCAGGGAACTGGAGCGCTCGGTCCGCTTCTACGGGGAGGTGCTCGGCCTCAGAGAGGTGGCGCGCTATGGGGGCCGGATGGTCTTCTTCTCTCTGGGCGAGAACCATCACGATCTGGCCCTGCAGGAAGTGGGGGCGGGGGCGCCTTCGCCCCACCCCCGCTCCGTGGGCCTATACCACGTGGCCTTCAAGGTGGGCGACGGCATCGAGGAGCTGCGCGCCTGGCGGGATCACCTCGAAAGACACGGCGTCCCCATCCTGGGCGCGAGCGACCACCGGGTGAGCCAGGCGCTCTACGTGACGGACCCCGACGGCATCGAGATCGAACTTTACGTGGACGCGGACCCCGCCGTTTGGCGGAATGACCCTTCGGCCGTGGCCACCATCGAACCCATCGATCTCTAGGCGGAAAGCAGGCCGCACGGAGGTCCGCCGAGGGAGACCGCCGGCATCATCCTCGACTTTCCCCCCGGCAGCAGGCCGGGCCGCAAGGACCCGGAGGGTCCGGACCTTCACCGCTGCCGGATCATGGAAAAATGGAGGCGGACTTGTTCACTACACGCAGGGCCAGCGACCGCGGCCACTTCGACCACGGCTGGCTTGACACCTATCACAGCTTCTCTTTCGCCGGTTACTTCGATCCCGGCCACATGGGCTTTCGAGTCCTGCGGGTCATCAACGAGGACCGGGTGGCACCCGGAGAAGGGTTCGACACCCACCCGCACAACGACATGGAGATCATCACCCTCGTCCTGGAGGGCGCCCTGCGCCACCAGGACAGCATGGGCAACGGCTCGGTCATCCGCCCCGGCGAGGTGCAGCGGATGAGCGCCGGCACCGGCGTGACCCACAGCGAGTTCAACGCTTCCGAGGCGGAGCCCGTCCACCTCTACCAGATCTGGATCCTTCCGGAGCGAAAGGGGCTGCCGCCGAGCTACGAGCAGAAGGCCTTCCCCCCCGGCTCGATGGCTGGGGGGCTGCAGCTCGTGGCCTCGCGTGACGGCCGCGGAGGCTCCGTCACCATCCACCAGGATGCCAGCCTCTACCTGGCGAAGTTGGAGAGGGGGGAGAGCGTGAAGCACACCCTCGCGCCCGGCCGCCACGCCTGGGTTCAGGTGGCCAGGGGCGCGGTGGAGGTAAACGGCCTCGACCTGCAATCGGGCGACGGGCTGGCGGTGAGCGGCGAGGAGTCCCTTCAACTCTCCGCCTCGCCTGTGGGGGAGCTTCTCCTCTTCGATCTGCCCTGAGGGCCACCCGCACGCACGCCCGGCAGAAGCCCGGAAACGAAAGGGGGGCCTCTCGGCCCCCCATCGCGTCTTTGTTTGTCTTGCGCTATTTGCCGGCCGGGGCGGCCTTCTTCTGGGCGTCCATCTTGTTGAGAATGGCTTCCATCTGGTCCATCGCCCTGTTCATGGCCTTCATGGTGATGTCGAAGGGGACGTCGGTGGTCATGTCGACGCCGGCCACCTTCAGCTCCTCCACCGGAGGCAATGAGCTTCCGAGGGTGAGGAACTTCCGGTAGTCCTTCACGGCGTCCGGCTTGCCCTCCATGATCATCTGCGAGATGGCCGTGGAGGCCGTGATGGAAGTGGCGTAGCTATAGACGTAGAAGTTGTAGTAGAAGTGCGGGATGAAGGCCCACTCCGAGTAGCAGACCGGGTTGATCTCGGTGATTCCCTGGGGGACGCCGTAGTACTCGTTGATGATGCCGGCGTAAGCCTTGTTGAGGTTCTCGCCCGTGAGCGGCTGGCCGCTCTCCACCATCTGGTGGATCTTCAGCTCGAACTCGGCGAACTGCGCCTGCCGGAAGAGCGTCTGGCGGATGTTGTCCACGTAGCTGCCCAGCAGGAAGAGCTTCATGGCGTCGCTGTCGGTGTGCTTGAGCATGTAGTCCATGAGGAGGTTCTCGTTGCACGTGCTCGCCACCTCGGCCACGAAGATGGTGTAGTCGCTCGTGGCGAAGGGCTGGGTCTTGTTGGAGTAGTAGCTGTGCATGGTGTGGCCCGACTCGTGGGCCAGCGTCGAGACGTCCTCGTAGCTGCCGTTGAAGTTCAGCAGCATGAAGGGGTGGACGTCGTAGGCCGCGCCGTTGCTGTAGGCGCCGCTGTGCTTGCCCGGCGAGGGGTAGAAGTCAACCCAGCGATGCGCGTATCCGTTCTTCAGAACGTCCACGTAGTCCTGGCCAAGCGGCGCCACGGCCTTCAGGACCAGGTCCTTGGCCTGGTCCGCCGTGTATTTCTCGTCCACCTCTTTGATGATGGGCGCGTAGAGGTCCGAGTAGCGGAGCTGGTCCAGCCCCATGATCCGCTGGCGCAGCTTGAGGTAGCGCCAGAGGGTGGGCAGGTTCTTGTGGACGTTTCTAAGGAGGTTGGTGTAGACCACCGTCGGGATGTTGGGGCCGTCGAGGGCCGAGCTGAGGCAGTCCTTGTAGTTGCGGGCCTTGGCGAAGAAGAGGTCCTTGTCCACCTCGCCGTTCAGGAGGGCGCCGTAGGTGCCCTTGAACTGGTCCAGGTTGCCGAAGAAGGCCTGGAAGACGGACTCGCGGTCCCACCGGTTGGGCACGGCCCGGTACTTGGTGTAGGCCGAGGCGTCCAGCTTGACCGTCTCTCCGTCGCTGAGGGTCACCGTGGCCCTCGGGTTGTCGGCGTCCGAGAAGACGCTGAAGATGGAATCGGGCGTTCCCGACACCAGCGAGGCGTCGGCCATGATCTTCTCCTCGGCCGGCGAGAGCGTGTGCGGCTTGAGGCGGACGATGTCCTCGATGACCGGCTTGTAGATCGCGAGACCGGGCTCCTCCTTCAGGAAAGCCTCGATCTTGGCGCTCGGGATCTCCAGGATCTCCGGATCCACCCACGCCGTCTTGGCGCCGAACTCCGCGCCCAGGGGATCCAGGGACTGTCTCATCTCCATGGCGTGGGCGTCCCGGACGTCGAGGTCCGACTTCTGGGAAGCGTAGGTGGCCAGGCGACTGAACTCCTTCTTCAGGTCGAAGAGCAGGTTCATGCAGCCCAGCAGCTCCTTCGGGGAACTGCCCAGCTTGCCCTTGTACCGGTCCACCTCGGGGAGCCGCTTCTCAAGATCCTTCTTGGCCGACTCCCACGCGGCGTCCGTCGGATAGACGTCCGAGAGGTCCCATTTGTCCTGGTCGGGTATCTTGGATCGGTCCATAGCTTGGACGGGCGCCCCCGCCAAGAAGAGGGACGCCACCGCCGCGGCCAGCAGAGACGTTACGGTGCACTTCATGCGCTACCTCCCTTTCACAGACTGCCTGTGTTCCCGCTTTCCGAGCCCCAGGCCGAGACGCACCCAGGCCCGCCGGGTGCATTTCGGTCACTTGTTAGTATACGCCCGCCGCACGGACAAGGGTTTCAGAGAGAGCGGGCCGGCGTCGCCTCCCTGGCCAGGTGGGCCGCCCCCAGGGCGCCGGTGAGCTGGGGGCGTTCGGGGATCCGGAAGGAGACGCCGAGGAACTCCTCCAGGCACCGGACCAGATCCACGTTGAGTGCCCCTCCTCCCGTGAAGACGGCCGGTTCCCCCACGCCCGCCTGACGGACCAGCCCGGCGAGCTTTTTGGCCATGGCGCGGTGGACGGCGTGGGCGATGTCGGGCACCGCTTCGCCCCGGGCGATGAGCGAGATGACCTCGCTCTCGGCGAAGACCGTGCAGGTGGAAGACATGGCCAGCTCGCGCGTGCTGTTGTTCCCAGCGGGGCCGAGCCCCTCGATGCCCGTACGGAGCGTCGCGGCCATGGCGTTGAGGAATCGTCCCGTGCCCGCGGCGCACTTGTCGTTCATGGCGAAGGCGAGCACCCGGCCCGAGGCGTCCAGCCGGATCGCCTTGCTGTCCTGTCCCCCCACGTCCACCACGAGGGCGGCGCCCGGAAAGAGGGCGCAGGCGCCCCGGGCGTGACAGGTGATCTCCGTCACCCGCTTCTGGACGAAAGGAAGGGCCTCGCGCCCGTAGCCCGTGCCCACCACGAACGCCAGCTCTTCGCTCCGTGCCCCCGCCGCACAGACGGCCCCATCGAGCGCCTCCCGCCCGCAGACGGCGAGCTGGGGCGTGGTCTCGGCCATCCCCCAGCCCAGCAGCCGCCCGTCCGCGTCCAGTACCACCGCCTTGGCCGTCATGGAGCCCACGTCCAGACCGCCGTAGAGGGAGGCCATCACGCCGCCTCCAGGGATTCGATGAAGGCCATCAGCCGGGTGCGCGCCGCCGCCTCGGCCCAGCTCCTGAAGTCCGTCATGTCCGCCTCCAGCACGACGCTCCTGACGCCCAGCCGCTCCTCCAGAGCGCGCTGAATGCCGTATTGCCCGAGGGAGTACGGTTTGCAGGAACGGGCCGAGTGGAGCACGAGCCCGTCCACGGAGAAGTCCCGGGCGATCTGCTCCATCAGATCCAGCCTGCTCTCCAGGTCACGGTTGAGGAAGATGAGCCCGTAGGCGCGGGCGAGCGAACCCCACGGATCCCTTTCGTCGATGCGCGCCGCGGGCTCCGCCCAGGCGTGCGTGTAGGTGCCCGCCACCAGGGCGCAGCCGTTCTCGGCGAAGAGGCGCGAGAGGGGCTGGAGGGCGAACCACACGGCGATGTTGTCCCACAGGAGCCGGTGGCGCTCTCCCGGCACCGCCGCCACCCCCCTCTCCACCCGCTCCTTCAGCTCCCTGAGGAGCCCCTCGTAGTAGCGCTCGCAGACGGGGAGGCCGCGCAGGGCCACCACCGGCGCGAGGTGGACGAAGGCGTCGAAGAGGGTCATGGGGGTCGGCCTCGCCTGGAGAGTGGAAAGTACATCACCCCACAGCGCGGCGCTCCTGCGCGAGGAGAGGAGAACCTCCCGGAAGCGCTCCTCCCGGAAATCGCTTCCGGTGATGCGCTCCAGCTCGGGCACGAGGGCCTTGAGCTGGTCACCCACGTACCGCAGGGCGGCCTCATCGGGCTCGCCGTGGACGTAGGGCGTGTCCACGAGGAGGAGCGGGATGCGGTAGTGGTGAGCCAGGGCCTTGAACCAGTAGAGGACGGTCTGGCAGATGTTGTTGGTGCAGAAGAGCAGGTCGGGCGGCGGCAGCCTTCCCACCGGGGTTCTGCCCGAGAGGGCGTGGCCGAGGTCGACCTTGGCGTAGGAGCAGAGGTCCAGGGAGTATCCGGCATCCTCGGCCACCTCGCAGAGCTCGGGGCCCATGCGGCGGGCGCCGCAGACCGCCGAGTGGTTCTCCGGATATAGGGTGTAGCAGCCGAAGGCCCTGAGCAGCTCCACCGGCGCCCCGCTCGTGACCCAGGCCACGGGCCGCACCCCCTTGACGTACCGGGCCAGCCCGTAGTGCCGGGTCATGATGCGGCGCAGCTCGTGCCGGCTCTGAAGCGGAGGCCCGAAGAAGGGCTCCCGGGACGCCGGCGGACGGCGGGGCCCCGACGAGAGCCGCGTCATCCAGTCCAGCCCGGCCCCTCTCATGAAGGCGAAGCGCAGATTCGACCAGGGTTTCATGGAATCGACTCCAGGAAGGCTTGGATCCTCGTCACGAGCGAGGCGGGCGGTTCAGGCTCCAGCTCGCTCTCAACCTGGAGGAGCGGCACCCCCTCCGCGCGCAAGGCTTCGACGAGGGCCGGCCGCTCGAAACCCTCGGGCTCGCAGAATTTCATGGCCAGAAAGATCACGCCCCTGGCGCCCGAGCGCTCCACCAGGCGCCGCAGGAAGGCGATGCGCTCCCGGAGGGGCGAGCCGGCGGTGGAGCAGGGGGGCCAGGCGAGCTGGCGCCGGGCCAGGGCCGCCCACGGATCGGGTGGAGATTCCAGGGGCTCGCGAAGGACCCTGCGCCCGCACGCGATCAGGTCGTCCTCGGCGATCCGTATCCCTTCGCCGTCCAGCCATTGAAGAAGCGAAGCCGGGGCGGGCAGCACCCCGGAGAGGAGGACGGGCACCCCCTCCTTCAGGGGCTGCTCGGCGCGGCGCTCCCGCAGAAAGGCCTCCAGCCGGGCCAGCGCCTCCTCCGGCCAGAGATACTCGCAGGAGCGGACCGCCTCGTAGAACTCGGTCGCGGTGGCGCGAAGCTTTCCCTCCGCTCGCGAGCGGTAGAGGTCCCGCAGGAGGCCGTCCCGGCGCTCTCCCCACGCCACGGCCTCCTCCAGCGCCCCATCCCGCATGGGCCCCGTCACCCTCTCGAGCGCCCGAGAGAGGCTCCCCAGCTGGCTCTCGGCGTAGGCCAGCGCCTGAGGTCCCGAGCCCCGCGGCGGATACCAGGCGAGGCAGGGCCTTTCTTCGCGGAGCAGGTCCTTCACCAGCGACGAGAGGTTCTGGAGGCTGTCGCAGGTGTGGGGAAATACGAAGAGGTCCACGGGGGCGAGAGTACCGGAGAGATAGAGGCCCAGCCCCCGCTTGACCACGGGGCAGACGAAACTCTGGAGGTGGGCGGAGGTCAGCCCCACATCCCCGGGCGGATCCCACACCTCGCCGGCGCAGATCCCGTGGGCCCAGAGCAGCTCCGCCGGATAGCGCGCCGGCCACACCGCGGCCAGGCTTCGTCCGGCGGCCTTTTGCCCCATCAGATATGCCCTTCTGCCCACGGCGCCTCCCGGCACACCCCCTCTTGAGCGAGGAACGGCAGTATAGCGCGAGCGGCTCGGCGGCGGGGAGACCTCGGCTTCCGCGTTCAAGGAGCACGGGAAGCCCGCTCGCGGCGCGGCCGCCTCGCGGAACCGGGGTCCGCCCCAGATTCCGCGGTGCCCTATCGTCCGCAGTAGCGCCTTCTGGGGCACGACCGGCAGCAAACGAACGGCGCGTCGGCCTCTGGAGAGGCTCCCCGCGAAAGAGGCGGCCGCAGGCAGGAGCGCCGCCCTGCCTGTGCCGTTCAACACGGCGGCGCGACGGGCCGCTCTGGGACGCCGGCCGTGACTCCGGGGCCTCGCCGCTCGCGGCGAGGCCCGCCCCGGCAAGCGCGTTGAGCCCCCGTCGCGGAACTGGGGTTCGTTTCCTCCGTTGACACCCATGGCGGGTTGGACTATATTGTCCAAATAGTTGGTTGAACCATTTAGTTGAACCAACGAGTTATTTCTGGAGAGGCGATCATGACCGGTGCCGAAACCTCCTCCAAGAAAGACGCCAGGGCGAGCATCCTCGATGCCGCCGCCGGGGAATTTGCCGAGTCGGGCTTCGCCGGCGCTCGGGTAGACGAAATCGCCCGGCGCGCCGGCGTCAACAAGGCCATGCTCTACTACCACGTGGGCAACAAGTCGGCGCTGTACGAGGCCGTGCTCCTGCGGTGGATGGATCAGCTCTTCGAGGAACTCGACCGACGAATCTCGCCGGATACGGACGCAGAGGAGCAGCTGGCCGCCCTGGCCGGAACCTTCGAAGCGCTCGTCGGGCGCAACCCTCAGTACCCGCAGATCCTGGTGAGGGAGTTCTCCACCGGCGGGCAGAACCTCTCCCCCCGCGTGATGACCAAGCTGCTGGAACTCTTCAGGAGGGAGGGCCGGATCCTGTCTCAGGGCAGGCGGGCCGGAACGCTCAGGAAGGCCGGTCCCATCACGGTGCACATCCTCCTGGTCGTGGGCACCGTGATGCACCTCATGGGCCGCCAGATCCGCGAGCGGATCCTCGCCCTCAACCTGGGCGACATCCCGGAGATTCCCGCTTCTCCCTCGCAGATCGTCGTGGACCTGCTGCTCAACGGCCTCAAAGTCCGCCCCCCTGACGGGGAGGGCGCGGCGCGCGCGCCGAAGAGACATCCCGTCCGTCCCGCGGCCCATCCGCGCCGGTACAAGGAGAACTCGCGATGAACCGACGAATCACTCTCACGGCTTCCGGAGCCGCCCTCGCGGCGGTGTTGGCATTGATCTCCTGCGGGCGCGGCGACGCGGGCGGCGCCATCAAGGTCTCCGGCAAC
>JAJYCJ010000094.1 GCA_021778515.1 Acidobacteriota bacterium
GCAGAGCGCCACCGCCGAAATCACCGAGCGCCGATCCTTCTCCCACCGCCACCCGAACACCCCGTTCACGAAAGCCCCCAGCGCCGGCAGGACGGGGATCAGCCAGAGAAGGCTCACCGGGATCATGATCGTGTCCCCTTTCGGACAGAGATAGGGAGGCAGGGAGACAGGGAAACAGGGAAAGCAACACAGGACCCCGGCGCGGGTAGCACGGGGATCAGCCGGAGAAGCGCTACCGCCGCCATGGCAAACCCCGACGAAGCAAACCACAGAGACGGTGAGGCAAAGAGAAAAGACTTTCTAACTCAAGGAAGCCTTTTGCTCTGATCCTTCCCTCTCTCTTGTCCCTATTGCCAGCCATGAAATTCCTTCTTCCTCTGTGCCTCTGTGCCTCTGTGGTTAGACTCCATTACCATTTCATCAGATTCGCGGCGTCGATGTCGGTCGTGCCCCGCCTGCGGATGAACGCCACCACGATGGCCACCCCCACCGCCGCTTCGGCGGCGCTCACGGCGAGGATGAAGAGCACGAAGACGGCCCCGTCCAACTGGCCGAAGTAGCGGCCCATGGCCATGAAGACCACGTTGGCCGCGTTCAGCATGAGTTCGATGGAGAGAAAGACGATGATGGCGCTCTTGCGCGTCAGGGCGCCGATGACGCCCACCGTGAAGAGAAACACCGCCAAGATGAGGTAGTGGCCGAGGGTGATGGTCATGACCAGCTCCTGCGGGAGAGGATCACCGCCCCGACCATGGCGCCCACCAGCAGAAGGGAGGCCACCTCGAAGGGGACGGAGTAGTGGCTCACGAGCAGGCTGCCGAAGGCCTGGATGGTGCCGAAGGGGTAGCTCGTCCCCCCCGAGGTCACGGGCGCAAGCGCGGAACCCTCCGGGAACGGCCCCGCCCCCGATCGGACGATGGCCCAGTAGAATTGCAGAAGCAGCAGGGCGGCCGCCACGTAGGTCAACCCCGTCTGGACGGAACCGACCCTCGGGCCGGTCTCCTCCCGGCCCAGCGCCATGACGATGTAGAGCACGATCACCATGACGGCGCCCGCGTAGATGATGGCCTGGAACAGACCCAGGAACGGAACCCTGAGGAGAACGTAAAGGACGCCGATGGAGAGCGTGGAGAGCGCCATGCCCAGGCCAGCAACCATGGGATGCCGGTGGAAGACCAGCGCGAGCGCCCCCAGAAAGGCCAGGAAGGCCACCGCGAAGAATACGACGGCCGCCATCATCTCCCCTCCTCCAAAGGCTTCTCCCTGCCGGGCAGGTACGGAGGCTTGCGGCCGATGGCCAGCAGCTTCTCCTTGTCGAAGATCAGGTTGGTGCGGTCGTAATCCGCCAGCTCGTAGGCGTCCTTGAGCCAGATGGCCTCCACCGGGCAGACCTCCTGGCAGTAACCGCAGAAGATGCAGAGCCCCATGTCGATGTCGAACTCCTTGGGGAATTTCTCCTTGGCCAGCTCCGTCTCGCCCCCCACGATGCGGATCGCCTCGGGGGGACAGATGAACTGGCAGAGCTTGCAGGAGGTGCACTTCTCGTGCCCGTCCAGGCCCGTGAGGAGCACGGGCTGGCCCCTGTAGCCGGGCGGCAGCGTCCAGCGCTCTTCGGGGTACTGGAGGGTCACCCGCTTGCGGAAGATGTGGCTGAAGGTGAGCTTCATCCCTTTCAGGATGGCGGGGAAGTAGGTGCGCTCCCACCAGCTCAGTTCGGGCCTTGTCACTTTCATGGGCGGCCTCTCAGCACCAGCAGGGTCGAGATGAGCACGAGGTTCAGAAGGGCGAGCGGGAAGAGCCGCTTCCACCCCAGCGACATGAGCTGGTCGTAGCGGAAGCGCGGCAGCGTCCAGCGCACCCAGATGAAGACGAAGAGCAGCACCGCCACCTTGGCGAAGAAGACCACCGCCGAGAGCAGACCTCCCCACAGCGGCCCGAACCACGCGTAGTTGACGAAGGGGAGATTCCACCCGCCCAGGAAGAGGAGCACCACGAAGGCCGAAGCCGTGATCATGTTCGCGTACTCGCCCATGAAGAACATGGCGAAGCGGAGGCCCGAATACTCGGTGTGGTAGCCGGCCACGAGCTCGCTCTCGCCCTCCGGAAGGTCGAAGGGCAGCCGGTTGGTCTCGGCGAAGACGGCCACCGTGAAGACGATGAAGGCCAGGAACTGCGGGCCGACGAACCAGAAGTGGCCCCAGCCGGCCTGGTCGTCCACGATGCGCCGGAAATCGAAGCTGCCCGTCCAGAGCACCACGCTCATCACCGCCAGGGCGATGCCCAGCTCGTAGGAGATGACCTGGCTCGCGCTCCGGAGCCCGCCCATGAGCGAGTACTTGTTCCCGCTGGACCAGCCCGCCAGCAGGATGCCGTAGACCCCGATGGAGGATACCGCGAGCAGGAAGATGACCCCCACGTCCATGCCGGGCGCGATGATGAGGGGATAGGTCTGTCCGCCCACGCTGATCTGGGTCCCGAAGGGGATCACGGCGAAGGTGATGAGGGCCGGGAAGAGCGTCAGGAACGGCGCCAGGAGGTAGAGGGGCCGGTAGGCTTCCCTCGGCGTGATGTCCTCCTTGAAGAAGAACTTCATCCCGTCGGCCACCGGCTGGAGGAGCCCGAAGGGGCCCACCCGGTTGGGTCCGCGCCGGTCCTGCATCCAGGCGGAGACCTTTCTCTCGGCGAGCGTGGTGTACGCCACTCCCGTCAGGACGATCCCCAGGATCACGACGATCTTGATGAGGGCGGGCACCACGATGGGCCAGTAGGCGTTCACTTGCTCCCCTCCCCTAGGATCGGCTCGCAGTTCCGCTTCATGCTCGTCACGCTCCCTCGCCCTTCTTGACCTTTTTCTTGGCCGGGGCGTCGAGGACCTGCAACCCGTGCGGGAGGAGCTCCTTGATGGAGGTTTCCGCCAGCCCCGGCACGGACTCCTTGACCCTCGCGTGCCAGCCCAGGAAGGTGGGCTCGGGGGCGTCGTGCCCGGCCGCCGTGAGCCACAGGCTCGCCACTTCGTGGAAGGGCCGGCGGTCCCTCGGGGGAACCACAGCGCGGGCGGTCTTCTGGGCGACCCCCAGGAAGTTCACGTAGACCCCCTCCATCTCGTGCCAGCCCGCGAGCGGGATGAAGACGTGGGCCAGCCGCGCGGTCTCGGTGAAGGACGAGTCGGCCACGATCACCAGGTCCATGGCGCCCAGCGCCTTCTGGATGGCGGCCTTCTCCGCCCCCTGGGCGTCTCCCACCACGTCCTCGCGGAGGATCAGGGCCGCCTTTTTCCCGGCGAACAGGCCCGAGAGGGGGGCGTTCTGCTCCCCCACGGGGATGCCCATCAGCCGGGCCCCCATGAGGTTGGGCCGCCGCTCCTTGCGGATGAGCAGTTCGTCGTCCTCTCCCCAGGCCACGTCGGGCACCGGACCGGCCGACCGCTTGAAGAAGGCCTGGGAGACGGCCTGCGCACCGGCCATCTCCTCCAGCGAGAGGCGGCCCGAGAGGACCACGGCCCAGGACTCGGACTTGCTGGCCGGCGAGCCCCCCACCCTCTCCACCAGCGCGGCCCCGAAGTCCTTCCACTCGTAGCCCTGCCATGCAGACCCCGAGCGGAGCAGGGGCCTCCCCGCCAGATCGAGGCCCTTCATGCGCTCCGTGATGAGGCGCCCGTAATCGCACATCCACGGCCCGTTCACCTGCGGGTTGTCCCTGGGCACCAGGCGCAGGACCTCGCCCTTGTAGGCGTCCACACGAACGGAACAGCCCCTCGCGCACTCCTGACAGACGGAGTTCACCGACTTCAGGAACCAGACCCGCTCCTTGAAGCGGAACTCCCGGCTCGTCAGCGCACCCACGGGGCAGATGTCCACGGTGCACACGGAGTAAGGGTTGTCGAGCTTGCGGCCGGGGAAGGTGTCCACGCGGGTGTGGACGCCGCGCTCCGAGAGGGTCAGCTCGCCGGTCTTGCTGATCTCCTGGCAGAAGCGGATGCAGCGGGTGCACTTGATGCACCGCTCCACGTCGAAGACCACGTGCGGCCCGATGTCCACGCGCTTGGGGGCGTGCACCTTTTCGAACTCGAGCCGGCTGGCCGGATCGCCGAAGGTGTACGAGTACTCCTGCAGTTGGCATTCGCCCGCCTGGTCGCAGATGGGGCAGTCCAGGGGGTGGTTCAGGAGGAGAAATTCGAGCACGCCGCGCTGGGCCTTCCTGGCCGTCTCGCTCTTCGTGGAGACCACCATGTCGTACTTGCCCTCGATCTTCTTGTCGGGCGGAAGGGCGCCGATGGTGGTCGAGCAGGCCGTGAGCGGCTTGGGCGCGCCCTTCACCTCGACGAGGCACATGCGGCACTGGCCCACGATGGAGAGGGCGGGGTGGTAGCAGTAGTAGGGGATGGTGATCCCGTGCTTGAGCGCCACCCGGAGGATGGTCTCGCCCTGGGGCGCCTCGATTTCCTGGTCGTCAATCCGGATCAGCGGCATGCAAACCTCAAGTCCTTAACCACAGAGACACAGAGGCGCCGAGAAACGAATCGCAAGCAGAATGACGAAAGGCGAGTGCGAATCCGCCTTCTCTCCTCTCTCGCTTCAAAGGACTTCGTTTGCCACAGCACCATTCTTCTTCCTCTGTGTCTCTGTGCCTCTGTGGTGAATCTTCTCGTCATATCGCCGCGGTCATGCGGACGTCGCGCATGGGGCAGCGGCCCTCCCGGGCGTGCGCCTCGAACTCCTGCCGGAACTGCTGCACGAAGGAGATGGCCGGCATGGCGGCGGCGTCCCCGAGGGGGCAGATGGTGCGGCCCATGATGTTGCCGGCCACGTCCAGGATGAGGTCGCAGTCCGACGGCCTCCCGCCGCCCTCCTCCAGGCGCCTCACGATCAGTTCGAGCCAGTGGGTCCCCTCCCGGCAGGGAGTGCACTGCCCGCAGGACTCGTGCGCGTAGAACTCCATCAGATTCAGCAGCGCCTTGACCATGCAGACGCTGTCGTTCATGACGATGACGCCGGCCGAGCCCAACATGGTCCCCACGGCCTTCAGGCCGTCGGGGTCCATGGTCACGTCGATCTGGTCGGCGCGCAGGACCGGCACGGAAGAGCCGCCCGGGATGACGGCCTTGAGGGGCCGGTCGCCCAGAATTCCCCCCGCGTGCTCGTAGATGAGCTCCCTTAGGGTCACGCCCGAGGGGAGCTCGAAGACGCCGGGCCGCTTCACGTGGCCGGAGATGCCGAAGAGCCTGGTGCCCGGGGCGCTGGAGCTGCCGATCGCCGTGTACCAGCTGGCGCCGTTTTTGATGATGAGCGGGACGTTGGCGTAGGACTCCACGTTGTTGATGTTGGTCGGCACGCCGTAGACACCGTAGCCCGCCGGAAAGGGCGGCTTGAGCCTGGGCTGGCCCCGCTTGCCCTCGAGCGAATCCATGAGGGCCGTCTCCTCGCCGCAGATGTAGGCGCCCGCCCCCCTCGAAACCCAGACGTCGAAGTTGAAGCCCGAACCCAGGATGTTCTTGCCGAGGAAGCCCTTGGCGTAGGCCTGGTCCACCGCCTTCTGGAAGATGCGCGCGCCGGCGGGCATCTCGCCCCGGATGTAGAAGAAACAGCCGGCGGCCTGCGTGGCCCACCCGGCGATGATGATCCCCTCCAGTATGGAGTGGGGGTCGTTCTCGATGAGCAGGCGGTCCTTGAAGGTTCCCGGCTCGCTCTCGTCGGCGTTGCACACCAGGTACTTGAGGACCTCCTTGCCCCTGGGCAGGAAGGACCACTTCAGGCCCGCCGGAAAGCCCGCGCCGCCCCGGCCCTTGAGGTTGGCCCCCTTGACCTCGTTCAGGGTCTGTTCGGGAGTCCACTTGTGGAGCACGGTCATGAGGGGCTCGTAGCCCCCGGAGCCCATGTAGGCGTCGACGTGAGTCGAATTGGGCTTCCCCACGTTCCTCGTCAGCAGCTTCAGGACCTCAGTCATGGCAACATCCTGATAATAACCACAGAGGCACGGAGGCACAGAGGATGCAAATGGCCCGGGGTGACGACCGAATCACAATGGCTCACAGAACCATCCTCCTAATCCCGTCCTTGATCACAGCGGTGTGGAAGTTGATCAAGAGGCCCGTCTTGATGCCGCTGAGCCTTAGGTAGGTCAGCAACTGCGCTTCGTGTACTGAAAGAATCTTATCAACTGTCTTGATCTCGATGACCAGGCGCTCTGGAACCACCAGATCCATGCGATACCCGCATTCTAAGGTCACACCCTTGTAAACGACGGGCAGCGGAACCTGTCTATGGAATGAAATGCCCCTAAGGCTCAATTCGAAGCAGAGGCACTCTTCATAGGCCGACTCCAGCAGGCCTGGCCCGAGGACTCGGTGAACTTCAATGGCAGCTCCGATCACCTGCTGGGTAAGGGGATCCCGGGGCTCCTGCATAACCACCAAATTCTTTCTCTGCGCCTCTGTGCCTCTGTGGTTCATCATCCCTGTGTCACTCCAGCTCCGAGAGGATGCGGTCCGCGTCGGCCAGGGTGACGCTCTTGTGCAGCGCCTCGTTGACCATGAGCGAGGGGCCCCCGTCGCAGCAGGCCAGGCACTCCACCGTGATGAGGGAGAAGCGTCCGTCCTGCGTGGTTCCGCCCGGCCTGATGCCGAGCTTGTTCTGGAGGTGCTCCAGCAGCGCCTCCGATCCCCTCAGCATGCAGGGCAGCGTCTTGCACACCTGCAAGAGGTACCGGCCGTGGGGCTCCTCGGAGAACATCTCGTAGAAGGTGACCACGCCCCTCACGTGGGCCGGGGTCAGGCCGAGCCTCTCCGCGATGAAGGCCTGGAACTCGACGGGCACGTGCCTCAGCTCGGCCTGGCACAGGTGGAGGATCGGGATGAGGGCCGTCTGGGGCCTCGGGTAGGACTTCACGAGGCGGTCCACCTTGGCCAGAAACTCGGGGTTCTTGATCAGCTCCGCCACGTCCTGCTCGCTCACCCTGTCACCTCAGAAGAAATCCGACGCCGTTCCCCTCTCCGGCCTCACCGGTCGCACTCTCCCATGACGGGATCCAGCGAGGCGATGGTGGCCACGCAGTCGGCCACCATGGCCCCCTTGATCAGGATGGGCAGGGCCTGGAGGTTGATGTAGGAGGGGGCCCGGAAGTGGCACCGGTGGGCCACGTTCGTCCCCGATCCCACCAGGTAGAAGCCCAGCTCCCCCTTGGGGGCCTCGATGGCGAAGTAGATCTCTTTGCCCTTGGGGGTCTTGGGGCCCTCGGTCGCCACGATGAACTGGTGGATCAGCTCTTCCATCTTCGTGAGGACCCGATCCTTGGGCGGCAGGAACACCTTGCGCGATTCAGGATCCTCCGGGAAGAGCGGGATGGAGCGGTCCATCTCCTTGAGGGCCTGCTGGACGATCCGGATGCTCTGGCGCATCTCCTCCATCCGGATGAGGTACCGGTCGTAGCAGTCCCCGTGCTCGCCCACCGGGATCTCGAAGTCGTACCGCTCGTATCCCAGGTAGGGGTAGGCCTTCCTGAGGTCCCACTCCACGCCGCAGGCCCGAAGCGGCGGCCCCGAGAGGCCCATGTCGATGGCCTTCTCCGCCGAGATCACCCCCACGTCCTGGTTGCGGTCGATCCAGATCTTGTTCCGGGTCAAGAGCTTGTCGCACTCGTCGATGGTCTTGTGGGCCTGGGCCACGTAGGTTTCGATCTCGCGCTCCAGCCCCTCGGGCCAATCCCTGGCCAGGCCGCCGATGCGACCGTAGGAGACGGTGAAGCGCGCCCCGCTCATCTTTTCGAATATGTCGTAGATCTTCTCGCGCTCCGTGAAGGCGTAGAAGTAGACCGTGCCCGCGCCGACGTCCAGCGCGTCCGTGGCCAGCCAGAGGAGGTGGCTCGCCAGGCGCGCCAGCTCCATGCAGATCACGCGCATCACCCGGCAGCGCTCCGTGATCTGGAAGCCGATGAGCTTCTCCACCGCCATGGCCAGGCCGATGTTGTTGGACATGGGCGAGAGGTAGTCCATTCGGTCGGTGTAGGGGATCACCTGGTGGAGGGTCTTGTTCTCGGCGATCTTTTCGATCCCGCGGTGCAGGTAGCCCACGTCGGGCACGGCCGACAGCACCACCTCTCCGTCCAGCTTTAGCACCACGCGGAGCACGCCGTGGGTGGAGGGGTGCTGCGGACCCATGTTGACGGTGATGACGTCCGTGTTGAGGTCGAGCCGCTCCCGGTTCATCTCGGTCATCGCACGGCCCCGAAGAAACATTCACCGCCATGGCACCAAGGCACGAAGAAAACACTATCGAGCCTGAGAAAAAGATCGTTCACTTCAAAGGGGTTCACCCGCCACACCCTCCTGATTCTTCCTCTGCGTCTGCGTGCCTCTGTCGTCTATTCCCTATTTTCCCTAGTTTCGGGGGGGACGTAGTTCCGCCACTCGTCGTCGCCCTCCATGGGATATTCCTTGCGGAGGGGATGCCCCTCGAAATCCTCCGGCAGCATGATCCTGCGAAGGTCGGGGTGGCCCGTGAACTGCACCCCCATGAGGTCGTAGACCTCGCGCTCCAGCCAGTCGGCGGTGCCCCAGAGGTCGGAGACGGTCTCGACGACGGGGTCCTCGATGGGCAGGGGCGTCCTGATGCGCAGCTGCTCCCGGCTCTTGAGGCTTCGCACGATGTAGACCACGTCGATGCGCCCCTCCTCGGGCCAGTGCGCGCTGCTGATGTCGGCGAGGAAGTTGAATCCCTCGGACTGCTTGAGGTGGCCGAGGACGGCCCTGACGCGTCCGGGCTGCACCACGAGGGTGCGCTCGCCCTGGTACTCCACGATCTCGAGGATCGCTCCGGGAAACTTCGATTGGACCGTCTGGATCACGTCCGCCATCGCTGCCTCTGCGCCTCGGTGCTCAGCCCGATTTCGGGCACGGCTACCTTGCTCCCCCGGATTTGCCTAGCCCGTGTCGGACCGCCGCCGATCCGGCCCCTCAACCGGTATAGTAGCCCTTCCTCCACGTGGGAGAGCCGGGCTCCTCCTGGTACCCTTTGACCTCCGCCTTAACGCCCGTGTCCAGCAGCGGAAGGGCTCCGTACTTGGGGTCCCGTCCGCGGTAGTGCCCGTGGTGCGAGCGCTTGCCCAGGGGGGCCCACTTCTCTTTCATCACCTGGTCCTGGATCTTCATCACCGCGTAGATCACCGCCTCGGGCCTGGGCGGACAGCCGGGCACGTAGACGTCCACGGGGATGATGTGGTCGATGCCCTGCACCACCGAGTAGGCGTTGAACATGCCGCCCGTGGTGGTGCAGACGCCCATGGCGATGACCCACTTGGGCTCCGGCATCTGGTCGTAGATGCGCTTGGCCGCGTAGGCCATCTTCTTGGTGAGGGTGCCCGCCACGATCATGAGATCGCACTGGCGGGGGGTGAAGCGCATGGCCTCGGCGCCGAAACGGGCCAGGTCGTACCGGCTGGCCACCATGGCCATCATCTCGATGGCGCAGCAGCTCAGGCCGAAAGGCATGGGCCAGAGGCTGTTCTTCCGGGCCATGTCGACGAGCTTGGAAAGGGACCCGAAGATGACCCCGCCCTTGACCATCTGGAGGTCTTCACGGGTCTGCCGGTCCAGTTCCTGGTCCGGTTGATCGAGGGTCTTTACTCCCATCGGAGCGCCCCTTTCTTCCAGACGTACACGTACCCGATGAACAGGATCGCCAGGAAGAGCAGGAGCTCCCCGTAGACGAAGAGGCCCCAGCCCATGCGGATCTTGTCGCGGAAGACCGCGGCCACCGGGAACATGAACAGCGTCTCCACGTCGAAGAGCAGGAAGAGCAGCGCCACGACGTAGTAACGCACGGACATCCGCTTGAAGGGCTCGTCCATGGGGTCCAGACCGCACTCATAGGGCATGAGGTCCGTCCGGGAGCCCCGGACCTTGCCCAGCAGCCAGGAACCGAGCATGAGCCCGGCCGCCATGGCGGCGGCCACGACCATCATGATCAGAATGGGCAGGTACGTGGGAAGCATCCGCACCCCCTGATTTCACTTGTCCCGAAGACCCCCCGCGAGTCTGAAACTCAGTCGAGGAGCCTAGCATACCGCCAGGAGGGTGTCAACACGATTTGGGGGCCCTTCATTCCGGCTGAGGGCCGGCGGCGACAACATCGGGGCGAGATGCGGAGATGAGGAGATGAGGGGATGCCGAAGGGAGCCGGTAGGCCGTGCGGCCGGCCTTTCCTGTCCCCTGTCCCCTGTCCCCCACGCTACTCCCCCACGAACCCTTCCGTGACGTACCGGCCGCCCCGGCTCTTCAGCCACTCCTCCTTGGGCACGCTGTGGGCCTGCTCCACCCCGGTCCTGAACACCCGGCCGGAGTTGTAGGTGCAGAAGGGATAGAGGCGGCCGTCCGGGGCCGAGTAGTGGATGGTGCAGCGTTTCACCCGGTCCATCTGGAAGTTGTAGGCGTCCATGAAGTGCATGGAGGCCACGAGGAGGAGCCTCCACTGGTAGCGGCGCCGCTTGGCGATCCCCATGATGCGCTTGCCCGAGATGGCGTCGATGGTCTTGGCCAACTGCACGAAATGCAGCCCCTCGGGCGCCCGTTCGGGGCGGAAGGTCTTGAGCAGGATGGAGAAGAACTGGGCCGTGGCGAAGAGGCGGGACGGGCGCTGGCCGGTCTTGCGCCCGAGCTCCTGAATGAGCCGGAGCGCACGGTCCATCTCGAAGAGCTCGTTCACCGGCACGGACTGCCCCGTCTCCTGGTTCACGAGGAGGAACGACGAGACGCCGCAGTCGGGGTGGGAGTTGCAGAGCATGGGGAGGAAGCCGTTCTCGTCCTCGCCGATCACGTTGTCCACGATCCGGGCGAAGGGGGCCGTGATGGAGAAGGGGTACCAGTCCCGGTTGGCCACCAGGAGTCCGGTCTGCCTCTCGATGTCCACGGCCAGATCGCTGGAGGTGTAGCGCCGCGCCGCCCGCTCGGCCTCGTCTACCCGCCCCGTGAAGGCCACGGGCTGGGGCGCCACCCCCACCACCACGTCCAGGTTGCGCATGGCGAAACGGAGGATGTCCCCCACCTGGTGGTCGTTCACGCCCTTCACCACGGTCGGCACCAGCGTCACGCGGATGCCCGCGCGGCGGAAGGCGTCCATGGCCCGGAGCTTCAGCGGCCAGAGGCCCTTCACGCCCCGGGTGGCCTCATAGACCTCGTCGGTCACGCCGTCGAACTGGAGGTAGACCGCGTTCAGGCCCGCCGCGGCGGCCTGCTCGGCGAAGCCCTCCTCCCTGGCGAAGCGGATGCCGTTGGTGGCGGCCTGGATCATCTTGACGCCGCTCCCTTTCGCCATGCGGCAGGCCTCCAGGAAGTGGGGCGAGAGGGTCGGCTCGCCGCCGGAGAACTGGATCACCTGCATGCGCTTGGGGCGCACGGCCAGGGCGCGCTCCATCATGCCGCGGATCTGCTCCAGGTCGGGCTCGTAGACGTAGGGCTGAACGTTCGCGTTGGCGAAGCAGACGGGGCACTTCAGGTTGCACCGGTTGGTCAGGTCGAGGATGGTCATGCTGGCGGTGGAGAGGTGGCCCGCGCAGAGACCGCAGCCCGTGGGGCACTCGCCCACCTCCCGGACGGGCGTCCGGGTCAGCTCGGCGGATGCCTCCACGCCGTAGCGCTCCATCCTCAGGAAGACCTCGGCGTTCCCCGCCACGACCTCCTCGAAGGGACCGTGGGCGGGGCAGGACTTGCGCATGAGCACCCGTCCGTCGCGCTCGAACAGTTCGGCGGCCAGGACGGACAGGCATTCGGGACAGAGCGACTCGACCGGGCGGGGCAGGCCCAGCGGACTCCTGGTGGCCTCCTCGCCGAAGAACGGCTGCGGCTTCACTGTTCCCACGATCTCACCTCCACCCCGTCCCCCGCTCTCGGTTCCGTCGTGGGTTCGGACCCGCGTGCCACCCGGCCCCTGGCGGCTCCGACCCCTTCCTAAACTCACCGATTTTAGGCGAAGGGGCCGCCGACCTCAAGGCCCCGTCGCCGACCCGATTCAGTCCGGAGCCTTCTCCTTGGGGAAGGCGCGGCGGCCGTCGGGGCTGTAGCGCCGGTAGGTGCCGTCCTCGATCTCCCGGCGGACCACGGTTTTGAAGAGGTCGGCCATCTTGAGCGCGTGGCCGCTGCCCTGGTAGAAGGTGTCCCAGGCGTAGAAGTACATCTCCTGAAGCTTCTCCGGGCTCATGCGCTTGGGCCTGAAGA
>JAJYCJ010000095.1 GCA_021778515.1 Acidobacteriota bacterium
CAACAGCCTCATGGTGGACCTGCTGACGCTGGGGCGTCCGGTGAGGCGCGAGGAGTACACCCGGTTCGGCCTACGGGCCCTCGTGAGGGAGGCCGCGATCCTTGCGGAGAACGGCGCCCCCGACCTCGCGGAGAGCTGCATCCTGGACCTGCCGCCCGAACCCGTCCCCTTCACGGGCCACCGCGACAAGCTCACGCAGGTGCTCGTGAACCTGCTCCAGAACGCCCTCAGCTTTTCTCCGGCGGGAGAGAAGATCACGGTGCGCCTCACGATCGAGGGACCGGAGATCGTGATCCGCGTCATCGACCGCGGCCCCGGCATCCCCGCCGACCTCTTCGCCGGCCTCTTCGAGCCCTTCCAGACCCGCCGCGCCGGCGGCACGGGCCTGGGGCTCGCCATCGTGCGCAGGATCGTGGGCGCCCACGGCGGCACCGTCCAGGGCGCCAACAACGCCCCGCCCCCCGGCGCCACCTTCACGGTCAGGCTCCCCGCTGGGGATCCCCCCTCTGCCCCGTCCGCGGGCGGCGAGGACTGACGAAGCGGCCCGTCCGCCGCCGCCGTCATACCCTCGCGGGGGTGGCCCCCGTGCACCGCCACGGACTCGCCGTTGACAGGCGGCGGAAGCGGCCCTATTCTTGCCTTGTTACAGGGGCAAAAGGGGAATTAAGGCTCATTCAGGAAATGACGGGGATTCGCGGGGACACCCGCGGCCGCCGGCGTTCAGGAAGCTGAGCGCGGGCGGAGAGGGACGAACGTCGGCCGGGGTCCGCGCCGCCGTGGCGCCGGACTTAAAGGCCTTGATCCTGGGAGGATTGGGACATGGACCACAAGGGGATTCTCCATCTCGTGAGGCGGGGCGAGCGGACCCGCGGGCACGGCCTTTTGGTCGCGCTGACCGCCCTGTTTTTCCTCGTCGGCCTCGCCCTCGGGGCGCAGACCATCACGCTGCTCCACGTGAACGACTCGCACTCGCACCTGGACCAGTGGGGGCCCAAGGACGACAGCCTGGAAGGCACCCTTGGGGGCATCGCCAAGGTCGCCACGGTGATCGGAGAGACGAGGGCGACCGATGCGAACGTTCTCGTCCTGCACGCCGGCGACGTCTTCCACGGGGACTTCTTCTTCAACGCCTACTTCGGGGTCCCCGAGCTGCAGCTCCTCCAACAGCTCGGCTTCGATGCCATGGCCGTGGGCAACCACGAGTTCGACTTCGGCCCTGACGTGCTGGCCAATTCGCTCAACGCGGCCTACGGCTCCAACACCCTGCCGCTGCTTTCGGCCAACCTGGACATGACCGCCTATCCCGCCCTCGAGACCTGGATCAAACCCTCGATCCTCAAGAACGTGGGCGGCGTGGAGGTGGGGATCTTCGGCATGACGGTGCCCAACGTCCCCACGAGCCAGCCCGCCCCCGTCGTGATCCTGGGCGGCGATGACCCCAACGTTCTCATGACCATCGCCGGCACCCAGGCGGCGACCCTCAGGGCCGAGGGCGCCCAGGTCGTCATCATGCTCTCTCACCTCGGCTACACCTACGACCAGGCGGTGGCCCAGAACGTCCCGGGCATCGACCTCATCGTGGGCGGCCACGACCACTACGTCTTCCAGCAGCCGAAGGCCTTCACCAACCCGACCGGCGGGCAGACCTACGTCGTCCAGGCCGGGAAGTACTACCAGTACGTGGGCAAGATGCACTTCACCTACGCTGACGGCGGCATCACCATCGACGATTACCAGCTCATGCCGATGGACGACACCGTCCCAGCCGCGCCGGAGATCACCGCCGTCGTGGACCAGCTCAAGGCGGGCATCGTCCAGAAGTACGGCGATGTCTACCAGACGGTCCTGGCCACGGCCGCCACCGACGTCACGACCACCTACGACCCGGCCCAGAAGCGCCGCGACACGGCCATGGGCGACCTGCTCACGGACGCCATGCGCCAGAAGACGGGGACGGACATCGCGGTGACCCCCAACGGCCTCATCTCCGAGGGTCTCTACCAGGGGCCCATCGTGGGTGACGACGTCTTCAAGCCCGTGAGCTTCGGCTACGACATGCAGACGGGGCTGGGCTTCCACATCGCCACCTTCGAGATCACCGGCGTCAACCTCCGCCTGGGGCTCGAGGCGGGGCTGGCCAACCTGCCCTACAGCGAGGACGCCTTCCTCCAGGTCTCCGGCCTGACCTACTCCTACAACTCCAAGAAGACAGCCCTCCACCGGCTCAAACCCCAGTCGGTGAAGGTCAACGGCAAGCCCGTCAAGAACAACAAGACCTACACCGTGACCGCCAACGAAGGGGTGGTGGCCCTCCTGCCCCTCTTCGGCATCCAGGTCACCAACGTCCAGATGCTGCCAGACCTCGAATACGACGTCCTCAAGGACTTCATCGTGAGCAAGGGGACCGTGAGTCCCGAGACCGGCACCCGCATCAAGGACGTGGCGGCGGGAAAGTAGAGTCGATTCAAAGCGGGCGGTTCCCGCAAGCCCTGGTTTCATCCGGCGGCCCCGGTTCAACTCGGGGCCGCCGTTTTCCTGCCAGGGCCTCGTCCGATGGCGAATTGAAACAAGCACACCACAGAGGCACCGAGGCACAGAGGATGGGAAGGTCTACGATTTGCGAATGATGGGCCAAGCGGACCCTGCCCCTCGTCCAAATCTATCATCCCATCCTTCCGCGGTTGCATCGCCTAGCCCCTTTGGGGCAGACTGGGCCGGCTAGGAGAGCTGCCCTTGCCGGTCGCACCCCCCTCCAGTCAGCCGCCGCCCTGGCGAACCGCCTACGAGCTCCTGCCCAAGGTGTCGCGCACCTTCGCGCTGGGCATCGCCGGGCTGAAGAACCCGCTTCGCGGCTCGGTCTGCGTGGCCTATCTCCTCTGCCGCATCCTGGACACGGTGGAGGACGCCCCGGGGCTGAGCGCCGCCGAGCGGTGGGCGCTGATGGAACCGCTCCTCTCGTGCCTGGAGAGCGGAGGGACGCCGCCGCCAGCCTGGAGCGCCCGGCTCATCGCCCGGCTCGAAACCCTCTCCGCACCGGCCGACCTTGCGCTGCTCAAGCACAGCGGCGACGTGCTCCTCTGCTACGCCGCTTGCGAAGAGATGGACCGGCTGAGCATGACGCGCTGGGTCACGGAGATGGGCAAGGGGATGGTGGCCTGGAGCGAGCGCATGGGCGAGGAACCCGGCGCGGTCAAGACGCTCCCCTCCCCCGCCGCGCTGGACCGCTATTGCTACTACATCGCCGGAACGGTCGGCTACCTCCTGACGGACCTCTTCTACATCCACGCGCCGGGAGTGGACAAGGCGCTCTTCTTCCGGCTCGAACAGGACGCCGAATCCTTCGGCCTGGGTCTCCAAAAAGTCAACATCTTGAAGGACCTGGCGGATGACTACCACCGCGGGTGGTGCTTCCTGCCGACCTCCCTTCTCAAGTCGGAGGGGCTGACTCCCTCAGACCTCGCCAAAACCTCCAGGGGCCCCGCCATCTACCGGGCCGCCCTGCCCGTTCTCCTGAGCACGCGGGGACACCTGGAGCGGGCCTGGCGGTACCTGACCCTGATACCCCTGGAGGAGAGGGAGATCCGGCTCTTCCTGGCGCAGAGCCTCTTCTTCGCGGTGCGGACTCTCGCGATGGTGGCACGGGACCCTCTACGCCTGGCGGCCCCCGAGAAGCTGAAGATCTCGCGGATGGAAGTGGCCGGGCTCGTGGCCTCGCTCGCCCTCAGGATCTCCAGGCCCGACGCGCTGCAGGACTACTTTGCCGAGTGTGCCGCATCGCTGGCGGGTTTGGGAAGTGAGGAAGTGAGGAAGTGAGGTAGGCGAGAGGTGATTGGGCGCGTATCGCTGGGCCGCCCCGTCTCCGCAGGCTGTCTCTCTTGTTTCCGGGTTCCGAATCCCGATTTCCGCCTTCTTCCCCTACCAGTACTTCTCCAGGTGCACCTGGCCGGGCCGGCCCTTCGCATGCTCGGCGAAGCCCTGCTCCGACAAAAGCTTCAGCATGCCTTCGATCATGAGGGGGTTGCCGCACAGGAAGACGTGGGTGTCGGATGGATCGGGCCGGAATCCGAGCGACTCCCGCGCGTCCCCTCCGTTCAGGTTTTCGTGGATGAAGCCCGTGCGCCCCTTCCAGGGCACCGACTCCTCCTCGGGATCGCTCACGATGGGCACGTAGGCGAAACGCGGGCAGAGGCGGCGCATGGTCTGAAGCTCGGCGTGGTAGCCGAGGTCCCAGGAGTGCCGGGCGCCGTGCACCACGGCCACCCTCGCCTGGTGGATCTCCGAGAGGTGGGTCCTAAGCATGCTCATGTAGGGCGCTATGCCCGTTCCGGTGGCGATGAGCAGGATGTTGTGGCCCTCCGGCACCTGGTCCAGGGTGAACATCCCCACGACCTTCGGCGAGAGCCACAGGGCATCGCCCGGTCCCAGCGAGAAGAGGCGGGGCGTCAGGGCCCCGGAGCGCACCAGGGTGACGTAGAACTCCACGTACTCGTCCTCCACCGAGGAGGAGGCGATGGAATACGCCCTGCGGATGAGCTTGGCGGGGTCGGCCGGGGGCTCCTCGGGATCGGTGAAGGGAGCCCGCCGCGCCGTTCCCATGAGGCCCAGGACGGTGTACTGGCCGGCCTTGAAGGGGGGCAGCGCCCACCCCGACGGAACGACCCTCAGGATCATGAGGCCGGAGGCCACGTCCACCCGCTGCGCCACCACCGCGTTGTAGTCCGTGATTGCCATCTGGATTCCCCCCGGCGGGCGCCCTCGGCTCCGCATCGGCCGCGATCAATGCCGCTTGGGCTTCCTCTTTTTCGGGCGCTCCCTCTTCTCGACGTAGCGGTGCGGCCTCTGCGTCTCCACCTCCACCTCCACCAGCTCCTCGGCCCGGACCGTGTGGAAGGAGAGGACCACCAGGTGCTCGTTCCCCACCTCGAAGGCGTGCGGCGTCCCTTCGGAAATCACAAGGACTGAGAGCTCCGGAAAAGCGGGATCGAAGGGCTGCAGATAGAAGCTCTTGTCGCCCACGTGGCCCGTCCCGCCGCCCGCGATGACCGAGGTGTATTGCACCGAGTTGGGGTGCTGGTGGGCCGGCGTCAGGGTCTGGGGCCTGAGGACGAAGACCCAGGCGCTCTCGATGCCGGGCGGGAGCCGGTCGGTCACCGTCTCCTCCGGAAGCGGCGCCCCTTCGAAGGCCGCGCTGCCCTTCGAGAGCTTCTCCGTGAGTTCCCGCACCAGCGTCTTGACGGGCGTCGTGTAGCGCCAGCCGTCCACCAGTGCCGCCAGCTTCGCGATGCGGAAGGAGGTCATGAGCTTCGTGGCCCGCCGGTTCCAACGGTCCGGCGGGCATCCCCAGCGACGTAGTATACACGATTCGCCGGAACTCCAAGGCGAGGGAGGGGATTCACCACCAAGGCATGAAGGCACCAAGGGTGCCGGCGCTGGGAAGGCGCCCTAGATTTTTTCTGTTTCCCTGTCTCCCTGTCTTTCTGTCTCCCGGTGTCCATCCTTACGGCTTCCCTCGTAGAGTTCGAAGACCAGCAGGCGGCACTCCATGGGGCCGTTGAAGAGCGGAATCTTGCGCGAGGGGTGGAGGCCGACGCGCTTGGCGAGCGCCGTGTTTCCCGTCAGGACAGCGGCCCTCCAGCCGGCGAAGCGCTGCTTCAGCACGTCTCCGAGGCCCTGGTAGAGAGGCGCAAGGTCCTCGCCGGCCCCCGCGTGGTCGCCGTAGGGAGGATTGGTGATCAGGAGGCCCGGCCCCGCCGGCGGACGGAACCCCGAGACGTCGGCCCGCCGAAAATGGACGCAGCGGCCCACGCCCGCGGCCTCGGCGTTGGCCTGTGCCGCCCGAATGGCCGAGGCGTCGGCATCACCGCCCACGATGGGCGAGGGCGCGGGGCGCACGGAGGAGCGAGCCTCCTCCAACTGCCGCTTCCAGATCCGCTCCTCGAAGCCGGCCCAGCGCTGGAAACCGAAGGGCCGCTTTCTCAGGAGCCCGGGGGCGGTCCGGGTGGCGATGAGGGCGGCCTCCACGCAGATCGTCCCGGAGCCGCAGAAGGGATCGGCGAAGGGAGCGCTCCCGTCGTAGCCCATGAGCAGCAGCATGCCGGCCGCGAGGGTCTCGTTCAGGGGAGCCGCCACCGAGCGCTCCCGGTAGCCGCGTTTGTGGAGCGGCCCGCCCGAGGAGTCGAGGCTGACGGTGCAGGTTCCTCCCGCCAGATGGACCACGACCTGCACGTCGGGGTTCCGCCGGTCCACGTCTGGCCGGCTGCCGAGCCTCTCCCGGAGGGCGTCGGCCACGGCGTCCTTGACCTTGAGGGCCGCGTAGCCCGAATGGGTGATGGCCGAATCCCGCACGCTGGCCTCCACGGCGAAGGTCCGCCCCGCCGAGAGGGCGCGGTGCCACGGCAGGGCGAGCGCACCCGAGTACAGATCCTCGCCGCTCTTCACCTCGAAGGAGCCCAGAGGCAGCAGCACCCGCCGCGCGGCCCTCAGCCAGAGGTTGGCCCGGTACGCGTCGGCCATGCTTCCGCTGAAGCCGACCACCCCCGGTCCGGCCTCCTCGGGCTTCAGGCCCAGAGAGCGCAGCTCCTCCCGCACCACCCCTTCCAGCCCCTTGGCCACCGTCACCAGGATCTGCATGGCGCCTCCTCCCGACATGGTACAGGCCAACAGGCGGTAAGAACAGAGCGGAGAGGGATCGGAAAGCCTCGAAGGGCCGCGAGCCGGGACCGGCCGGTTCGCCCTACTAGAACCTGAGGGCCATGCGGGCGGCGATGAACAGGCGCGTGCCGGGCCGCTCGGTGAGGCCCGCCCAGAGTTCGGGCCCGGGAGGCACGGCCCCGAACCGCAGGAGTGGATCCTGCCCGTGGTAGCTCTCCACGCCCCCTTCCAGCTCGTAGGCCAGCGGCCCCCGCCGGTGCTCGACATAGATCCCCGCGTGGAGGTAGTCGTAGGCTCTCGGCAGGTCCAGGATCTGGCGCGTGGAGAGGCCCTCGTGGTCCCAGCGCACGCGGGCTCCTACCGTGTCGGCCTTTGAGATCGGCCTCTTCGCGTTCACGAGCAGGGCGCCGCCCCGGCGGCGCCACTCCTCCTCCATGGGCAGCCGGTGGGAGGGATCGAAGGGATCGAGCGGCTCTCCGGGCAGGGCGTAGGTGGTGGCGCTCAGTAGCAGGTCGGAGCGGAAGACCCTCCCGGAGAGCTGTAGGAACCAGGGCGACGGGTGGAAGGCCAGGGCGGCGAAGACCTCGCTCCAGGCGCGGCGCCTGAGCCCCACCTGCGGCCCGGCATCGAGGACCCCATAGGTGGCGTTCGCCACGAAGGGGCCCCTCGAGAACCGCGCCGAGAAGGTTCCCCCGGACTGGTTCCGGGCGCCGGCGGGACGGAAGTCGGCCGCCTGCGCCCACCCGCCGCCGCCGAGGTATGCGTCGCTGAGCGGGTCGAGGCCCGTGGCCCGGCTCCAGGTGGGCTTGGCTTCGAGCCTCAGCCCCTTCAGCGGCGTGACCGACAAGGCGACCGAGAGCTCCGTGAGGGCGCGGGCATAGGCGCGGGGCGTCTCCATCCGGTGCAGGAGCAGGGCGGCGCTCCACCGGCCTCCCTCCAGCCCCGCCGAGGCGCCATACTGCCGGTAGGGCCACGCGTAGGGGAAGGTGTCGGCGTAGCGGCGGCCGAGCAGCCGGTAGTAGGGCCCCTGGTAGATGACGCTGGGCTGGAGGGGCACGAGGCTGGCCCGGTCCGTGTGCCAGAGGCCGCGGGCCTCCACGAACCACCGCTCCTTCCGCCCGGCCCCGCCCTCGCGGCGGACGCGGGCGCTCGTGTCCTCGTAGGTCCGCTCCCCCGCCTCGCCGCGTCCCCAGCGGTAGGTGTGCTCGATGCTCACCGTGGTGCCGCCGCCGCGTCCTTCGAGCCGGAAACCGGCGCTCGTCCCGTTGAAGGAGGCCGGCTCGCGGATGGAGGGCCCCGGGAACGGGGAGGCCCAGGTCGTGACGGGGCGCCCCATGTGGAAGCGCGCGAAGCTTACCCCTCCGTCCCATCGCCAGGCGCCGAAGGTGGCGAAGCCCGAGAGGTCCACGGCGAAGGTGCGCTGCGTGAAGCGGTCGGGGATCTCCACGACTCCGCGGGGGCTGCCGATGGGCAGGTCCGCCGTGAGCGGCGTGAGGGCCGGCGCGAAGCCCGTGGCCGTGATGAGCGTTCGGGGAAGGGTGCCCTGGCGGACGGAGGCGCTGACCGCCACCTCTACGCCGCGCCGGGTCCCGAGCGTCGTGAAGGCGAGGCGGTAGTCGCGCTGAGCCCAGCCGGGGTAGCCGTCGGCGGGGAGGAATAGGGAGGCCTGGGCCACGGTGGCGGGATCGAAACGGCCCACGCCCGAACCCGGATAGGGCAGGTAGGAGGCGAGGAGGGGACGGACGCGGCCGTCCAGGACGCCCGTCTGCGGGTCCCAGGCGAAGCGGAGCCCTCCGCCCGCGAGGTAGGCGCGCTGGGTCACGGAAACTTCGATGGTCCACGTCTTCTGGAACAGACCACCCCGGAGGGCGAAGTCCGGCGTGCCCAGGCCCAGGTACTGAAACCGCAGGCTCTGGCCGGGCCAGTACCCATCCAGCGTGCCGTCCAGGCTCGGCCCTGCGATGGTGGCCTCCCGCAGGTGGCTCACGTCGGGTCCGCCCGACTCCACGGTTCCGGCTCCAGCGCCCGTGGTCCCCACGACCTGGGCCGGGCAGGGAAGGGCGGCCAGGGCCAGCAACCAGGGGAGAGTCAGGAGGGGAAGGCGGCGCGTCATCGCTGGAACCGGAAGCCGCCCGTGGCATCCGAGCCGTGGATGCGGGGATGGCAGTTCTGGCACCCCTCGTAGAGCTGGAAGGGGGAGCGCATCAGGTCGACGCGGTGGAAGGATTCGGGCTGGGAGTGGCACCCGAGGCAGAGGGCCGGCCGCGATTCCTTCAGCAGGAACCGCTCCTGCGAGCCGTGGGGCGTGTGGCAGCCCAGGCAGCCCTCCTCCACCGGCGGGTGCTCGAAGGGCTTGGGGTAGGCGTAATCCTGGTGGCACGAGGTGCAGCTCCTCGCGACGAGGGGCTTCTCGGCCCCGTGCGGGTCGTGGCACAGGGTGCAGTAGGCCCCCGTGCGGTCCGGCCGGTGCCCGCTCCGGAAGGCCGCCAGGGCCTCGCCGTGACAGCTCCCGCAGAGGGTGGTCTCGTCCTCCTTCAGCAGGTGGGGCAGGCCCGTCGTGCCCATCACGGCGTGGCAGGTCAGGCAGTGGAGGCCCGCCCGCAGGTGGACCCCGTCGGACGGCATGGCCCTGATCCCCCGAGCGTGGCAGGAGAGGCAGAGGGCGTCCGCCTTGGCGGGCGGTACGGGGTCGGTCACGAAGCGGTACTGGACGGGCGTTTGCGAGGGATGGACCGCCCGGGCGTGGGCCTCCACCTCCCCGTGGCACGTGCCGCACAGGGCCGCCGCGTCGCGCCGGCCCCGCGCGTAAAGGGCGGAGCCGTGGACGCTGGACAGCAGGGCGTGCACCGCCTCTGCGTGGCAGTCCGAGCAGGAGAAGGAGCGCACGTCCTGCCCAAGCGCGGGCGAGGCCCACGGCGCGAGAGACAGGGCGGCGAGGAACACGAGGCGGCGGAGCTGCGTGCGGTTCATGCCTGCAAGAACGCCAGAGGGGCGCCCCCCATTGCACGGGCGGGATGAGCCTCGCAAACCGCTCACCCCAGGAAATCCTCCGGGAAGTTTTCAAGCCTCCATGCTGTTAGCCAATGTAACACCTGGGAGACACAAGATGGTAGGTGCTTAACCCGCTTCCCCCCCTTCTTCGTGGCGTCCTTTCCCTCACGGAGGCAAGCCATGACAGCCCCCCGTTTCCCCTTTTCCCTTCGCCGTCGGGCGAAGCACGATGTCCGCCTCCCCCTCGTGGCGGCGGTCCTCTTCGCCTGCCTCGCGGCCGCGGGTTCCCTCGCGCCGGCGACGGCCTCGCCCGCCCGAAACAGTGCGCCCTACCGATTGATCCAGGTGGGGCGGATCGCCCCCGGCCCCGCCGACTGGGTCGCGCAGGGGCACGGCCTGCTCGTCTACGGTTCCGGCGCGAGGGTGGTCTTCGCGCCGGAGAGCGCCCCCTCGTCACCCGTCGCCCGCCTGACCCTGAACCACCCGGTTTCCGGCGGCCTGATCCTGGCCGACGTGGCCTGTCTGGTGCAGAACGGACAGGGCCTTCGCTTCTTCCGCCTGTCCGATCCGGCGCATCCCCAGGACCTGGGCAGCTTCCCCCTGCCTCCCGGTCGGCTGCACGTCGTCCAGTGGGGCGATGACCTCTTGGTGGCCGCGGATGGCTACGGCCTGAAGGTCCTGGCGGCCGACCCCGGGTTCTTCATGGACATGGGCACCCGCGGATGCGGCATCAGCACCACGGCCCCCGCCCTGAAGGAGACGGCATTCCTGCCCATGCGGGGGACCTTCACGGCCCTGGCCGCCTCGGGCAATACTGCATACGTGGCCGTGAAAAATCGCGGCATCGAGATGGTGGACCTCAGCGCTCCCGAGAGCCCCGTGCTCGCCGGCCGGATCCCGTTCCGCGGGACCGTGGCCGGGCTGGCCGCGGACGGGAGCCGCGGTCTGATCGCCTCCGGCCCCTCGTACGTCCGGCTTCTCCGGGGGATCGCCGAGGGGAAGGCGCCCTCGGTGGCGGGCGGCCTCGCCCTTTCGGCCCGCGATCTGCTCCTCGAAGGACGGGCCATCTACGCCGCCGCCGGTGCCGGTGGAGTCTTGCTGTTGCGTACCGATAGCCCTGAAGCCTCCACGGCGGACGTGAACGTCGGGAACATCTTCTTCAATCCCGCCACCGTGAGCATCAACGCCGGAGACGCCGTCAAATGGACCTGGGTGGGCGGCACCCACTCCTCCACGTCCGGAAGCTGCGCCACCGGCAACTGCACGCCCGACGGCACGTGGGACTCGGGACTTATGAGCAGCGGCACCTTCAGCCACACCTTCGCGACGGCCGGCAAATTCCCCTACTTCTGCAGGATCCACCTCGCCGCCATGACGGGAGAGGTGGACGTGGCCGGAAGCGCGGCGCTCGCCGCGTCGGCCTCCGCCTCCCCCACCTCGGGCGCCCCGCCTCTCACCGTGAGCTTCACCGGCGGCGCCTCGGGGGGCACGCCTCCCTACAGTTACTCCTGGGACTTCGGCGATGGATCGGCCGCCTCGACCGCCCAGAACCCGGCCCACACCTACACCAATCCGGGCACCTACGCGGTGACCTTCACGGTACATGACTCGGCCGGCGGCGAGGCCCAGGACACCTCCGTCTCCATCGCCGTAACGGCGCCGGGAGCACTCTCCGCCTCGGCGAGCGCCTCGCCCACCACCGGCCAGGCGCCTCTCGCGGTCGCCTTCACCGGTTCGGCCTCGGGTGGCACGGCGCCCTATTCCTACGCGTGGAGCTTCGGAGACGGCTCCTCCTCGACCGCCCAGAACCCGGCCCACACCTACGCCGCGGCGGGCAGCTACCCCGTGACCCTCACGGTCACCGATTCAGCCTCCGCCACGGCCACCGATAACCACCTCGCGATCTCCGTCTCGGCCGTTCCGCCGCCCGTCGTCAGCAGCGTCAGCAAGATGGGCGCGCCCTTCCGGCTCAAGGTCGAAGGCAGCGGCTTCGTGAGCGGGTGCGCCGTGAAGATCAACGGCCAGAGCGCGCCGGCAACCAAGTTCAAGAGAGACTCCCTGGTCATCGCCAAGGGCGGGAAGGCGCTCAAGGCCATGGTTCCCAAGGGCCAGACCGTGACGATCACCGTGGTCAACCCGGACGGCTCCTCCTCGCAGGGCTTCAGCTTTAGCTGGACCGCCTCGGGCGGAGGAGGCGGCGGCTCCTGAGATCCGTCAGGTGCCCCGCCGGTCGGGGTGGAAGGTTGACAAAAAAAGCCCCCGGACCGGCCGGGGGCGCCATTGAGAGAAAATGAACAAGGGGTCTTGCATGGCTCTCCCGGAGGGCTGGTGCCGGCGCCCCTTCCTCGGCCGGCCCTCCCTCCTCCGGGGCTGGA
>JAJYCJ010000096.1 GCA_021778515.1 Acidobacteriota bacterium
CCAGCGTCAGCTCGCCCAGCCTCACCGCCACGTACCGGTCCCCCGGGTCCCAGAGGGCGGCCTCGTCGTTGGGGGCGAAGAGGTGGACCTTGTCGTAGCGCGCCAGCTCCCGGCCGGCCCTCCAGAGCGTCATCCGGTTGCGGCGCTCCTGTGTGAAGGAGCCGAAGAGGTACACCACGCCTGGATTCGCGGCGGAGGCCTCCGCGAAGGACGCCCGGACCCTATCGGGCTCCACCGTCCGGGTGTAGCCGTGGAGGAAGGCCTCGGGGAAGCAGGCCAGCTCCGCGCCGCCCGCCGCCGCGCGCGCCGTCTCCTCGGCCATCCGTCGGAGGTTCGATTCCACGTCCAGGCAGACCCAGCGGGACAGGTAGACGCGCATGCAGCGAGTGTATACCGAAAGGGGGGCGGGGTGGTTGGGCGATGGAGCGATTGGGCGATTAAGGGATTAGGCGATTGCGCGATTAAGGGATTAAGCGATTGAGCAAGGAGGTGAGGAGGGGCGGCGGCGGAGAATCCTGCTTTAACCCAAATTCCGCGATTGAAATGCGGGTGGCTTCGGCTATGGTTCAGGTTCACGGGGGGAAGACATTGTCTCTTGGACGGGGAGGGCCAAGGGCCTCTCTCTCCGATTCGCAGGCAAAGCCTGACGAATCGTCGCGTTGCCCTCCGGGGCCCCGCCCCACGGGCAAAGCCCGCGGGGGCCCCACCCCACCCTTGGGGCTTCCTCCCCCGGATCAAGTCCGGGGTCGGAGGCAACCCAAATCCCTTGGCGGGTGAAGATCGTCTTCCACGGAAATTACCATCCATGAGCCTTTCGGAGCCGCTCCAATGTCCAATCGCGGGATTTGGGTTTAAGGAGAACCCTCCGCGGCGCGGATGGCCGCCTCTTGCCGGGAGAGGACCTCCAGCCGCTCGGCGACGGCCTGTTCCCCTTGCTCCCGCTGGCGCACGCCCAACTCGATGGTGGCGAGAATCGCCTCCTCCAGGTGGTGCAGCGCCTGCATCATGTCCTGCTGGAGGAGGCGCATGGCGCCGTCCAGCTCCTCCACGCGCCGCTCTTCGATGGCGTACAGGTTGGCCCGCAGCCAGTCGGCCATGAGGGAAGCGGCGCGACGGCGGGCCACGGCATCGGCCAGGTGGGAGGGCAGAACCGTCTCCAGCAGAGGGAAGAGCCAGTCCTGGGGATCCAGGGCCAGGGTGGGGTTGACGAATTCCAAGAGGATGCGGTCGAAGTCGGTCTTGGGCGGCCTGATGGTGTAGGAGGTGAGCGGCACGTCGAAGCATTCGGCCGCCGCCCGCTCGACGCGCTCGGCGAGCCTCCGCGTCTCGGTGGCGATCCGTTCCGTGCGGTCTTTCACCAGCCGCAGCGTCTCGTCGGTGGCCCTCTGGAGCCAGGCGGCGACGGCCTCCCGGACCAGGCGCTCCGAGAGGGGCTGGATGAGCCGCCGCCGAGCCCACCGTTCCCTGGTTTCGCGCAAAGCCTGATCCACTCTCTTCAAGGCCGCGGCCAGTTGGGTCCGGGCGAACTCGGCCCGTTCCACCTCGGCCTCCCGGGGGTCCACGCCCTCGACGCGGGCGAGGCGGGACTGGGCCGCCAGGGCCAGGTCTTCCACGTCCTCCACGGCGCGCTTGAAGCGTTCGATCCGGCTCCCCATCTCCTCCATGGGGGTCAGCAGCGCCTGCCGCTCCAGGGCCATGGCGTGCCTGAGCCGGCCGGCGAAATACTCTTTGGAAGCCGATTCGGCGAGGGCCGCGAGCTGTCCCCCGGCCTCGCGGGCCAACTCCTCCAGGGTCCTGGCCAGCTCCCGGAAACCCCCGTCTTCCTCCCCGCGCACCGCCCGGCGGGCCGACAGGAAGAGGAAGGGGCCCGGATCGCACGCCAGTGCCTCCCCGATGACCTTCCGGGCGAAGGCTTCGGCCTTGAGCCGCGTCTCGCCCTCCAGGAGGTCGGCCTTGTTCATGACGAAGATGAGCTTGCCGGCCCTGGGCGCCGCCGCCTTCACCAGTTCGAGCTCGTCCCCCGTGATGGGCGGCTCTCCTCCCAGGACCACGAGGGCCACGTCGATGCGGGGCAGGAAGCCCTGCGTGACGTCCGTGTTCAGCCCGAAAACGCTGCCCACGCCCGGGGTGTCCACGAGCCGGACGCCGAGCGAGAGCAGCGGGTGGTCCAGGTAGACGAAGGCGGCCTGCACGCCGAGGCGGTTGCCGGGATTACCCTCCTGCGTCACGTAGGTGGCGATCTCCTCGAAGGCCACGGCCTCCCTTCGGCCCTCCTGGAACTGGATCTCGCAGCGCTCGTCGGAGCCCTGCTGGATGACGATGATGGTGCTCGTCAGCGGTGCCACGTCCACCGGCGAGACGGGACGCCCGAGGAGGGCGTTGAGCAGGGTGCTCTTGCCGCGCTTGAACTGCCCCAGCAGGGCCAGGGTGAACTGCCCCGCTTCGGCCGCCTTGCCGGCTTCGGCGATGTCCGCCGCGAGAGCCAGCTCGCCGCGTTCCCGGGCGATCCGCTCCAGATCGTTCAGTGCGTTGCTTTTCACCGGGCCCCCCAGGATGCCCTCGCTTCCACGCCATCCGGGATGATTCCTGCTAGGCGGAGGGGGCTCCCGCTCCCCCGCTCTCCCCGCGCCGCGCCAGCGCCGCCAGAAGGGCCGATCGGTTCAGCGTGCCCACGAGCCGGCCCTCCTCATCCACCGCCGGCAGCAATTTGATTCCCCGTTCGATCATGATCTTGAGGGCCTCGGATACGGGCGCCGTGCGGACTACCGTGACGACCGGCCGGGACATGACCTCGGAGGCCGTCCGGCCTTTCGCGGCGAGGGCGAGCCCGCTCGGAACCCGGCCGCCCCTCAGCCACGCTCCCACGGCCCGCATGACTTCGGGGCGGACCTTCTTTCCGGCTCTCTTGAGGATGTCCCCTTCCGTGATGATCCCTGCCACGCTTCCCTGCGCGTCCGTCACGACCACGTAGCGCGAGCGGGACTCCAGGATGCCGTCGAGCACCTCGGCGAGCGGCGCCTCCAGGCCCACCGACACCCCGCCGCTCTGCATGGCCTCCTCCACCGTGGCGGCCAGGTTGACCCTCGGCCTCGCGCTGGCCTTGGCTTCATCGAGGGCCTCGACCACCGTCTTGAGGATGTCGGAGCGGCTGAGGATTCCGACCAACCGCCCGGAGCCATCCACCACGGCAAGGCGTTTGAGGTTTTCGTCGGCCATGCGGGCGGCGGCCTCGGGGATCGGCGTCTCGGGATTCACCGTGGCCATTCCGGGACGCATCAACTCCAGCGCGGTCTTGGCGTCCGGGGCCCCCGCCTCTCGCAGCCCCAGCGCCGCCACCTCCGACCGGATGGAGGGTGGAAGCGACGAACCGAGGCGGGTGAGCAGATCCTCCTCGTTGATGGTCCCGAGGATGCGCCCGGCCTCGTCCACCACGGGGACGGCCCTCACCCCGCGGTCGAGGATCCGGCTGAGGACGTCCGCCGTCGGGGTGTCCGGTCTCACCGACACGACCTCCCGCGTCATCACCTCGGCCACGGTCACCCCCTGGGGGAACGGCCCGGGGACGCGGTGGGTGTACTTGACCACCTCGACGGGCGCGAGGGTCAGCATCCCCTCCTGGACCATCTCGCAGATCTCGGGGAGGGCCCTCTGAAGGCGATCCTCGCGATCCACGGCCGTGATCACGATGGGCAGGTCCGTGCTCAATTCCAGCAGGAGGACCGTGTGGATGAGGCTGTTGGCGCCGAAGCCGGCGAGGCCCCGAAAGACCGTCGCTCCCGCGCATCCGTGCCGCTGAAGCGCCTCAAGGATGGCGAGGTACAGGGGCTTGCCCTGCCAGCGGTCCTTCTCGCCAATGAAGATCCAGAGCTGTTGGGCCTTTCCATCCATCGCCATCTGCCCTCCCCATTCGGCCATACCGCCGTTCACGGCACCAGCCGGGCGATCGAGAGCCCCGCGACGACCCCCATGATTCCCAGCACCACGCTGGCCGCCACGTTGATGCCGGCGCGCCAGGTGCCGCCGGCACTGAAGAGCTCGTAGGTCTCGTAGGTGAAGGTCGAAAAGGTCGTATACCCGCCGCAAAAGCCCGTCACCACCAGCAGCCGCCACGTCGGGGACAGAGCCAGACGGGTGGCCGCCAGCCCGACGGCGAACCCGATGAGCAGGCTGCCCGACACGTTGATGATCAGCGTGCCCACCGGGAAGCCGCTCCCCCACTTCTTGGCGGCCCAGAGGGCCACCCCGTACCGAAGATTGGCCCCCAGCGCCGCGCCGATAGCCACCACCGCCACTCTCCCCATCGCCTCTCTCCAAGCCGCTGTCATGAGGGTCCGCCCGGCCGAGTCCCCAGGGAGCGGCCCGCCTCCGCCACCTCGGCGGCCAGTTCCCGGGCCCGCTGGGCCAGCAGGAATCTCTCGTCATCGCAGAACTCCCGAACCGCCTCCAGAGCCTCCGGGCCCCCGATCCTCGCCAGGGCCTCCAGGCAGGCGAGGGCCAGATAGAGGTCCTCGGTCTCCCCGGCCTTCCGCCTGAGAGGGAGGACCGCCGAGCCGTCCCTTCGCATCCCCAGAATGTGAGCGGCGCGGAGGGGAGTCTGGGGCTCGGGGTGGCTGAGGGCCCGGATGAGGCCCCGCGTGTAACTCTGCGTTCTCAGCCGCTCTTCCACCCCGCATCCGCAGGAGGGGCAGGGGTCCTCGTCGGGCCGCAGAACCGTCCAGCACGAGGGGCAGAAGAAGGTCGTCACGGCCCCTTCCCCCCGATGACGGCGTCCCTGAGGCCCTTCCGGCCGCACGCCCGGCGGATCCCCTCCAGGGGGAGCCTCAGCGGTTTCCACAGCCGGTCGAGCATCTCCTCCTGGGCCGCCGTCAGGGCTCCGTAGGCCCTGATGCGGGCGGGCTCCAGGTCCTCCAGGTCCACGAGCGAGAAGATCGCGCCGGTGTGGATGGCGCGCGAGGCGGGCCTCTCCTGGGGTTCGAGCCCCAGCCGCTCCGCCACCCTCCCCAGCTCCTCTCTGAGCCGGCCCACCTCCGCGGCGATCAGGGTCAGGGACATCCCGTCGAGGTCCTGGCGCCACCGGTACAGGGGACCCTCGGGCGCCGGCCAGCAGGTCCGCCGCTGCATCTCGTCCAGTCGCTGGTCGATGAGGGCCAGGGTGGAGTTGATCCGCCGCAGATGGGACTCCCGAAGCTCCTCAGTGCTGTCCATGGGCTTCTCCGCGGAAGGGCGCGGTCGAGGCAGGAGCCGGCCCCGGGCGAAGGGAGCGCGCTACCGCCGCCTCGCTATGGGAACAGGGTTGGATCGGGGGGCTTCCAAGGCGGGGATGGTCCGTCATCAAGCTCTCCTCCAGCAGGCCCCGGCTGGCCGGGGCCGAACGCATCCGTAGGAGTCATCAGCCTCGTCGGCGCTTGACGGCGAACTCCATCGCCGGTGAGAGGATAGACCAGCCCGCCGGCCCGGTCAAGGGGAGTGTCAGCCCCTCAGGGTGGCCACGAGGCGCAGGGGTTCGACGAGCAGCTCCAGGGCCTCGACGATGGTCCGGCAGACCACGTCGGCGGCCGCCAGGCACTCCGCCGAGGCCCCCTCCTTCTGGAGGACCGCCACTCCGAGGGCGGCGCTGGCCAGCATCAGGCGGTCGTTCCGCCCGTTGCCGATGCAGGCCGTGCGCCGCGGCCCCAGGCGATCCACGGTGCGGGCCTTCGCCTCGGCCTGGCCGGCGGCTTCGAGAATGACCAGCTCGCACGCAATCCCCGCAAGCTCCTGCCTCGCCCTGCCGAAGGTGTCCCCCGTCACCACGTGGAGCTGGAGCCTCTGCGACAGCGCGCCCAAAGCCTCCCGCACCCCCGGCAGGAGGGCGCCATCCTCGGCGAGGGTCCCGTTGAAGTCGAGCACCAGGTGCTCCAACGCCAGGGAACCGAAATCCGGCACGCTGAGTTCGATCACGCGATTCTCCCCGCGCCCTCCCGTGCGGCCGTCCGGCCCACCCGCACCGCCCGCCGCCAGGCGCAGAACGATCGTAGCACAGGGCTGTGATGGGGGCTGGGCGAAGCCCACCGCGGTGGGGTGGTTTCGCAAGCAGGCCCCCCCACCTTCGCGGGGGCAGGCTCAGGCTTCGGCCTCGCTGCTCTCCCATCCCCACCTCGAAGCCGCCCTTTGCAGAGAGTCAATCCCATTGGCGTCGGAGGAGTAAGGCCAGGTACCCTAGAAAACGCGAGTTGCCCAGTCAACCCAGTGGACGACCCAGAGGCGCCATGACTTGCAATTTTGCATTTAGAATGCAATATTGCACGAAGGAGACAGCCCGATGCCCTATCTGAAGAGGTCACTCGAAACGATCGTGACCCGTGCCGCGCTGGAGTTCCCCGCCGTGGTCATCACCGGCCCGAGGCAGTCGGGCAAAACCACCCTCTTGAAGCATCTCTTCGGCAACAGGCTCAGCTTGGTATCCCTCGAACCCCCCGACGTACGAGCGGCGGCCGAGGCGGACCCGAGAGGGTTCCTGGATCTCCATCCGGCGCCCGTCATCTTCGACGAGGTCCAGCACGCCCCCGCGCTCCTCCCCTACATCAAGGAGAGGATCGACGCCCGGCGGAACCAGCCCGGCCAATACCTCCTTACGGGGTCACAGAACCTCCAGCTCGCCCAAGGCGTCACGGAATCCCTCGCGGGTCGCGTGGCCGTCCTCCAACTTCTTCCTATGACGGAAAGGGAGTTGGCCAGGAAACCCGGCGCGCCTCTGCCGTGGGAGCGCAAAGGGGTCCCACGTCCCGTCCCCACTCGCTCCCCAAAACAACTGTGGGCCCGATTCCTCCGGGGTTATTACCCGGAACCGGCCACGTCGCCTCGCAAGGACGCGGCCCTCTGGCAGGCCGGGTATGTTCAGACCTACCTCGAGCGCGACGTGCGGTCAGTCCGCCAAGTGGGCGATCTCAGTCAGTTTCAAGCCTTTCTCAGGCTACTGGCCGCCCGCAGCGCCCAGCTGTTGGACCTGTCGGGACTCTCTCGCGACCTCGGCGTGGCGGTCAACACCGTCAAGGCTTGGCTCTCGGTGCTAGAGGCGACCTACCAGGTCATCGTGCTCAGGCCCTACTTCTCCAACGCGGGCAAGCGGCTCGTGAAGGCCCCCAAGGTCTATTTCATGGATGTGGGGACCCTGTGCTACCTGGCGGGCCTGAGAGATCCGATGCACGCCATGGCCGGCCCCATGGGAGGGGCCATCCTGGAGACGGCGGTCATCGGCGAGGCGTACCGCACGCTCGCCCATCGCGGTGTCGAGCCCAGGCTGTACTTCTGGCGCACCGCAACGGGAACGGAAGTGGACCTCATCGTCGAGGCGGATTCCGGCCTCGTCCCCGTGGAAGTGAAACTCGCATCCACTCCAAACCCTGCCATGGCCAAGGGCATCGAAGCCTTCCGCAGGGACTACGGCGACCGGGTGGGGAGGGGATTCCTGATCCATACCGGCGCGGACGTGCTTCCCCTCGGCTCATCCGTCTTTGCCTGGCCGTTTGTCGCCCTCTGAGTGGGTACCGCCTCCTTGTCGGAAAGCACAGCGGGCTGGCTGCCCCTGGCGGACTAGCCTAGGGGGAGGAGCCGAGGAGAAAGCGAATCCCAAGTTGTCGTGCGCCTACTCTTTACTCTTCACTCTTTACTCCTCACTCCTCTCCCCGCGGAAGCGCGACGGGCACCGCCCTACGACACCACCCTCTGCCTGGCCCGCATCACCAGCAGACCGGCCGCCACGCCGAAGCCCGTGCCGATGAGCGAGCACGCCGCCGCCCAGTGCGGCAGGGCCGCCAGGCGCTGCCAGTAGAGGGCCGGCGTGAGCCCGTACCAGAGGACCAGCACGGCGCCCAGAACCACGCGCCGCCCCCGCGGCCTCAACGGGCGGAGCTCGTCGGGCACAAACAGAACCGTGAGATAGAAGCAGGCGCCCAGCACCCCGAACACCACCAAGTGGGTCATCTCCGTCGCTCCCCAGTCTTGGCCCCCTTCCCGAAGGAGGCGAACCCCAGACTCGTGGCCAGGTCCTCAGTGTCAGTCAGCGGGGACGCAAAGGGCAAGGGCTTCGCCATGTTCCTCCGCTGTGGCATTTCAAGATCTGAGCCCCCTTTTCCGCATCCCGCGCGAGAGGTTCGGCTCGGGCGTTTCGATCACGAGGTGGTAGTGGTTGCCCATGAGGCAGTAGGCGTGGACCACCCATCGCCAACGCGCCGCTGTCCGGCCGAGCACCCCCAGGAATAGCCACCGCTCCTCGTCGTCCCGAAAGATCAGCCCCCGCTCGTTGCCCCGAGACGTCCCGTGGTACACCGCGCCTGGGAACTCGATCCGAAGCGGACGGGCCATCATCCACCTCCACAGGGCCGCTCATCAATCATCCAGAGACCCTATGGCCGCAGGATAGCACAAGTGATGCTAACACTAAAGACCTGACCCCACTTTCTCTGTAGTTGCTTAATTCGCTTGGCCGGTGATATTCGCTGAAGGCAGAGTGACTGTCTAGCTTGAACTAGGAAAGGCTTCCGCCAGAGCTCTTCTCCAAGGGCGAAGCCAGCCACCGTCGTTGGTCGGTTCTTCCATCAGGATCTCGGCTTCGTCCAATTCACGCCAGATCTTTTCGGCCGCAACCAGACAGCGCTTGGGTTCTGTCACGCCAGCAGATACTCTTTTCTCAAAATCGGCAAACCAATACATGTACTGTCGCCAGCTCTCTGCCAGCCATGCTTGCCCCGAAGACCTATCTAAGATATCCAAAATGGTCTTTCCAAAAGGATTACTCTCGCTGGCAGAGGATATCTTCCCCGCATGCCGAATGCGCGTGAGATCTGATTCCCTAGTGAACGCCATTAGTGCCTCTTCAAACCAGTAAGGGATCTGTCCACCGCCGCCAGGTGGAGGCTCAAAGCGTGAAGGCGTGAACCGGCGTAGGTTGAAGAATTTCCCCGTGGCACAAGCGGAAGCGCCGGCGTACTTCCAGAGAACAATGTCGCTCGAAGAGAAGCCTACAAGAACAGAAACGCCAGACTCCTCCAGCAAACTGATCAGGCGCATGGCGCCCTTGAGGTCCTCTGTATCTCTCAATTCCAGCCGGGGGTTGATATCACTCAGGAGGACCAAGTACACGCGCTCTGCCGAGCTTGCAGAGACAATTGAACTGATTGTTTCACTACGCCCCGGCTGCGACAAATCGCCCAGCTTAGTCACAAGAGAATAGAGGACCTTCACATTTCTCTTGGCGACCTTTTCAGCAAGGATGTCATATACGTTATTGCAAACAGCGTAGTAATCGTCTGGAAAGCTCTTTGTAATAACTGCCGGTGAGCAAATGCTGTGAATGGGGATGTGCTTAGGAACTTCCGACAGTGAAGTTATCAAGGTGCGCCACCAAGCCCGCGATGCAAAGTCAGCGCTGTCCACATCCTTCGGAAAATACCTCCATCCAGAGAGCACACCTCTTTCAGTACGAGGGTAATAAAGCTGTGGATCAAAGATGACCTCGGCGTTCGAGGTGCGATATTGGCCAAGGCGCTCCGCCATCTTCTCCTCGGCGTCATTAACCGGACTGAGGATTGCGCCCTTGTAAAGCGAGAGCCCCTGTTCTTGCAAGAGATTCCATGAGTCATGTCCCATTTGGTGGTAAACGCTCATTTCCCCCTCTCCCGCTCCTGCGCCTGCCATGCGGCGGTCAGTTCAAGTGGTGACCTAAATCTACCTATCGGCCATGGGGCCGTCATCTTCTCAAGACATGCCAACCCTGCCTTGCGAGCCCTCCGATAGAAATCTGGGTGCCGATCGGACCGCATGGCCACTCTAGTCACCGTTTCATGATGATCCCCCGGCCCACCGGGTCCCTGGTATGGATGCAGCCCCAACCGCGCAAACGAGAGAGTGAGACCAAGGCAGAACTGGTCTGTCCGCCAGTCAATCAAATTCTTTTCGTTGTTAAGCTGCTCCGGTGCGGAGAAGTAAGGTGTCCCTGGCCCTTGATTTTGCCAGGTCTGAGTCAGCGAGGAGGCACAAAGATCCCTGACAAGTCCAAAGTCAACCAATATGGGTGTCCTGAGGTCCGACCGGAACATGATATTGTCAGGCTTAATATCACGGTGAACAAGGCTCAGCGAATTCAGATAGCCAAGGGTGTCTGCCAGGATGCGTCCAATTTCACAGAAAAGAGCATCCTCAATGGGACCCTTGGCCAGAAGATCGCTTAGAGTTCCTCCGCCAAGAAACTCCTCCAGAAAAAAAACAACCGGGGTTCCATTGAGTTCGAAGGTGTCCACCTCCAGCAGTCTACAAATATTGGGATGGCTGCATCGTTTTAAAGCCTGCACCTCGCGGGCAAGGCGTCCTTGGCTGATATTGCCGCATATTATCTTTAGGGCGAGCTCTTTTGAGTCTCGGGTTCTTACCCTAAAGACGCGCTTGAAAGCACCGCCGCTTACGTGTCCAGCGAACTCCAAGTTCTTTCGGGCGCATATTTCTCGGGCTATATCCGCTACCCGTTCAAGCGTCAGTTCTCCTAGCGCCATCCTGCCCCCTCGTCGCATTAACGGCCAACCGGGATAACCATGGGAGAACAGGAACATTATCTCGTGCCTGTAGACCCACTCTGACTGTTCCATCCTTGATGAAGCAGATACCGACAGCCCGACGGCCGAACTCGTGCGCGTAACGCGAGGCGCGGGCCGCCACCGCCTCTGGTACCAAGATGTACGACTGATGCGCAAAGGAGGTGTTTCTGTACGCTTGGTGCAGAGCATCGCGCCAGCGCTCTAGCTTGGCCTCGAACGCAACAATGTTGTGGTCATCGTCCACAGCAATTACGTCCGTACGTCCCCTCGCATAGTCGAACTCACGAGTGAACCTGAGTTGGCCCCATGGGTGGGCACCTGATGAGGATAAAATATCGCAGAATTCTGCAACAAGATCAGCTTCCGATGGGTGCCGCTTTGGATCCACCAGCTTGCCCATCGGGATTCCTCCTTAGGAACAGTCCTCTCACATGATATACTCCAAATGAAATTGGCACCACTGCATATGCCAGGCGGGGATTCTCTTAGCGCCATCGGCGCGGGGAAGGAGTGCCTCCTTCCCCGGCTATCCGCCCCCCCCTTCCTGCATCCTAGAAGGCCGCCGATGTCACCGGGGCTCAATGATCAAGAGCCCCGGTGCGGGCTTGCCCTGGCCTCTCCCTCCGGGTTCCCTCTCGGTGGGGCTCCGCCCCGGGTCCCTCCCGGGTTCCAGGCCCGGCCTGCGCCCAAACTACCAAGCCAGCCTTTCAGGCCCCGCCGCTTGGGCGCTCAAGAACTGAGGTCTAGCGGGGGCCGAGCCAGCGCCCCTCGGGCTTCACCTGTCACATCCCGCGCCCTTCCTCTCTCCCTAGCCCAAAGCCCAAGAGCCGCCCCTCCCTAATTTCTCGCTCGCCTCGCCTTTCCAACCTACAGCTCCGTCCCTTGCTCGGGTAGACCTACGCCCCCGCGCTCTTGCTGCGGGTCCCCCCCTGCCCTTCGCCTCCGGCCCTCCGGGCCTGCGAGCCGGCGCCTCCCCAAAAGCCGGCGTAAGGCGAGCGAAAAAACGCTCCCTCCCCACAGAGCAAGGCCGGGGCAAGGGCCAAGCAAGGAAGGGCACCATGAACGGAATCCGGTTCCAGATCGCCGAGGTCAAGACCACCCTCTTCGAGAACCCCGCCGAGTCCCCCCTGGGCCGCGTGCAGGCGCGCGGCGCGGGGGCCCTCACCACCACCGAGCTGCTTTCCCTCCTCATCACGCCCGCCACCGGGCGCCGGAGTAAGAAGGAGGACCGCGCCACGGCCTTTGACACGGCCGCCGCGGTGCTCTCCCGCCTGGGCTCCCTGCGGGGCCTGGCCTCCCTGTCGGAGAATGGGGTCACCCATTAGTCGGCCCCTGTCAACAGGCGGACTTCCATCTTGGCGGTCTTTGCTCTTAGCCGCACTCCTCTTGCCCTTTGCACAGGGCCAGGCCGTTGGGGCTCCGGTGGTTGCGCGCC
>JAJYCJ010000013.1 GCA_021778515.1 Acidobacteriota bacterium
GCGCAGGTCGCGCTCATCGAGCTCGTGGACCGCGAGCCCAAGGTGGAAGAGCCCAAGAAGGGCAAGGGGAAGGGCAAGGCCGAGAAGGCCGCCAAGCCCGCGCCCGAGCCGGCCGCCGAAGAGGCGGCTCCGAAGAAGGCCCGCGCTCCGAGAAAGCCCAAGGCCGCCGCGGCCAAGACAGCCACGAAGGCCGAGGCCGCACCCGAGCAGGCCGAGGAGCCGGCCCAGGAACCGAGCGAGGGAGAGCCCGGCGACCAGGCTTAGAGCTCTCCAGGCCGGAGGCAGCCCATGACCTCCCTCTTCCGCTCCGAGGGTGAGGCTCCGCCGCTGGCGGAGAGAGCCCGTCCGAAGCGCTGGGAGGACTTGGTGGGGCTGGAAGCGGTGGTCGGCCCCGAGACGCCGACGGGCCGGGCCCTCGCCTCGGACAGCCTCGCGAGCACCATCCTCTGGGGCCCCCCGGGGGCGGGGAAAACCACCCTCGCGCGCATCATCGAACGTCACAGCCGGAGGCCCTTCGTGGGCCTCTCGGCCGTTTTATCGACCCTGAAGGAGGTCCGGGAGGTGATGGAGCGCGCTCGCACCCGCTGGCGCGGCGAGGGCACCCCGACCATCCTCTTCATCGACGAGATCCACCGCTTCAACAAGGCCCAGCAGGACGCCTTCCTGCCCTACCTCGAGGAGGGTTCCGTGATCCTTTTGGGCACCACCACCGAGAACCCCTCCTTCCACCTCACGCCGGCCCTGCTCTCCCGCTGCCGGGTGGTCACCCTGGCCCCGCTGTCGGAGGAGCACGTCCTGGCCGTGCTCAGGCGCGTCCAGGGGGAGGACGCCATCCTGGCCGAAAAGGGCCGGGCCGTTCCCGAGAACGTGCTTCAGGAGCTGGCCCGGATGGCCGCTGGCGATGCCCGGTTCGCGCTGAACGCGCTGGAGGCGCTGGCCCTCCAATATCCGGCGGACTCCTCCATGGAGCCGGCGGAGGCCAGGGCCTGGCTCACGAGCGGCCGGGTGCTCTACGACTGGGGCGGGGAGGAGCACTACAACCTCATCAGCGCCTACCACAAGTCCATCCGCAACTCGGATCCCGACGCCGCCCTGTACTGGCTCTTCCGGATGCTGGAGGGCGGGGAGGAGCCGCTCTACCTCGCCCGGAGGCTCGTCCGCGCCGCCTCCGAGGACGTGGGCACGGCCGATCCGCAGGCCCTCCGCAGGGCCCTGGACGCCAAGGAGGCCATCGACTTCCTGGGGATGCCGGAGGGCGCGCTGGCCCTGGCCCAGGCCACGGTCTACGTGGCGGTGGCTCCCAAGTCGAACCGCGTCTACATGGCCCAGCAGGCGGTGGCCGCCGACCTCCGCAAGGGTCACCGCTATCCCGTTCCCATGGCCCTCAGGAACGCTCCGACCCGGCTCATGGGGGAGGCGGGATACGGCCAGGGCTACCGCTACGCGCACGATGAACCCGAGGGGATCGCGGACCTCCAGTGCCTGCCCCCGCAGCTCGCCGGAAGGCGGTACTATGTTCCCGGCGAGGCTGGCTTCGAGGCCCGCATACGGCAGTGGATGGAGACCTGGCAGGAGCGCCGAAAGCGGGCCGCGGCCCGCTCACCGAAAGGACGACCATGAACCCCTGGGACAACGGCGTGAAGAGATCGCTCATCGTGACGGCCCTCGTGCTCCTCGGATGCACCCCGCTCTTTGCCCAGCGGGTGCTCGTCTTCCCCCCGACCCAGACCAGCGGTCCCGTCTCGGCGAGCTGGATCGGGACCGGGCTGGCGGTGGCCCTGGACGAGTCCCTCACGCAAGGCGGCGTCCCCAACATCCCGTACGACAACCTCAAGCGGCTCTTCGAGCAGGAGGGGCTGGTGGAGGACCCCTCCTTCGACCTGCCCGCCGCCGTGGCCCTGGCCCGGCAGCTCGGCGCCGGGGTCCTGTTCTTCGGCCGCTACTCCGTCACGGACACGGCCCTGTCGGTGCACCTGGATGCCTACGACCTCAGGGGCAACCTCAAGCGCCTGAACGGCTGGGATGAGAAGGAGGACCTCCAGGGCCTGCTGGACCTTACCGGCAAGCTGGGGCACGACGTCTTCACGGTGCTAGACAAGCCCTGGGCGGGGCCGCCCAAGGTGAGCCCCCAGGCCTTCGAGAGCTACATCCGGGGGCGAATCTCCCAGGACCCCCTCCTTCAGGAGGTCTATTTCCGCAAGGCGGTGGAGCTCCAGCCCGATTACGATGACGCCAAGTGCTGCCTGGCGGTGGTCCTGAAGGACACCGGCCGCGTGACGGAGGGCGCCGACATCCTGGAGGCCCTGGAGAAGAAGAGTTACCCGAAGGCCTACCTGGGGCTCCTCACGCTGGCCGAGATCCGCATGGAGTCGGGGCGCCTGATCGAAGCCAGGCGCCTGCTCATGGCCTCCCTGAAGGCCTCCGAGGGTCCCGAGGCCCACCTGGTCCTCGCCAAGCTGAACCTCCGCCAGAAGAAGTTCAAGGAGGCCCAGGCCGAGCTCGTGATGGCCGAGCGCTTCGGGACCCACCAGGACGAGATCGACGCGCTCCGGGCCCAGATCGACAGGGAGGCGGCCGCAGCCGCCCAACCCAAGGCCCCCGAAGCTCCGGAGGGGGGCTCCGCCCCGGTCGTCCAGGGAGGGGCAGGAGGCAAGCCCTGAAGGTCACCATCCTCACGCTGGGCTGCAAACTGAACCAGGCCGATTCGGCGCGGGTGGCCGGGCGGATCCGGTCCCGCTGCGAGGAGGCCCGGCGTCCCGAAGAGGCCGACCTGATCCTGTTGAACACCTGCACCGTGACCCAAAAGGCCGACCGTGAGGCGAGGCAGGCTCTCCGGAGCCTGCGAAGGCGCAACCCGCACGCCCAGCTCGCGGTCATGGGCTGCTCGGCGCGGCGGGACCAGGCGCCCTACCGGGCCATGCCGGAGGTGGACGAGGTCCTGGCCACCGACCAGGATCTCGTGACCTTTCTGGACACCCTCGCCGGTTCGGAGGGGGGGCGAGGGCACGCCTGCGTCCCCCATTTCGGAGACCGCACGAGGGCCTTTCTCAAGATCCAGGAGGGGTGCAACTTCCCCTGCGCCTACTGCATCATCCCCTCGGTGCGCGGCCCCTCCCGCTCCGTGCCAGTGGAAGTGGTGGTGGAGGATTTTCGGGCCCTACTGGATGTGGGGTACCGGGAGGTGGTCCTCACCGGCGTGAACACCGGGGAATACGGCAAGGACACCGGCTTCCGGGGAGGGCTGGTGGGCCTGATGGAGCGGCTCCTGGCGGTGCCGGGGCGGTACCGCATCCGCCTCAACTCCCTCGAACCCCGGGCGCTCACGCCGGAAATCCGGTCGCTCATGCGACGGGAGGCGGCCCTCGCCAAGCACCTCCAGGTCCCCCTTCAGAGCGGCTCCGATCCCGTTCTGGGGGCCATGCGCCGCAACTACCGGGCGGGCTTCTACGAGGAGCAGCTCCGGGCACTGGCGGAGGAGGTGCCGGGCGTGGGCATCGGCGCCGACGTGCTGGTGGGGTTTCCCACGGAGAGCCCGGCCGATTTCGACGCGACCCTGGCCCTCCTGGAGCGCTCCCCCGTCGCCTTCGTCCACGCCTTCACCTATTCGCCCAGGCCGGGAACCGCCGCGGCCGCCATGCCCGGCATCCCACCGCGGGAGGCCGCCGAGAGGACCCGCCGCGTCCGGGCCCTCGGGGAGCGCAAGAGCCTCGCCTTCGCGGCCCGGTTCGTGGGCCGACCCCTGCCCGCCCTGACCCTGGCCCCGGCGTCGGATCGGGGCCGGGCGCTCACGGACAACTTCCTCCACGTCGGCCTTCCCCGCCCAGAGGAGGCGAATCGCTTCGTGACGGTGGCCCTCCGGTCGGCCGGGAGAGAGGGACTCGCAGCAGAGCTCGTGGAGGCCTGAGCACCCGCTCCGGGCCCTCCTCTCAGCTTCACCCCAGCAGCCTCCAGCGAAGATGGGAGAGTCCGAATCCGCGGCGGCTGCGGATGATCCAGGCCTCCAGCCATGGCTCGCGCTCGCCCCAGCCGGCGGCGTAGCCTTCCGCAAGGGCCTCCCAGCAGCCCTCGGGCCAGGGCAGGGAGCGCAGGTGGTGGAGCTTGTGCAGGGAGCGGCTCAGGCGCAGGAGGTTGCGGCCCCTGGGGCCGGCGGACGGAGGAACGGGCCCGAGCGTGGAGTGGCGGAGGTCCAAGAAGAGCGCCGCTCCCCCTTCGTCCAACAGGAGGTTGCCGGCGTTGAGATCGCCGTGGAGCAGGCCGGCCCGGTGGAGACGGCCCACCGCCGCACCGGCCGCCCGGAGCTGCCCCTGCCCCAGCCGCCCCTCCATCCAGAGCCCCAGGAGGGAAGGAGCCTCCGGAATCGCCTGCGAGAGTGTGAAGACGGCGAACAGGGGACCCGCCGGGCGGAACACCTGGGCGTAGGGCTGGGGTGCCAGGCCCGCCTCGGCCAGCCGGCAGGCCATTTCCCACTCCCGGCGGAAGGGGCCCTCCAGCAGGTACAGGTCGGGCAGGAGGCTCGCGGCCATTCCGCCGCGGCGCTCCCTCTTGATGAAGATGACCCGGTGGTCTCCGAGGGCCAGCAGCCTGGCCGTCCCCCGGCCGCCGGGCAACGGCTCCCCAGCCGACCACAGCTCCTCGGGAGCCGCGTGCTCGACCCTCTCCCGCACCTCGGCGGGTATCCGTTCGTGAATGCGCCGCGACCCCTTCATTCCTTCAGCATAGCCAGGCAAGAGCCGCGGGACAAGGGCGGCGCGAACTCGCGGTGTCCGTATGACCGAGGGTACAATAGGGGGGCGCGCGGCCCGCACGGCGGTGCGCGGGAGGAGGAACGATGCCCAAACTGCTCGTGATCGGGGGAATGGCGGCCGGCATGAGCGCGGCGAGCAAGCTCCGGCGCCTGCGGCCCGAGTGGGAGGCCACCGTCCTGGAGGCGGGGCCCGACCTCTCCTACGGCGCCTGCGGCCTGCCCTACGTCGTGGGAGGAATCACGCCGAGCTTCGACGACCTGAGCGCCCTCGATCCCGAGGAGATCCAGCGGCGCGGCATCGAGGTCCGCCTGCGCCAGCGGGTCGCGGAGCTCATGGAGGGCAAGAAGAGGGTCCGCGTGGAGGACCTGGCCTCCGGCCGGACCGCCGAGGAAGGCTACGATGCCCTCCTCGTCAGCACCGGGAGCACGCCGGTGCTGCCCGATCTGCGCGGCCTCGAGGGCGACAACCTCTTCACGCTCCACGACCTGCCCGACGGCCGTCGCCTCTCCACCTTCATCGAGACGGTCCGCCCCCGCTCGGCGCTCATCTGGGGCACGGGCTACATCGCCCTGGAGATGGCCGAGAACTTCGCCGCGCGCGGCATGGCCGTGACCCTCATCAACCGCTCCACGCGAATCCTGAAGAACCTGGTGGAGCCGCTGCGCGACCGCCTCCTGAGGGAGCTGGAGGAGAGGGGCGTCCGCCTCTTCCTGGAGACCCAGGTGCTGGAGGCGCTGGGCGCGAAGGGCCGCCTCCTGGCCCTGCGCACCGACCGGGGCGAGCTCGCCGCCGACCTCTTCCTCATCGCCACGGGGGTGAGGCCCGCCACCGATTTCCTGCGCGGCTCGCCGGTCCCGCTGGCCCGAAACGGCGCCATCCAGGTGGACGAGACCTGCGCCACGGGGGTGCACGGCCTCTGGGCGGCGGGCGACTGCTGCGAGGTCCGCCACCTGGTGACGGGCCGGCCCGTCTACATCCCGCTGGGCACGACGGCCAACAAGATGGGACGGGTGGCGGGCACCAACATCGCCGGCGGGCGCGAGCGCTTCCCCGGCGTCGTGGGCACGGCCATCACGCGGGCCTTCGGCCTGGAGGTGGGCGTCACCGGTCTGGGCCCGGCGTCGGCCCGGGAGGCGGGCTTCGACCCCGCGGAGGCCTGGATCGAGGCGGGCAGCCGGGCCGGCTACTACCCCGGCGGAGGCGGCGTCCTGGTCCACCTCACCGCGGACCGGCGCGGGCGCCTGCTGGGCGGGCAGGTCTGCGGCCCGGAGGGGACCAAGGGGCGCATCGACACCCTCGCCGCCGCGCTGACCTGCGGGATGAAGGTCGAGGAGCTCGCCATGCTCGACCTCGCCTATGCCCCGCCCTTCGCCCCCGTCTGGGACCCGCTCCTCGTCGCCGCCGGCGTCCTCAAGTCCAAGCTGGAGCGGTAGGCCCCTCGCCGGCCCCTCGCCGGCGCCCAAGGGCCGGAGCTGCCTGGGAAGTGTTGTGTCCCGGGAAGAAGCCATGGTAAACACACCACAGGGACACAACACTAGGCGGCCGCCAGCGTCCGAGGCCGCGGGAAGTGGAGGCGCGGGGTGGCGATGCCCTGCGAGGGGAGGGGCGCATGCGCGGGATGAGAGGATCGTCCGGGAGTTTGTTGTTGTGCGTGGCGCTGGCCGCGGTGTCGCAAGGCGCGGCGGGGCAGGAGCTGGCGCGCTCCGACGCCCCCATCAGCGTGGCGGCCCCGCGGTGGGTGGCGGCGAGGACCGTCGTCCCCCTCTCGGGGATGAGCGTTCCGCTGGGGGGCCGGAACCAGGTGGCCCTCACTCTCACCCGCCCCTCGGGCCAGGCCGTCTCCCTCTCGGCGCCCGTATCGGGGACGGGTGCCTTCGCCGCCTCCTTCAAGGACACCTCGGCCACGGGGCTCTACCGCGTCCGGGCCGTGGCGCCCGACGGGAAGGCCAGCGCCGAGGCCTCCTTCTCGGTGCTGGCGCCCACGGGCATGGGGGATCTGGCGGCCCAGAAGGGCGCCTCGCTCCTGGCCGCCATGGCGGCGGGGCTGCCCGTTCTGGAAGGACGGGTGGCGGTGCTTCCGCCCTCCCCGGCCCGGGAGGAGGCCAGGAGCCGCCTGAAGGCGCTGGGGGCCAAGCTCCAGACGGGCCCCGGTGAGATGAGCCGGTTCCAGGCGGCGCTGAAGCCCGTGGGCCAGCTCCCCGAGCGCTCCCCCGCCTTCGGGGCGGCGCTGGGGCCGGCCTTCGAGAGCATGGCCGAGGCCGCAGGGGAGGCGGAGGCGGCCCAGGCCCAGCTCGAGGAGCGGCTGAGAATCTGGGGCACCACCAAGCCCACGCGATGCGACGAGGTGGACACGGCCGTGGCGGGCCTCGACCTCTACGCGGGCGTCCTCCAGCTCGTCACCTCCTCCTGGAAGCAGATCGCCGTGGACGTGGCCGAAAAGACGGTGATGGACCGCCTGAGCCTCATCCCCACCCCCAAGGTCTCGCCGGAGGACGTCATGGCAGCCAAGGGGATCCTCAAGGCGGCCGAGGCGGGGCTGACCAAGGGGCGCGAGGGCTTCCTGGATGAGTCCAAGGGGCTGACCGCCTCCACCGCCGCCTGGTTCGCCGAGAAATTCCTGGGGGTCTACTGCGAGCGGTTCCAGGGGACCGTGGACGCCCACTTCGGGGCCCAGTACTTCGCCTACGGCAGGAAGTGGTGGGCCTACAACATCGACCTGACGGGCAAGCTCACCCTCCGCTACCAGAAGGGTACGGGGGGCGGGCCGGTGCAGGTGTCCGGCGAGTTCGAGGGCAACGCCGGGAACTTCAAGGTCTGGGAAGATCTCATGGCGGGAACCCCGGCCATGCGCCAGTACGTGCTCCTCCACCTGGCCCTGCCGCCCCCGCCGCCCCCCGGCCAGAAGGAGGCGGCCAACGAGTTCGGCAAGATCGGGAGGGCCTTCGTGGGCCCCTACTCCTTCCTCGTGCCGGTCCACGGCATCATCGAGGGCGACCAGCTCATCCTGGAGGTGGACCCCGCGAAACAGGACTACGGCAGCCTCGTAAAGGGGCGGGTCTGGTACGTCATGGTGGACCCCGCCTCGCCGACCCCCATCCCGTTCATCATGAAGACCGACCTGCCCATGGTGAAGGCGCAGTTCATCCTCTCACGCGGCACGAGGGGCAAGCCCTCCTTCCCCGTCGTCCTCCACGGCGACGTGGCTTCCATCGAGAAGACCTTCACCCGCGAGGAGGCGGACGCCAAGGGCAACTACAAGGTGGTCTGGAGGGTCACCATCAAGGCGTGCAATCCGAAGTGCCCTTGAGGCGTAAGCCGGGTATGGGCCAGAATGCATCCGGACTCAAGCCAGTAGGGGATTTTCAGATTTGCGAGAGGAGGCGGCGATGGGAAGGCCACGGAGTACATGGCTGCCCGGCCTTGTGGCCGGGCTGGCGATCTGGGCGGCGGGGACAGCGCTGCCGGCCCAGGAGGGGCTCGCCCTCTCCAAGGGGCAGACGCTGTACGTGCCCGTCTATTCTCACATCTACTGGGGTCCCAAACAGCGGGTCTTCGACCTGGCCTGCACCCTGAGCATCCGCAACGTGGATCCCTCGGAGGCCATCACGATCATCTCGGTGGACTATTTCAACACGGAGGGGAAGCGGATCCGCTCCTTCCTCCAGAAGCCGCTCGCGGTTCCTCCGCTGGGGACCAAGGAGGTCTACATCGAGGAGAAGGACACGGCGGGAGGATCGGGCGCCAATTTCCTCGTGAGGTGGAGCGCCGTCAGCGAGGTCAACCCGCCCATCGTGGAGTGCGTCATGATCGGCGTCCAGGCGGCCCAGGGGGTCTCCTTCACCTCGCGTGGCCGGGTCATCCTCGATCATCCGCGCGAGCCCGCCGCCCCGGCCAGGGGTGCGCACTAGAACGCGCCGGTCGGCCGCGTCCCTGTGGCCGGTAGGGAGGGGCGCCGAGGGCCCGCGAGGTGGTCCATGTCTCCTTTGAGCTTCGATCCCGACCGCTTCAAGGAGCCGGCGGTCAGCCACCTCCGGCGGGATCTTCCCCTGCTACGGCCCGGCCAGACGGTGGAGGAGGCGCTCGCCGCGATCCGGAGCCACGGCCTGGGGGAGCGGGTCATCTATTTCTACGTCACGGACGAGAAGGGGAGGCTCTTGGGCGTGGTGCCCACCCGCCGCCTTCTGACCGCCCCTCTCGAGGCGGCCGTCGGGTCGCTGATGGTGGGCAACGTGGTGAGCCTCCGGGACGATGCCACCATGCTGGAGGTGTTCGAGGCGTTCCACGCCCACAAGTTGCTGGCCTTGCCTCTGGTGGAGCCGGACGGGAGCCTGGAGGGGGTCATTGACCTCGGCGCGATCTCCGAGGATCTCTTCGACACCGAGGCGCGGATCCAGGCCGACGCCGTCTTCGAGGCCATCGGCTTCGAGCTCGGCCGGATCCGGAACCTCTCCAGCGCCCAGGTGATGCTCATCCGCCTGCGGTGGCTACTGGTCACCATGGCCAGCGGCTTGGTGTGCGCGCTCCTGGCGGCGGGCTTCACCGCCACCCTGGCGGCCGGGACCTCCCTGGCCTTCTTCATCGCCCTCGTCCTCGCGCTCGGCGAGAGCACCGGCATGCAGACCATGACGGTCACGCTGCAGGCCCTTCACGGCATAAAGCCCGGTAGACAGTGGCTCCTGCGCTCCCTGGCCCGCGAGGTGAGGGTGGCCGTGCCCCTCGGCCTGGTCGCGGGCCTGCTGGCGGGCTCCGTGGTCTACCTCTGGCTGCGAGAGCCCTCGACGGCGCTCATCTTGGGCTCGGCGGTGGCCCTGTCCATCGGGAGCGCCTGCGTCGTGGGGCTGTCGGTGCCGGCCCTTCTGCACGCCGCGGGGTTGGACTATCGGATCGCGGCCAGCCCCACCACGCTGGCCATCACCGACGTTCTGACGCTGTCCATCTACTTCTTGATCGCCTCCGCGCTCATCCGGTAGCGGCGGAAGCGGGTGGCCCGCCCGCGGCCGGGAAACGGCGCGCACCCCAGAGGCCGGGAGGCCAGGGGACCTTTCTCCTCCGCCCTACCTCTTCCCCATCCACAAATCGGCGGCGGCCACGAGGAAGAGGCCGATGGCGATGTAGCCGTTGACGGTGAAGAAGGCCTTGCCGAGGCGGCTGAGGTCGCCGGGCTTGACGAGGCTGTGCTCGTAGAGGAGGAGGAGGAGGGTGGCGGCGACGCCGGCGTAGAAGAGCCAACCGGCGCCGACGCCGAAGCCGGCGGCGATCAGGCAGGCGACGGTGGCGAGGTGGGCGGCGGTGGAGAGGCGCAGGCCGGGCCGCACGCCGTAGCGGGCGGGGAAGGAGTAGAGCCCCTTCTCGCGGTCGAAGGCGAGGTCCTGGAGGGCGTAGAGGAGGTCGAAGCCGCCGATCCAGGCGGTCATGGCGCCGCAGAGCCACCAGGCGGGGGCGGAGCCGTGCAGGGTCCCCGTCACGGCGATCCAGGCGCCCGGGGCCGAGATGCCGTCGGCGAAGCCGAGGAAGAGGTGGCAGAAGACGGTGAAGCGCTTGGTGAGGGAGTAGCCGAGGAGGACGGCCAGCGCGAGGGGGGCCAGGGCGAGGCAGAGGGGGTTGAGCCTCCAGGCGGCGAACAGGAGCAGGAGCACGCACGCGGCGAGGAAGCCCCAGGCGAAGGGGAGGGAGACGGCGCCCGTGGAGAGGGGCCAGCGGGAGGTGCGCGGGTTCTCCACGTCGTAGCGGCGGTCCGCGATGCGGTTGAAGGTCATGGCCGCCGAGCGCGCCGCCACCATGGCCAGCAGGATCCAGCCGAAGGTCCGCCAGGAGGGCCAGCCGCGCGCGGCCCAGAGCATGGCGAGCAGGGCGAAGGGCAGGGCGAAGATGGTGTGGTGGACCTTGATCATGTCCAGGACGGCCCAGAGCCGCCGTGCGAAGTTTCTCAGGCCCATCGGCTGGAGAGGGCGGAGGGCAGGCCCAGGTGGTCGAAGAGGCGCATGAAGAAGTGGTCCATCAGGGCTTCGACGGAGCCGGGGCGCTGGTAGAAGGCGGGGATGAAGGGGGCGATGAGGGCGCCGGCCTCGGCCAGGGTGGCGAGGTTCCGCAGGTGGATCAGGGAGAGGGGGGTCTCGCGGGGGACCAGGATGAGGGGGCGGCGCTCCTTGAGGGCCACCTCGGCCACGCGATGGCAGAGGGTCCTGCCGGCGCCCGAGGCGACGGCGCCCACCGTGGACATGCTCGCCGGGATGATGATGGTGCCGTCCACCGGGAAGGAGCCCGAGGAGACGCAGGCGTCGAGCTGCTCCTCCTGGTAGAGGTGCAGCTTCTCCCGCCCGGTCAGGCCCTTGAGCATCTCGGGGAGCTTTCTCCCCTCCTCGCGGGCGGCCACGAGGGCGAAGGCGCGCGAGCCCACGAAGTGGACGGCCCCGACGCCGGGATGGGCCAGGAGGTGGCCGAGGAAGCGCACCGCCAGGCGCGCGCCGCTGGCGCCGGTGGCGGCCACCACCAGGGTACGGCCGGAGGGTTCGGGATCACAGGGCTTCGCTCTCTGGGCCACGGGCTCACCTCGCTCCACGGCTTTTTACCCCGCGGCCGCGGAGCTGTCAACCGGGAGGCGGCCCCGCGGGCGCGGCGGCCCCGGCGCCGGGCGCCCGGCCTCCTCGCGGCAGAGCCCCATGGCGGCCCCGAGCCCCGCCACCTTCAGCCCCTGTCCGCCCAGGTTCTGGAGCAGGGCCAGGAGCACGCGGAGCCCCACGAGCCACAGGCCCGCCCGCGGGATCCAGGAGAGGAGGAGCAGCGGGGCATCCATCGCGGCAAAGAGTCCCGCCAGGATGAGGGCGAGGAGGAAGCCGATGCCGAAGAGGGCCAGCACCGGGAGGGGCCGGCTCCTAAAGATCCGGGTGGCCTGCGTCACGCTCTGGCCGGGCGGGAGGTCGAAGAGCACGAGGCAGGCCAGGGCGTAGCGGGCGTGGACCTTGAGGAGCATGAAGAGGGGGACCTCGGCGACGGCCAGGGCCCCGGCGGCGAGGAGACCGGCATAGGTGGCCCACGGGTTCGGGCGGAGGAGGGCGTGGAGGGCGATGCCCGCGACGGGGACGACCGCCGCCAGGCCCAGGCCGGCGAGCGAATAGTAGGAAGCGAGCAGGCTCACGGGCCAGACCCGCCGGCGGGCCTGATCGCGAAACTCGGCATAGCGGAAGCAGCGGAAGGCCTTCGAGTATCCGAGGCGGGAGAAGGAGGTCGGCCCCTCCGGGGTCAGGCGCGAGAAGGCGGAGGCCAGGAGGCCGGCGAGGCCGGCCTGGACGTAGAGGTAGGGAAGGCAGAGGAGGGCGATCCAGAGCACGAAAAGGGCGGCGAGGAGAAAGAGGGCCGGCAGGTGGGGGATGAGCAGGTCCAGGAGCCGGAGCAGCAGCGCGTCATAGCCCTCGTGCCGCAGGAAGGGACCCTTCAGGCGGCGGTAGAGAAGCCAGGCGCCCGGCGCGAGCGGGGCAAGGCCTCCGAGCGTCAGCAGGAGGGTGGCGCCCCACTGCCAGAGGGGCAGCTCGGGGTTGGAGAGGGTGATCCTGGTGCCGGCGAGGTAGAGGCGGAGGGGGGAGAGCGGGGCTTTCACGCGGGGAGTATAGCGCGGGAGGGAGGTCAAGGTGTAGGTGGGATGGCGCGAAGGACGGGATAACCACAGAGACGCAGAGGCACAGAGGGAACAGGCTCACGCGTCACGTCCCCCGTGGCCTTCTCCAGCGGTCTCCTGACACGGGGTCCCGTCGTCTCCGTCCCACGTGCCTTCCTCCCCGCCGTTCTCCACCTTCGGAAGAGGAGGAACCGGTCCGGAGTTACGGAATACGGGTTCGAGATGCGCCGCCGCGGGGAGGGCGGCGGCTGGCGACGAGCCATGGAGGAGTCAACGATGCTGGAAAAGGGCCAGAAGCTGCCACCTTTCAAGGTTCCCGACCAGGACGGTCGGGCGAGGTCATTCTCCGATCTGGTGGGGCCGAAGGGGCTGGTGCTCTACTTCTACCCGAAGGACAACACCCCCGGCTGCACCCTGGAGGCCCAGGGGTTCCGGGACCGCCTGGAGGAGTTCCGGAAGCTGGGCTACAACGTGACCGGCGTCTCCAGGGACTCGGTCAAGTCCCACACGGCCTTCATCGAGCGGCACCAACTCCCCTTCACCCTGCTGAGCGACGCCGAGGGCGCCCTCAGCGAGGCCACGGGGGCCTGGGGCGAGAAGGTGCTCTACGGGCGGCGCTCCGTGGGGATGATCCGGAGCACCTTCGTGGCGGGGCGCGACGGCACGCTCCTGAAGGTCTACCCGAGGGTCAGCGCCAAGGGCCACGTGGAGAAGCTCCTCTCCGACCTCATGGGGATGGGCTGAATGCGGTTTTGGTTGGTCAAGAGCGATCCCGAGGAGTACGGGTGGAACGATCTCGTGCGCGAGGGGCGCACCGCGTGGACCGGCGTGCGCAACTTCCAGGCCCGCAACCACCTGCGCGCCATGCGGAAGGGGGAGCTCTGCCTCTTCTACCACTCGGGCGGGGAGAGGAGCGTGGTGGGGAGGGCGAGGGTGGCGCGCGCGGCCTACCCGGACCCGACGGCCGAAGCGGGGGATTGGTCCTGCGTGGACCTGGAGCCGGTGAGCCCGCTTCATCGCCCGGTGGAGCTGGCGGCCATGAGGGCCGATCCGGCCCTGGGCGGCATGGCGCTTCTCCGGCAGTCGCGCCTCTCCGTAAGCCCCGTGACCCCCTCCGAGTACCGGCGTCTCTTGGCGCTGGGTAGCGCACCTCTCTCCGTTTGACTCCCGCCCTCCACCTTCCTACACTCGGGTGGGGCCTTGGGGGCCGCGCCCGTCCGGCGTGGCCCGGGGCCCGCTCACCCGGAGGGATCCGCCCATGCACCTGCCCGAGACACGCCCCACGCCTCCACGACCGGACTCGCCCGCGAAGGGCGCGCTCCTGCTCCTCATCGCGGCACTCCTCCTGCCCCTCGGGTGCGCCCCCGCGCGGCCGCCCGCGGCCCAGCCGCCGCAGGCCAGGCGGAGCGTCCCGCCCAAGGTGGGCCTCGCCCTCGGCGGCGGCGGCGCCCGGGGCTTCGCCGAGATCGGCGTCCTGCGCGTGCTGGAGCAGGAGAAGATCCCCGTCGACCTGGTGGTGGGAACCTCCGTGGGCAGCCTCGTGGGCGCCATGTACGCCGACTCGGGCCGGGTGCTCGACGCCGAGTTCATGGCCGTGGCCGTGAAGGAGGAGGACCTCTTCGACTACCACGCCCTCTCCTTCTTCTCCGGCGGCCTGGTGCAGGGCCAGGGGCTCGAGTCCTTCATCCGCGCCCACCTGAAGCACGCCAACATCGAGGACATGAAGGTGCCCTTCGCCGCCGTGGCCGTCGATCTGTCCACGGGAAGGCCCATCGTGTTCCAGCGGGGGTCGGTGGCCAGGGCCGTTCACGCGTCCTGCGCCATCCCGGGAGTCTTCGTCCCCGTGCAGATCGGCGATGCCACCTACGTGGACGGCGGGGTGGTGGACCCGGTCCCGGCCGACGTGGCCCGGAACCTCGGGGCCGGCGTGGTCATCGCCGTGGCCATCCCCCGGGGGCTCCCCATGAAGGCCCCCGGCAACGCCGTGGAAGTGGCCTACCAGGGAGTGGCCATCATGCAGGAGCAGATCACCCAGTGCCGCCTGCGGGAGGCCGACGTGGTCATCCGGCCCGACGTTTCGGGCGTGGCCTTCGACGACTTCTCCCAGAAGAAGCGGCTCATGGAGGCGGGCGAGGCCGCGGCCCGCCTGGCCCTCCCGGAGATCCGGGCGGCCATCTCCGCCAAGACGCGCCTCGTTCCGGTCGAAACCTCCGCGCCCGGGGCGGGCGCCGGGCAGACGCCATGAGACCCCCGATGGCGGGGCGCGCCGCCGTTCTCGGCCTGCTGCTCGCGGCCGGCTGCTCCCAGATGAAGACGGGGCCGGTCAGTGACCTGCACGCGCTGGAGGCCCTGGGCGGCTACCGGTTGCAGGTGCGGACCGACGCGCCGGAGATGGAGGTGCCCATCCGCCTCATGGTCGCCCAGGCCTTTCAGCCCTACCTGCCCATCGGAGGCAGCGGAGCCCAGGGCGAGGTCCAGGTCGTCTTCCACAGCTCTGCCGAACTCGCCACCTCCTTGTCCGGCGGTTCGGAGAAGACCACCGTCCCGTCCACCGGGCCCTCCAGCCAGCCGACGGCGGAGGCGGGGCCGCCAGCCTCGCGGCGCTGGCTGGATGCCACCATGAGCGTCGTGATCAAGGACCCGGCCGGCAAGGCCCTTTGGTCGGCCGACTACCGTTTCCGGGGCCGCTGGTCGCTCGCCGGGTTTTTCGTGGCGACGCCCGAGCAGGCGGCCCGCGTCTGCGTGAAGGAGATCGCGAAGGCCATGCGGAAGTACTTCCCGCCCAGGGCGCAGGCCGAGACCCGGCCGGCGCCGTGAGGAGAAGACCAGGCCGGCGCTTCGCTGAACCACGGAGGTGATGATGCGCGTCGTGAAACCCGAGGAGTTGACGCTGAGGCCCTTCCACATTCTCGACAAGCGCTGGGCCCTGCTGGTGGCGGGGGCGCAGAACCCCAATCCCATGACCGTCTCGTGGGGCGGCTTCGGGACCCTCTGGAACCGCCCGGTGGTGACCGTCTACGTGCGGCCCACCCGCCACACCTATACCCGCCTGGCGAGCCAGCCCGAGTTCACGCTGAACGTGCTGCCGCCGGACCGGAGGGAGGCCCTGAACCTCTGCGGCTCGCTCTCGGGCCGCGACGTGGACAAGTGGTCCATGGCCGGGCTGAAGCCCCTGCCCTCCGAGCGCGTCGCGGTGCCGAGGGTGGAGGGAGCGGATCTCTCCTTCGAGTGCCGCATCCTGGCCAACATGGACCTGGATCCCGGCCACTTCCTGGATTCGGGGCTGGAGGGGCACTACCAGGACCGGGACTACCACCGGGTCTTCCTGGGAGAGGTGCTCCTGGTCTGGGTGTCGGACGCCTTTCAGGGCGGCTAGGGCGTGCGAATCCTCGTGGTGCTGGCCCATCCGAGGCGGGACTCCTTCAACGGGGCGGTGGCTGCGGCGCTCCTGGACGGGCTCCGCGAGGCGGGCCACGATCCCGACATGGCCGATCTCTACGCCGAGGGCTTCCGGCCGGCGCTCACGGAGGCCGACATGGCCGCCTTCTCCTCGGGCTCCGCACCCGCGGACGTGACCGGCTACCAGGAGCGGGTGCGGCGCGCCGAGGGGCTGGCCTTCGTTTTTCCCATCTGGTGGTTCTCCATGCCGGCCGCGATGAAGGGCTTCTTCGACCGCGTCTTCTTCGAGGGTTTCGCCTTCCGGTTCCTGCCGGATGGCCGGGTGGAGGGGCTCCTGCGCCACTCCAGGGCCCTGGTTCTCAATACCGCCGGGGCCAGCGCGCTGCAGTACGAGGCCTTCGGATTCCAGAAGCCCCTGGAGCGCCTTCTGGATGACTGGACCCTGCGGCTCTGCGGGGTGGGCCAGGTGCGGCACGTGGTCTTTCACGGCCTGGCGGCGGCGGATGAGGGCACCCGCCGGGGCTACCTCGCGGAGGCCCGGCGCCTGGGCGCGGAGAGCTTCGGCCGCGCCGGCGCGAGCCCCCCTACCGGATCCTAGTGTGCGGAGGAATTGGGCGTGGAGTGGTACCCCTTGTCCTTCACGTACCAGCCCAGCTGCCGGCCGGTGGAGGCGTCGAATACGAAGGCCCAGTCCCAGCCCAGATGCCCGGTGATGGCGGCGACCCGTGGCGCGTGCTCGGTGGGCAGCAGGGCGTTCCACTTGGCCGCGTCCACGAAGAGCTCCTGGCGGTCCTGCTGAACCTTCAGCAGGAGGCCGCTATCCCTGGCCTCCCGCCACACCTGGGCGTCGCGCTCCAGGACAACCTGCCGCGCGGCCAGCTCGGCGGGGCCGGGCTTGAGCCAGAGGGGCGACAGGAGGAGCCAGAGAAAGCCCAGGACGAGGGCGATGACGAGAACGCCCACGGCGGCCAGCGCCACCTCGCTCTTGCGGCTCATGCTGAAGCGGGTGAGCTTCCGCTCCCGCCTTCTGCCCGGGTGTCTCCCGGATTCTCGCGCCATGCCCGGCTACTCTCCGATGACCTTGACGAGCACCCGCTTGGGCCTGCGCCCGTCGAACTCGCCGTAGAAGATCTGCTCCCACGGGCCGAAGTCCAGCCGCCCGCCCGTGACGGCCACAAGCGCCTCGCGGCCCATCACCTGCCGCTTGAGGTGGGCGTCGGCGTTGTCCTCCCCGGTGCGGTTGTGCCGGTAGCGGCTCACGGGCTCGTGCGGGGCCAGCCCCTCGAGCCACTCCTCGTAATCCTGGTGGAGCCCGGGTTCGTCGTCGTTGATGAAGACGCTGGCGGTGATGTGCATGGCGTTGACCAGGCACAACCCCTCTCGGATCCCGCTGGCCGCCACGGCCGCCTGGACCCGGTCCGTGATGTTGAGGAAGGCCCGCCGGCTGGGCGTCTCGATGGTCAGGGTCTCCCGGTGCGACTTCATGGACGCCTCCTGGTGTGGGCCTGCGCTCGCGCAGGATGCACTGCTTCCCCCATTCTATGGCACCCAGCACGAATCCGCGCAAGCCCGGGTACGAAGATGCCCGCCGGCGGACGGATGAGGCCGCCTGGCGACGCCCCGCTCGGAGACTCTCGGGGAAGCGGCAGAGAAGCCGCCAGCTTGCCAGGGTGCGGCCCTGCTCCTAGAATGCTGGCGGAGGAGCGATGGAGGCCCAGCGGGTCCTGACCGATGCGGAGGTGGTGAAGGAGATCCTGGGGGGAGACCGGGAGGCCTTCGCGTTGCTGGTGGAGCGCTACCAGAAGGGCCTGGTGAACTACATCTACCACATGGTCCACCGCTACGAGGAGGCCCTCGAGCTGTGCCAGGAGGTCTTCCTGAAGGCCTACGGAAGCCTCGACCGATACGACGGCCAGTACAAATTCTCCACGTGGCTCTACAAGATCGCGAGCAACCACACCATCGACTATCTGAGGCGCCAGAAAATGACCACCCTCTCCATCCAGGAGCGGCAGGACGACCCCGACCACCCCGAACTGCCCCTGGAAAGTGCAACTTTGAATCCGCACGACGCGTATCGAAACCAGGTGATACTCGCCGAAGTCACGAAGGCCCTGGAAGAGCTGCCTCCCTCATACAGGGAGCTCATCCTGCTCAGGCACTTCAACTTCCGCTCCTACGAGGAGATGGCGAAGATCACCGGACTGCCGATCGGGACCGTCAAGAATCGGATTTTCAGGGCCCGCCAGCTCCTCATGGAGCGGCTCAAGGACTTTCGGTAGCTCCGTTGGAGGTGGGACGGTGACGGACAAAACCAGCACTCGCTGCCTGAAAGTCCTGGCGTTGCTTCCCCGCTTCATCGAGAACGACTTCACACCGGAGGAGGCCGAGGAGATCCGGGCCCACCTGGCCGCCTGCCCCTCCTGCTGGGCGGAGTACGAGGCCATGCGGGGGCTGGTGGACACCCTCGAGAGCCTGCCCAACATCGGCGTGCCGGCCTCCTTCAAGGACGCGGTCATGCGGCACCTGCCGCCGTCCAAGGATCCCGAGGACTCATGACCGACCGAACCGAGGCCCAGCGGGACATCTCGCGCAACCGGCAGGCCTTCCACCTCTACGAGATCCTCGACAAGTTCGAGGCGGGCATGGTGCTCCTGGGCCCCGAGGTGAAGTCCATCCGGGCTGGCCACATCCAGTTGAAGGAGGCCTACGCGCTGGTGGAGGGCGAGGAGCTCTGGCTCCATCAGTGCCACGTCTCGCCCTACAGCCACCACACGCACGAGGCCCTGACCCCCGTGGACCCGCTCCGCAAGCGCAAGCTCCTCATGCACAAGAAGGAGATCCTGAAGCTCAAGGGGAGGGTGGAGGAGAAGGGGCTGGCGCTGGTTCCGCTCAGGGTCTACCTCAGCCGCGGCTCCATCAAGGTGGAGCTGGGCCTGGGGCGGGGCAAAAAGATCTACGACAAGAAGGAGGCCCTCAAGGAGCGCGACATCGCCCGCGAAACCGAGCGAGCCATGAGGGAAAGGTAGGGCTGGGCCGCCGGGGAAGAGCGGCGGGGGGGTGGCGAGGCGGTTCATGGGCAGCATGATCTCCGATCCCTTCGTGGTCCCGAGCGGCAGGGCGGCCCGCGGCACGGCCCGCGTTCCCACCTCCAAATCCATCGCCCACCGCGCCCTGATCCTGGCGGCCCTCGCCGAGGAGACGAGCGAGCTCCACCCCGTGCCCGATGCCCAGGACGTTCGGGCGACGCTGTCCTGCATCCGGGCCCTGGGGGCCCGAACCGAGGGCGGCGAGCGCCTCACGGTGCGCGGAACTTCCGGCCGTCTCTCCCCGCCGGACTCGCCCCTTCACTGCGCCGCCAGCGGCACCACCCTCCGCCTGCTCATGGCCGTCTGCGCGGCCTCGGAGGGCAGCTTCACCCTGGATGGAGATTCGCAGCTCCGCCGCCGCCCCGTCGGTCCCCTGGCCCGAGCCCTGGCCGGGACGGGCGCGGTGCTGCGGTTCGCCGACCGCGAGGGCTTCCCGCCGGTGGTGATCGAAGGGCGGAGCTGGGAGGGCGGAGGGATGGAGGTGGACTCCTCCATCAGCAGCCAGTTCGTCTCCGGGATGCTCCTGGCGGCGCCCCTGGCGCGGGGCCCCGTTCGGCTCCGCGCGTCGCGGCTGGTGTCCGGGGCCTACGCGCGCATGACCGCGGCGCTCATGGGCCGCTTCGGGGCCGAGGTGCGCGAAGCGGCCGGAGGGTGGTGGGAGGTGAAGCCGGGCCTCTACCGGGCAGCTCAGGTGGAGATCGAACCCGACGCCTCGGCGGCGGCCTTTCTGCTGGCCGCCGCGGCCGTGACCGGCGGCGAGGTCACGGTGGCCGGGATGCGGCGGCGCATGCTCCAGGGCGACGCCGCCTTTGCGGACCACCTGGAGGCGATGGGGTGCCGTCTTTCGGAATCGGAGGAGGGGATTGCGCTGGAGGGCCGACCCGCCCGCGGGCTGGAAGCCGACGTGCGCGATTGCCCGGATCTGGTGCCTCCCCTCGTGGCCGTGGCCCTCTTCGCGCCCTCTCCCACCGTCCTTTCGGGGGTCGGGCACCTGCGTTTCAAGGAGAGCGACCGGCTGGCGGTGCTGGCGGACGCCGTCACGGCCCTCGGGGGGAGCATGCTCGTGGAATCGGACCGTCTCACCGTCGTGCCGGCCCGCGACTATTGCCCCGCCCGCCTCGACCCCCACGGCGACCACCGCATGGCCATGGCCTTCGCCGTCATGGGGCTGATGGTCCCGGGAGTGGAGATCTCGGACCCCGCCTGCGTGGCCAAGTCGTTCCCCCGTTTCTTCCAGATTCTGGAAGGGCTCCTACACCCCTCCTCTTAGCTAATGCTCCTTCCGTCCGACCAGGGCGGCCGTTTCGGGGCCGGTTTCCATCCGGGTCATACCCGTGAATCCGGCGGCCTCCATCCAACCCGTGACCTCTCCCACCGTGTAGGTATCTCCTCTCTCCGTCCCCACCAGCATGTTGAGGGCAAAGAGGGCCGCTCGGGCCGGTCCGCCACGGTCCTCGTCCATGAAGAACTCCTGGATGACCAGCCAGCCTCCCGGGCGGAGCGCGGCCGCGCATTTGCGGATCAGCAGCTGGTTCTCCTCCGCCCCGTTGCTGTGGAGGATCGCCGAAAGAAGGACCAGATCGAAGCCAGGCGGGAGGGGGTCTTGCAGATAATCTCCGCCCACCGTGTCCACGCGCTCCGAAGCCCCCTCCATGTCGAGAAACCGCCGGGTCAGCGGCAGCACCTCGGGCAGGTCGAAGACCGTTGCGCGGGTGGCCTCCCCCGCCCGGACGAAGGCCGCCGCGTAGGCTCCCGAGCCGCCACCCACGTCGAGCACGCGCCGAACCTCGCGCAGATCCAGCCTGGTGACGAGGCCGTCGGCGGCCCTGCGAGCGCGGTCGTGCATGGCCGCGATGAAGGCTTCGGTTTTCTCCGCATCGGCGCGGCGGTTTTCGCGGACGACCGAGGTACCGGCGCGCACGGCGGCGGTGAGGGTGCTCCAGCTCTCCCAGAGGTTCACCTGGTGCATCAGGCCGGCCAGGTACTCCGGGCTGTCCGGCAGGAGAAATCGCCTGCCCTCCGGCGTGTGGGCGAAGCGCCCGCCGCGCTTTTCCAGGATGCCCGTGGCGGCCAGCGCGGTCATGAGACGGTCCGTGGCCCGGCGATCGGTGCCGAGCGCCTCGGCCACCTCATCCGAGCTGCGCTCCTGCGCCCCGAGCGCCGCAAAGAGCCCCAGCTCCACGGCCGACAGGAAGGCGCGGCTTCGCTGGAAGGCCCCCGCTGCGTCCCAGTAGGCCTGTGGGTAGGAGAGGTTCTTGGGCGAGTGGGTATCCATGACGTCACCTCCTGATCACACGAGCACCATATCACGGCCGGTTGGGGTGGTGCGGCGGGGCACCGGCGCGTTGGGCTTTGGGGGCGGGGATGGTAGAATCCCCCCGTTGGAGGACGCATGATTTCAGCGGTCAAGGGGACACAGGACCTTCTCTTCCCGGACATCACGGTCTGGCAGACCGTGGAGAGGGCGGCGCGCGAGACCTTCGCGAGGTACGGCTTCACGGAGATCCGGACGCCGATCCTCGAGCCCACGGAGCTCTTCGTGCGGGGCATCGGGGACGAGACCGACATCGTGACCAAGGAGATGTACACCTTCCAGGACCGGAAGGGGCGGAGCCTGACCATGCGGCCCGAGAACACGGCCGGCGTGGCCCGCTCCATGGTGGAGCACCGGCTCTACGAGTCGCCGATCCACGGGAGGCTCTACTACATCGGGCCGCAGTTCCGCTACGAGAGGCCCCAGAAGGGGCGCTACCGGCAGTTCCACCAGATCGGCGCCGAGGTCCTGGGCGATCCCGCGCCGGGTGTGGATGCCGAGACCATCGCCATGGTGATGGAGTTTCTGGGGGCCGTGGGGGTGATGGGCCTGGTCGTGCAGCTCAACTCCGTGGGCTGCCCCAATTGCCGGCCCATCTACGTCTCCGCCTTGAAAGAGGAGCTGGCCGGCTCGGCGGAACACCTGTGCGGGGACTGCCGCCGCCGCCTGGAGACCAACCCGCTGCGCGTGCTGGACTGCAAGGTGCCCACCTGCCAGCCCTACCTGGACAAGGCGCCGCACTTCACCGATTTCCTGTGCGAGGCCTGCGCCGAGCACCACGATGCCCTGCGCGAGGCGCTGGAGATCCTCCACGTGCCCTTCGTGCCTCGCCCCAGGCTCGTGCGGGGGCTGGACTATTACACCCGAACGGTGTTCGAGGTGACGAGCAGCGCGCTGGGTGCCCAGGACGCCCTGCTGGGGGGCGGGCGGTACGACGGCCTCCTGGAGCAGATCGGCGGCCCGGCCTGCGCGGGCTTCGGTTGGGCCCTCGGCATGGAGCGGCTCCTCATGGCCCTCCCGCAGCCGGCGGCCTCCCGCCTGCCTTGGAGCTACCTCGCCTGGGCGGGCGGAGGGACCTACCGAGCCGCCCTCGCCCTGGCGAGGGATCTGAGGGCGGCGGGCGCCGTCGTGGTGATGGAGCACACGGCCCGCTCCTTCAAGTCGGCCCTCAAGCGGGCGGACCGGATGAACGTGCGCTTCGTGGTGCTGTTGGGCGAGGAGGAGGCCGGTTCGGGGCGCTACACGCTCAAGGACATGGCGACGGGCGAGCAATCCGCACTGGGGCGCGAAGAGCTGACGCGCCACCTGACGGAGGAGGAGGGAGCATGAGCCTGCCTGAGAGGAGCCTCTACGCCGGTCTGGTCCGGAAGAGCCACGTGGGGGAGGAGGTGGTCCTGAAGGGATGGGTCCGCCGCCGCCGGGACCTGGGCAGCCTCGTCTTCATCGACCTGCGGGATCGGGAGGGAATCTGCCAGCTCGTCTTCTCCGAGGACGGGACGCCCGCCGCCTTCGCCCTGGCCAAGGAGCTGCGGCCCGAGTACGTCATCGCGGTACGCGGAACCGTCCGACCCCGCGGCGAGAGGGACGTGAACCCCCACATGGAGACGGGGTCGGTGGAGGTGGAAGTCTCGGAGATCGAGGTCCTGGCCGAGGCCGAGACCCCGCCCTTCGCGGTGGAGGATGAGGCGCTCGTGAGCGAGGAGATGCGCCTCGCCTACCGGTACCTGGACCTCCGGCGCCCCTTCCAGAACGCCCGCATCGTGGCCCGCCACCGGCTGGCCCAGCGGACGCGCTCGCACCTCAGCGAACGGGGCTTCATCGAGATCGAGACGCCCTTCCTGACCAAGTCCACGCCGGAGGGGGCCCGCGACTTCCTGGTCCCCTCGCGCCTCCGACCCGGCTCCTTCTACGCGCTCCCCCAGTCGCCCCAGCTCTTCAAACAGCTCTGCATGGTGGCGGGCTTCGACCGCTACTTCCAGGTGGTCCGCTGCTTTAGGGACGAGGACCTGCGAGCGGACCGCCAGCTCGAATTCACGCAGATCGACATCGAGATGTCCTTCCCCACGGAGGAGGCCATCATGGCGCTGGCCGAGGGGCTGGTGGCGGCTCTCTTCGAGGAGGCCGGTCTCGCTCCGCCCTCCTCAATTCCCCGGCTGACCTACGCCGAGGCCATGGAGCGCTACGGGTGCGACAAGCCCGACACGCGCTTTGGGCTCGAGCTGAGGACGGTCTCGCAGATCGCCAAAGGGACGGACTTCGGGGTCTTCAGGGGGGCGCTGGAGGCGGGCGGGTGCGTGCGGGGCCTGGCCGTGCCCGGCATGGCGGGGATCTCCCGGAAGCAGATCGACGAGCTGAACGGCATCGTGAAGCCCTTCGGCGGCAAGGGCGTCGTCAGCCTCATGCGCCGGGATGGGGCGCTCGCCGGCGCGGCTCTGAAGCACATCGGCGAGGGGCCCGCCGCGGCCATGCTGGAGGCTGTTGGAGCCAAGGAAGGGGACCTGGGGCTCTTCGTGGCCGACGGCTACGACACGGCCTGCGCCTGCCTGAGCGCGCTCCGGCTCCACTTCGCCGGGGCCCTGGGGCTCGTGGAGAAGGGCCGCCACGACCTGCTCTGGGTGCACCGCTTCCCCATGTTCGAGTGGAGCCCGGAGGAGGCGCGGTGGATGGCCCGCCACCATCCCTTCACCATGCCGCGCGAGGAGCACTGGGGGCTGCTGGAATCGGATCCCGGCGGGGTGGAGGCGCTGGCCTACGACCTCGTCCTGGACGGCAACGAGATCGGCGGCGGCTCCATCCGCATCCACCGGGGCGACGTCCAGCGCAAGGTGTTCAAGGCCCTCGGCTTCTCGGAGGAGCAGGCCCAGGAGAAGTTCGGCTTCCTCCTGGACGCCTTCCGCTTCGGCACTCCTCCCCACGGGGGAATCGCCTTCGGTTTCGACCGACTGGTGATGCTCCTGCTGGGGTGCGACTCCATCCGCGATGTGATCCCCTTCCCCAAGACCACCTCGGGCCTCTGCCTGATGACCGGTTCTCCCGGCACCGTGGAGGCCAAGCAGCTCGACGAACTGGGGATCGCCGTCAAAGAGAAATAGCCTTCGCGCCCTACCCGTCCACGATGGACCGCCTTACCGGCTCGAAGCCACGGCCGGGTCTGGGCCGCGCCTTTGACGCGGCGCCGGGGGCCTTCGCCGGGCGCGTCCAGCTCGCGTGGCCGCTAGGAAGCCAGCCCGGCCTTCTGGAGCGCCTCGGCGGCGGAGCGAGCCACCTGAGCGATGGCATCCTGCGGCGACTTGGGGTCGAAGGTCCGGAACACGCCGGCCCAGACGAGCTTGTCCGTCGAGACCCGGTAGACGCGGACCTCGGTCCACACCGTGGTGTCGGTCCAGGCCCAGGCGGGCGACTCGGCCCAGGCCCATCGGTAATAGCCCCAGAAGGTCGGGCCCATTCCCGGCGCCCAGTTCAGCTCCCGCTGAACCCCGGCGAAGCGGAGCAGGATGACCGCATCTACCCCCTTGGCCTTCAGCGCCTTCATGGTGGCGTCCTTGTCCTTCAGGACGGGCTCGGTCAGCAGGCGGTAGGCGGGGGCGGCGTGGAGGCCGGGCAGAAGGGATGCCAGCTCGTCCTCCCCGCTCCGGCGGGTCACCTCGTTGGGGCTGATCACCAGGACCATGGCCGACTTGGGTTTGAAGCCGGAGGCCTGGGGGTCGGCCCAGGAGGAGCTGATGCGGGTGGAGGCGCATCCGATCAAGAGCAGGGGGGCGGAAAGGAGAAGGAGCGTTCGAAAGGTTCGTCGCATGGTGGACTCCTCGGGCGGGGCAGCCCTCCGGCGACCGCCGCCGGTGGCTCGTTCCCGATTCCCAATGTATGGCGCACCCAAGCCGAATGCCCGCAGGAGCTGGCTCGTTGGAGGAATGCCCGGCGGATGCCATAATGGCGGACGAGGGCGCCGGGAGGGTGGAGAGCGACTCACGCCGGGCGCGAGCAGGGAGGGTCGGCCATGGCTAAGACGAAACCCGTTGCCCCGTCGGGACCTGCGGCCGGCACACACCGGGTCACCCTGGGCGTGTGCGCCGGCATCAGCATCTACAAGGCCTGCGACCTGGTGAGGCGGCTGCAGGACCGGAGGTGCGAGGTGAAGGTCGTGATGACGGCCCACGCGGCCCAGATGGTGGCGCCCGTCACCTTCCAGGCCCTCTCGGGCCATCCGGTCATCACGGACCTCTTCGAGGGATCGGGCGAGCCCACCATCGCCCACATCGAGCTGGCCCGGTGGGAGGAGCTGTTTCTGGTCGCTCCCGCCACGGCGAACATACTCGGGAAGCTGGCCCGGGGCATCGCCGACGACTTTCTGACCACCCACTATCTGGCCAACCGCGGGGCGCCGGTGGTTCTGGTGCCGGCCATGAACGGATCCATGTGGCGCCACCCCGCCGTGCAGGAGAACCTTCGGATCCTGGAGGGACGGGGGCACGTGGTCCTTCAGCCCGCGAAGGGGAGCCTGGCCTGCGGCGACGTGGACGAGGGGCGGTTGCCCGAACCCGCGGCCGTCGCGAACGAGGCCGTGGCCATTCTGGAGCGCGAGGGGGGCCTGCAGGGCGTGAAGGTCCTCGTGACGGCGGGCCCCACGCGGGAGCCCGTAGATCCGGTGCGGTTCCTCTCCAACCGCTCCTCGGGCAAGATGGGCTACGCCGCGGCCCGCGAGGCCATCCAGCGAGGCGCCAAGGTCACGCTGATTTCGGGGCCCACGGGGCTGGAGCCTCCGTCGGGCGTCGATTTCGTCCCCGTCGTCACGGCGGCCCAGATGGCCGAGCTGGTGCGGGCCCGCTTCCAGGAGTGCCAGGTCCTGGTCATGTGCGCGGCCGTCGCCGACTACCGGGCCACGCAATCCCTTGCCTCCAAAAGGAAGAAGGGCAAGGGAGCCTGGCGGCTCGACCTCGAGCCCACCGAAGACATCCTCGAGGGGCTGGCGCCCCTGAAAGGCAAGGGGCAGTTCGTGTGCGGCTTCGCGGCCGAGACCGAGGACCTCAAGGAGAACGCCCTGGCCAAGCTGAAGCGCAAGGGACTGGACCTGGTGGCCGCCAACGACGTTTCGAAGGAGGGGGTGGGGTTCGAATCGGACCGCAACGCCCTCAGCCTCTTCTGGCCGGACGGCTCCGAAGAGCGCATCCCCGAAGCCTCCAAGACGGACTGCGCGAGGGCTCTTTGGGACGCCATTCAAGAGGCCCTGAATGGCCGATGACGCTTTTGCGGAGCAGGTGAGGCTGAGGGCCGCCTTCCTGAAGGAGCAGGGCCTGGACTACGGCCTGGCGAGGCAGGTCCGGGCGGCCGGCGCGGTGGAGGCCGAGAAACCCGGCCGGTCCAAGGCCGCGATCCGGCGGCCGGCCAGCGTCCCCGCTGCACCCCCCGCGCACTCAGACGGGTCCACTGCCCCCCCGAGCCCTTGGCCCGAGGAGCCGGGCCAGGCTCTCGATGCCATCCGCGCCTGGATCGGTGACTGCCGGCGGTGCAGGCTCTGCGAGAAGAGGACCCACATCGTGTTCGGAGTTGGGGACCCGAAAGCCAGGGTCATGTTCATCGGCGAGGGGCCGGGGGCCGATGAAGACGCCCAGGGCGAGCCCTTTGTGGGCCGCGCGGGAAAGCTCCTGACGGACATCATCACCAAGGGAATGGGCCTCTCCAGGTCCCAGGTCTACATCGCCAACGTCGTGAAGTGCAGGCCCCCGGGCAACCGGGATCCTGAACCCGACGAGGTGCAGGCCTGCCTTCCCTTTCTGGAGGCTCAGATCGACGCCATCCGGCCGGAGGTCATCGTGGGGCTCGGGCGGGTGGCCATCCAGGCGTTGCTGAAGGCCCCCGTTCAGATCACCAAATTCCGGGGCACCTGGACGGACTATCGGGGCACTGCCATGATGCCGACCTACCATCCCTCCTACTTGCTGAGAAACCCGGCCGCCAAAGGCGAGGTTTGGAAGGACATCCAGGAGGTCATGGCCAAGCTCGGCCTATCGGGTCCTCCTAGGAAGTAAGGCCCGGATCACGTCTATTCAAGAACGATGAACCGGCTCCAGCCTCGGGCTAGGCTCTCCTGCGCCTCATTCCGGAAGGCAGAAGCGCCTGCCGCAGCGGAATGAACTGGGGACAGCAAAACCCAGATCTTCTGGTCTGGTCGAGAATGGTCATGGGCAAACGGAGGAAAACACGAAAGCGGCGGGGATTGTCCCCGCCGCTTGTCCCCTCACTGAGGAGCCGAAATCCGCGAAGCCGGAACGACCGGATTCGCGGGGAACGGATCAGAACCTTGGAAAGGAGGGGATTTCTTGGCCGCCGCTTGGGAAGCACCCGTCCACTGGCCGTGGCGGGGAGCAGGAACCCTTTTGGATTCTTGGGGGAGCATCCGGCGAACGTAGGAGATCGATTTCGGCATCAGGTCACCTCACCCATGCCGCGAGAATATAAGTCCCCTGGAAAGTCCTGTCAAGCTTTGTAACCACATGATAACTAAAGGCAAATTCCAAGATGCCCATGGGGCGTGGGTTGTGGAAAAAAGTTCCCGCCCAACCGGTGTGGGAATAAGAAACACCCTGCCTCGGAGGCCGGGCGGGGCGGCGGCGGATTACTTCTTCCGCCAACTCCCGTCGGGCATCTGGATCCACCAGCCGGCCTGGGCCTTTTCGCGACGCAGGGAGGCGAAGGTCGCCGCCGCGTCGGGCTCAACCCGGCTGATGGCCGCCGCGGTCACCGCCTGGCCCTGGGCCAGAAGCGCCGCCTTGGCCAACCCGCGGATGACCACGAGGCGGTCGGCGTTCTCCTCCTCGATGGTCCGCTGGTCCCGCCGGTCGGGAATCGCCTGCCTGGGCTTGAGCAGCCCGTCGTTGCCCTCCCCCACGAGGCCGGACTGGCGCAAGGCGTCCACCCGGGCCATCCTGGCCCCGATTCGCTGGTAGGCCTCCACCACCTGGGGCATGGACTTGATGCGGTTGTAGATCTCCTCTTCCGTGACGGACCCGGCGGCGTAGGCCACCTGGGGGCGGAAAAGGCCGAGCCAGGCGCTCTCCCTCGGCCCCTTGGGGGGCGTGGCGGGTTCCTGGGGCGTCGCCGGCTGTGCCGGTTTTTCCTGGGTGGAGGGGGTCTTGCCGGGGCTGCCGGCGAGAAGCTCATCCTCCAGGGAGGCCAACGCGCCCTTGGCTTCGGAGGCAGGGAAATAGACGTTCACGACCACGTGGATGCAGGAAAGCGCGGCCAGCAGAAGGATGGTGGCTCCCAGGGTACGCTTCATGGGGTTCCTCCCAGCGGCTGCCCAGCCGCCCGTTTCACGTCTCTATATATCGTAGTACAGGGCGAATTCGTAGGGATGGGGCCTGAGGTTGATCTCCTCCACCTCACGGTGGCGCTTGTATTCGATCCAGGTGTGCAGAAAGTCCTCGGTGAAGACGTCGCCCTTGAGCAGGAATTCGTGGTCCTTCTCCAGCTCGGACAGTGCCTCGGAGAGCGATCCCGGCATGGTGGGGATCTCCTTGAGCTGCTCGGGCGGCAGGCCGTACAGGTCCTTGTCCAGAGGCGGCCCCGGATCGATCCGGTTCAGGATGCCGTCGAGCCCGGCCATGAGCTGGGCGGCCAGGGCCAGGTAGGGATTGCAGGAGGGATCCGGCGGCCTGAACTCCAGGCGCTTGGCCTTGGGGCTCTCGGTGTAGAGGGGGATCCGGATGGAGGCGGAGCGGTTTCGGCGCGAGTAGGCCAGGTTCACGGGCGCCTCAAATCCTGGTACCAGCCTCTTGTAGGAGTTGGTGGTGGGGGCGATGATGGCGGCCAGCGCGCGGGCGTGCTTGAGCAGACCCCCGATGTAGTAGAGGGCGGTCTGGGAGAGGCCGGCGTAGCCGTTGCCCGGGAAGATCGGCTGGCCCGCCTTCCACAGGCTCTGGTGGGTGTGCATCCCGGAGCCGTTGTCCCCGAAAATGGGCTTGGGCATGAAGGTGGCCGTCTTGCCGTACCGCAGGGCCGTGTTCTTCACGATGTATTTGAATTTCATCAGGTTATCCGCGGTCCGCACGAGGGTGTCGAAGCGGATGTCGATCTCGCACTGGCCGGCCGTGGCCACCTCATGGTGGTGGGCCTCGACGGTCATCCCCACTTCCTGCATGACGCGCACCATTTCGGCGCGTAGGTCGTGGGTGGCATCCGTGGGCGGCACGGGGAAGTAGCCCTCTTTGTACCTCGGCTTGTACCCGAGGTTGGGCTTCTCGTCCCGGCCGCTGTTCCAGCGGCCCTCCACCGAGTCCACGTAGTAGAAGCCGCAGCTCGGCGTCTGATCGAAGCGGATGTCGTCGAAGACGAAGAACTCGGCCTCACAGCCGAAGTAGGCCGTGTCCGCGATGCCCGTCGAGATCAGGTAGTTCTGGGCCTTGAGGGCGATGTTGCGAGGATCGCGCGGGTACGATTCCTTGGTCACGGGGTCGAGGATGTCGCAGATCAGGGTCAGGGTGGGCAGCGTGAAGTAGGGGTCCTCGTAGGCCGTGGTCGGGTCCGGAACCACGATCATGTCGCTCTCGTGGATGGACTTCCAACCTCGGATGGAGGAGCCGTCGAAGCCGACGCCCTCCGTGAAGGCGTCTTCCGAAAAGGAATCCGCCGGAACGGTGAAATGCTGCCAGAGGCCCGGCATGTCCATGAACCTCAAGTCCACCATTCGGATACTCTTTTCCCTGATCAGCTCCATTACCCGTTTTGCGTCCATGATTGGCTCTCCCTCAAGGAAAGTATGCGGCACAGTCTATCGGGAAGACCCCCGTGCGTCAACGTGCCAGAATGGCGCTGCGCCCCGCGCCGCATTGGCGAAGCCGGACGCCTCGTGGTTGAATAAGCTGGCTGGCACGCCGGAGTCGGACCTATCTCCAACGGAGGGCGGGGGCGTTGGCCCGGCGGCTGGTTCTCGGGGCCAGATTGGAAAGGAGCCGGGCAGGCGATGCCGAGCGAGATGAAGCTTACCCCTGCCATGCGGCAGTGGCAGCGGGTCAAGGATGCCCACCCGGACAAGATCGTCCTCTTCCGCATGGGCGACTTCTACGAGATGTTCGGCCCCGATGCCCTGGTGGCCTCCGATCTTCTCGAAATCGCCCTGACGACGAGGGACCGGGACAAGGCCGATCCCATGCCCATGTGCGGCATCCCCCATCATGCCCTGGAGGGCTACCTCGGGCGCCTCATCCGTGCTGGCCACAAGGTGGCCCTCTGCGACCAAGTGGAGAATCCCGCCCAGGCCAAGGGGATCGTCCGGCGGGAGGTGACCCGGGTGGTGACGCCCGGAACGGCCCTGGAGGAGGGCGTGGTGGAGGCCGGCCAGCCCGTTTTTCTGGCGGCATGGAACGCGGCCGGGGCCAGGGTGGGCGTGGCCTGGACCGACCTCTCTTCGGGTGAAGTCGTGGTGTGGCAGTCCGGGCCCGAGGAGGCCTTCGAGCGCCTCAGGGCGGTGGCGCCTGCCGAGCTCCTCCATCCCGAATCGGCCGACGCGATTCCCGAGGTGGGCCAGGCGGCCAACTCCCCCATTCCCGACGAGGAGTTCGCCCACCGGAGAGCCCTGGAGCGGTTGACCGGTGGTCTGGGGCTCCCGCCCGGCCTGCCCGGTCTTCCCGCAGAGCCCGAGCCCTTGGGGGCGCTCAGCGCCCTCCTGTCGTACGTGAGAGAGCGAGGCGCCGCCACCCTTAAAATGCCCAGGTACGAGACACCCGGCACCTTTCTCGCCATGGACGAGGCCACTCGGCGCAATCTGGAGTTGGTGGTCGGCCAGGAGAGCGGCGGGCGGCGGGGGAGCCTGCTCCAATGCCTCGATGGGACTCTCACTCCCATGGGGGGAAGGCTCCTGAGGGATTGGCTCCTGACCCCCTGCGCGGATCGCGCGCGGATCCTGGCGCGCCAGTCCACGGTGGCCGCGTGGATGGGGAAGCCCGCCGAGCTGGCCGCGTGGCGGTCGCTATTCAGGGGGTATCCCGACCTCGGCCGGCTCGTGGCGCGCTTTGCCGCCGGAATCGCCTCCCCGCGGGATGCGGGCGGCCTCCGGGCGGCCCTCGACAGATTGCCCGAGGCGCTGGCCCTGCTTCGGGGAATAGGGGAAGGCTCCGAGGCGCTGGAGGCCGCCCTGCCCCAGGTGCAGGCCTGGACGCGCCGGCTGGCCGAACAGCTCGAAGAGACGCTGCCGGCCCACGCCCGGGAGGGAGGGATTTTCGCGCGCGGCTTCCTACCGGAGCTGGACCGCCTGCGGGGCCTGTCGGAAAACGCCCACGATGCCATCCTGCAGGTGGAGGCGAGGGAGCGAGGACGGACGGGCATCGGCTCGCTGAAGATCCGCTACAACCGGGTGTTCGGCTATTTCATCGAGGTAAGCAGGACGAACCTGCCCAAGGTGCCCCGCGAATACGAGCGCCGGCAGACCCTCGTGAACGCCGAGCGCTTCGTGACCGCCGAATTGCGCGAGTTGGAGGGCCGGATCCTGTCCGCCAGGGCCGACCGCTACGCGCTGGAGGAGCGCCTGTGGGGCGAGCTGGTTCAGGAGCTGGCCCCCGCCCTACCCCTCTTGCGGGAGGTGTCGGGCGAGCTCGCCTCCCAGGACATCCTGGCGGGTTTCGCGCACCTGGCCCGGGAGCGGGGCTACGTCCGGCCCCTGGTGGTGGAAGAGCCGGTGATCTCCATGGAGGAGGCCCGCCACCCGGTCCTGGAGCTGGACGAGCGCCACCGGCCCTTCGTGCCCAACCCCGTGGAGATGGACACGGCGGAGAAGCAGGTCACTCTGCTGACGGGGCCCAACATGGGCGGAAAGTCCACCTACCTGAGGCAGACGGCCCTCCTGGCCGTCATGGCGCACGTGGGCTCCTGGGTGCCCGCGAAGAGTGCAACGGTGGGGCTGATGGACCGCCTCTACTGCCGCGTCGGGGCAGGGGACAGCCTGCTCAGGGGGCTCTCGACCTTCATGGTGGAGATGACCGAGACGGCCGCCATCCTGAGGGGAGCCACGGTGCGCTCCCTGGTCATCCTCGACGAGGTGGGACGGGGCACGAGCACCTACGACGGGCTAGCCATCGCATGGGCCGTCGTGGAGGCGTTGCGGAGGCCGGAGGGGATCGGATGCCGGACGCTCTTCGCCACCCATTACCACGAGCTCACCGAGCTCGGCCGCACTCTGCCCGGCGTGCGGAACCTGACCATGGCCGTGCGCGAGTACGCCGGCACCGTGCACTTCCTCAAGATGGTGGAGCCGGGGGCGGCGGACAAGTCGTACGGCATCCACGTGGCGGAGCTGGCGGGGGTGCCCGCGCCCGTGGTGTCCAGGGCCCGTGAGGTGCTGGAGCGGCTGGAGCGGCGGCGCGAGCAGGTGGGTCTCTCCGAGCAGGCCCAGCCCCGGTTGCGGCAGTCGAATCTCTTCTCGGGTGAGGATCGCGGGCGCGAGGACGAGGTGGTCGCAGCCCTGCGTCAAGCCGATCCTCACCGTCTGACGCCGTTGGAGGCCCTCCTGCTCCTCGAACGGCTCAAGCGAATGCTCTCCTGAGCCTGTCTTCTCCCCCTCTCCCCTCCCATTATTCTGGATGCAACTCATGTAATATCAATCAATTGCAATCTATGTGAGCGTGGTATTAGTATGATACTTGACAATCTTACTGTGCGGTTTTATATTAGGGCAGGATGCAGAGAGAACGGCATCCTGAGCCAAAGAAAGGAGGATACACACATGGCCATCAGTCGTTGGAACCCCATGCGGGATCTGCTCACCATGCACGACCAGTTGAACCGTCTCTTCGACGAAAGCTATGGAAGGTCGCAGTCGGCCGAATTGGAGTACGGAACCTGGAGCCCGGCCGTGGATCTGCGCGAGGAAGAGGGGCAGTACGTGATCGAGGCCGACATGCCCGGCATGAAGCGGGAAGACATCGAGATCCACGTGGAGAACAACGTCCTCTCCATCCGGGGCGAGCGGAAATTCGAGGCGGAGTCCCAGAAGGAGACCTACCACCGCATCGAGCGCGCCTACGGCCGATTCACGCGCTCCTTCACACTGCCCTCGAGAGTGGAGGCAGAAAAGATCTCAGCCACCTACCGGGACGGCATCCTGCAGCTCGTCGTCCCGAAGGCCGAAGAATCCAAGCCCAAGCGGATCTCCATCAAGGCCTGACCGCACCAAGCGGATGCCGAATCAGGGGGGCCGCCGGCCCCCCGTTTTCTTTGCTCCAGCTGCTTCCGCTCAAGTCCCTTGACCCCAAGCCGGCCGCGCAAGGGGTCCCCCTCGCCTCCCGGCGATGGCGGGTGTATGCTGGGCACCTTCACGGAGGATGCCGCATGGCGAGTGCCAGATATCCCCTGACGGTAGCCGAGAAGCACAAGATCCTCTTCACCAACCCGGAGCCCCCAGCCGAACTCAGCGCCTGGGGGAGCACGTACGAAAAGGCGGGCAATCTCCACGACGCCCTGGAGTTCTACCAAGCCGCCCAGGACAGGCCAGCCCTGGAGAGACTCCTGAACGGGGCGGTGGAGACCGCCGATCTTCTGCTCCTTCTGAACACCTGCAAGGCCCTGGGTATCCCGCCCAGCAAGAGCCACCTGCAGGCTCTGCAAGACCGCGCCCACTCCGCCGGCAAGGCGGAAACCGCACGTAGGGTTTCGTTGTTTCTCGTCTCTGCCTAACACAATCTGGAGGTCCGGATGATCGAAGTGAAGGACCTGGTCAAGAGGTATGGCGACACCGCGGCCGTCAATCACGTCTCCTTCCAAGTCCACCCCGGCGAAATCGTGGGTTTTCTTGGACCCAACGGGGCCGGCAAGTCCACCACCCTTCGGATCATGACGGGTTTTCTCCCCCCGACGGCCGGCGAGGTCTTCGTCGGCGACCATTCGGCGCAGGAGGACACCAAGGCGGTGCGCCGGCTCATCGGCTATCTGCCCGAGAACAACCCCCTCTACGAGGACTTGCGCGTCCAGGAATATCTCGCCTTCCGGGCAGCCCTCAAGGGCATTCCCGGTAAGGCGCGCAAGGGGCGCATCCAAGAGGTCCTCGAAGCCTGCGAAGTGACAGAGGTCAAGGACCGGATCATCGGCGCCTGCTCGAAGGGCTTTCGCCAGAGGATAGGCCTGGCCGACGCGCTCCTGGCCAATCCGCCGGTGCTGATCCTGGATGAGCCGACCGTGGGGCTGGATCCGGTTCAGATCGTGCACACCCGCTCGCTGATCAAGACCCTGAGCGCCGACCACACGGTGATCCTCTCCACCCACATCCTGCCGGAGGTGGAGGCCATCTGCTCCCGGGCCCTGATCCTCCACCACGGCGCCCTGCTCTACGACGGTCCCGTCTCCGAGCTTCGCCAGGGACTCGGGGGCGAGGCCGGCGGGCTGCTGTGCACCGTCTCGGCGGATGCGGAGGCGGCGAGGCGGTGCCTGGAAGGAGTGGAAGGGGTGGAGCGAGTGGAGCGCCTGGCGACGGCCGAAGGCCCGCCCCGTTTCCACATTCTGACGGCGCAAGGCGTTGATGTGCGGGAGGGCCTCTTCAGGGCCTGCGCCGCGGCCGGGCTCCCGCTTCTAGAGCTGACCGTCCAGCAGGTCTCGCTGGAGGAGGCCTTCCTCTCCATCATGACCCAGGAGAACAGCTCGGAGGTGCTCTCATGAGAGCGGTGATGGCCATCGCCCGTAAGGAATTGACGAGCTACTTCTTTGCCCCCATGGCCTACATCGTGATCGCCGCCTTTCTCCTCATGAACGGATTCATCTTCTCCGTGATCCTGGCGGCCCTGAGCCAGCCCGGGGCCTTCTCGGCCCAGCCCATGCTCCTCTTCTTCGGAGGGACGACCTTCTTCTGGATCTTCATGATCGTCATGACGCCCGTCATCACCATGAAGCTGGGCGCCGAGGAGCGAAAAACCGGGACCATCGAGACCCTCATGACGGCTCCCGTCTCCGATCTGGAGGTGGTGCTCGGCAAGTACCTGGGCGCCATGGCCCTCTACGCGGCGGCCTGGCTGCCCACGGTCTTCTACGTCTGGGCGCTCACGGCTTACTCGAAGGTGGACGTGGGCCCCGTGATTTCGGGCTATCTGGGCGTGCTGCTGGTGGGCATGTTCTTCATCGCCATCGGCCTGTTTACGAGCCTGGTCTCCAAGAACCAGGTGGTGGCGGCCATGCTGTGCTTCGCCATCCTGCTCCTGCTGATCCTGATCTCCATCCTCACCTTCCTGGTGACCGATCCTTTCTGGAAGCCCGTCCTTCAATACGTGGATCTCTGGTCGATCATGCAGGGCTTCGCCAAGGGGGTGGTGGACAGCCGCTCGGTGGTCTACTGCCTGTCGGGAACCGCCCTTTTCCTGGCCCTCGGGTATCAGGCCATGCAGACTCGGCGTTGGAGATAGCCCCATGAAGAAAAGACTCCTGCAAGAGACCAACTGGAGCGTCTTCCTGGTGCTCCTGGCCGCTCTGTTCCTGATCGTGAACTACCTGGCCTTCCGCCACTACCACCGCTGGGACCTCACCGCCAGCCGCTCCTTCACCATTTCTCAAGAGACCAAGAAGGTGCTCGGAGATCTCAAGGAGCCGCTCAAGGTCGTGGTCTTTCTGGCCCCCAACGACCCCCTTTACGAGAGGGTGAAGGATCTGCTGGACGGCTACGCCGCCGCCAGCTCCCGGGTGCAGGTGGAAACCATCGATCCCGACCGGCAGCGCGCCAGGATGGAGGCCCTCGCCCAGCAGTACAAGGTCTCCATGGCCAACGTGGTGGTCTTCGCCCTCGGGGGCAACAGCAAGTACGTCGAGAAGGACCAGATGGTGGATTACGACTTCTCCAGCGCGGGCCTCGGCGGCCAGCCCGCCATCAAGAGCTTCAAGGCCGAGGCGGCCTTCACCAACGCCATCTTCAGCCTGGAGCACCCCGAGACCCCGGTGATCTACTTCACCACCGGCCACGGCGAGCGAGACGCCGGCGCCCAGGGAGAGGGCATCAGCCTTCTCAAGGCCCGCCTGTCGAAGGAGGGGGCCAAGGTCCTGGAATGGGCCAGCCTGGGCAAGACCGAAGTGCCCGCGGACGCCAGCATGCTGGTCATCGCGGGGCCCAAGAGCCCCTTCCTTCCGCAGGAGGCCCAGGTCATCGACCAGTACCTCCAAAAGGGGGGAAAGGCCCTCTTCCTTCTGGATCCCGTCATCGTGAGCGGAAAGCCTCCGACCTTCGGCTCCACGGGCCTCGGGGCGACCCTCCAGGAATGGGGCATCACGCTCGGGCACGACATCGCGGTGGATCCGGCCGCGTCCGTGCCCTACCTCGGAGCGCAGACCTTCTTCGCCCGGGCCGTGGGGGAGGAGCCCGTGGTGAAGGACCTGGTCCAGAACAAGCTGCCCGTCCTCCTCAGCCTGGCCGAGTCTCTCACCCTCGGCACCCCCAACAACAAGGCCTATCACTGTGAGGCTCTCCTGCAGTCCTCGCCCCAGTCGTGGGGCATGCGGGATCTCGCCCATATCGACAAGGGCGTCGAAAAGAAGCCGACGGACGCGCAGGGTCCCCTGACCATGGCCGCTGCTGTGAGTTCCCAGAACGCCGCCGACCAGTGCCGCTTGGTGGTGGTGGGCGACTCCGACCTGGCGAGCGACGGGCTCCTGCAGACGGGGGCGGGGAACCTCCTCTTCTGCCTCAACTCCATTCACTGGCTTCTCTCCCAGGCCAGCCGGCTGGCCATTCCGCCCAAGAGCGAGGTGGAGACGCACCTGAGCCTGACCGCCTCGCAGTCCAATTTCCTCTTCATCCTCTTCGTCGTGATCCTTCCCGGACTGGTCGTCGCGGCGGGGGTGTTCGCCTACCTGCGCCGGCGGAGGTGAGGAGCCATGAAGAGATCCACGTGGATCCTGCTGGCCATGGTGGCGCTTTTGGCCTGCTTCATCGCGCTCTGGGAGCACAAGCAGCCCAGCACCGAACAGATCGCCGAGCGGCGCAACCGGCTCGTGGACTTCAAGCCCGAGCAGGTCACCCAGCTGAGCCGCAGCGGACAGGGGGCGGTCTCCCTGGTCAAAGAAAAGGGAGGTGGCTGGCGAGTGAGCCAGCCCGTTGATGACGCCGCCGACCGGTACGGCGTGGAGGGTTTCCTGGACCGCGTCTCCAAGGCGACGGTCCTGCGCTGGGTGGAACCCACCGCATCCGAGGCGCAGCTGGGCCTCTCTCCGCCCAGGGCCGTATGGACCCTGAAGGGGCTGACGAAGCCGGTGGTCCTTGACGTGGGGGCCAAGGCGCCCCTGGCCGAAGGGCTCTACGTGCGGATCGGCGGCCGGACCGCCCTGGTTCCGCCGGACCTCGAAAGCCTGCTCCTCGAGCCCGTGTCCAGCTTCCGCTCCAAGGACCTCCTCACGGTCGGAACGGCCGACATCCAGTCCCTGAAGGTCGTGCGCGGTGGAGCACAGACCCTCGCCCTCGCGCGCGACCCCACCGGAGGATGGACCGTCACCGCCCCCTTCACCGATCGCGGGGATACCAACCAGATCGAGAATCTCCTCGACGATATTTCCCTATGCCCCGTGGACCAATACGTTTCGGACAAGCCGGCCGACCTGTCCACCTACGGCCTCGATCCGCCCTCCGCGGACATTCTGGTGACGGCCAAGGGCCAGACCATCGAGGCCAAGCTCGGGAAAGCCGTCCCCGGTGGCGCACCCGAGAAGCGGCTGGTGTACGCCTGGGTCTCCGACCGCCCTTCGGTCATGGCAGTCTCCCTCAACTCGCTGAAGTCCTTGGACCAGAGTCCGGAGAAGCTGCGCTCCATGAGCCTCATCTCGCATGACTTTTACGACGTCCAGGAGATCGGCGTCTCGGGCCTCTACACCCTCGCATTGAGGCGGGACGAGAAGCTGGGCTGGGTGTTCACGCAGCCGAAGCTCCCACCCAAGGGGGCCCAAGCCAGCATCCTGGCGGATGGCCTCTCCTCCCTTCGGGGGGAGCGCGCCGTGCCTCTCACCGAGCCCGGTAAAATGGGGCTCTCCCCGCCCGCCTTGACGATCACCTTTCAGGGCAAAGGGTTCTCGGACCGCGTGGAGCTGGGCCGGGATTCCTCGGGCACCTGGTATGCCCACCCCGCCAAGCGCAGCGTGGCCCTCGTTCTTCCCGAGCAGGCCTGGGGCAAGATCGTGGCCTCCTTCACCTTGGTGCAGGGGGCAACGAAGGCGGGGCCGAAGTGAGGCTCCAGTGGGCTCGGCATCGGAGAGAGAATCTCACTCCCGCGTGGGTCGGCGTGGGGCTGGGGCTGCTGGTGCTGGGCGCGGCTGGTCTGGTGGCGGAGCGCCTCCCGGCGCGGTTTCTGCCGCCCTGCGGCTTCCATCTGATCACCGGCCACCCCTGCCCCACCTGCGGGGCCACGAGGATGGTGCTCAATCTGCTGCACGGGAGGCTGGCCGCATCCTTTCACAGCAATCCGCTCCTGCTCCTCATCCTGGCTGCCCTCGTTCTCTGGGCCCTCGCCGGGCTCGTCGCCCGGTTCGCCGGGCGGGATCTCACGATCGAACTCTCGCCGAAGGAGGAGAAGTGGTTCTGGCTCGGCCTGCTCGTGGCATTTCTGCTGAACTGGTGGTATTTGTGGGAGGCCGGCATATGACCGATGGGCGGGGGGAAGCATGAGGGGCGAGCTGCCAGACTGGCGAGGGGTGAGGATCTTGGTGGCCGGGGACCTGATCCTCGACCGCTTCGTCTACGGAACCGTCCACCGCATCTCGCCCGAGGCCCCCATCCCGGTGGTGGAAGTGAGCAGCGAGCGGGCCCTGCCCGGTGGTGCGGCGAACGTGGCCAACAACATCGCGGCGCTCGGAGGGGCGGTGACCCTGGTGGGGGCGATCGGGGGCGATCCCATCGGGAGGCAGTTCCGCGAAGTGCTGGCGGGCGCCGGACTCTCCACCGACGCGCTGGTCGAAATCCCCGGCCGCACGACCACCGTGAAGACCCGGATCGTCGCCCACCACCAGCAGGTGGTTCGGGTCGATCGCGAGGTGAGGGACCCCCTGGACGAGCGGGCGCGCCAAAGAGTCCTGGCCTCCATAGAGGCGGCATTGCCCGGTTGCGCGGCACTCGTGGTCTCGGACTACGCCAAGGGGCTTTTTGACCACACCAGCCTGGCGGCCATCGGCGAGATGGCCAAGGCGGCCGGCATTCCCTACGTCGTGGATCCCAAGCCCTCCCACTTTCCCTATCCGGGGGCCACGGTCCTCACGCCGAACCGTGCCGAGGCCGCGGGCCTCTGCGGCCACGCCTTCTCCCTGGATCAGGCGGGCGCCGAGGCCGAGGGGCTCTTTTCCCGCACCGACTGGGCGGCGATCCTCTTCACGGTGGGGGAGGAAGGCATGGTCCTGGCGCGGCGGAAGGGAGCCGTGGAGCACATCCCCGCCCGGGTCCGCGAGGTCTACGACGTGACCGGGGCGGGGGACACCGTGGTGGCCGTGCTGAGCTTGGCGCTGGCCTCGGGCATTCCCCTGTCGGAGGCGGCGCACATGGCCAACGCCGCGGCCGGCGTCGTGGTGGGCAAGGTGGGCACGGCTACCTGCAATCCCGAGGAGCTGACCAGGGCGCTGGCGGACGAGCTGCCATGACCCGGGCCGTTCGCCGGGTGGCTCCGGACCCCCAGCGGAAAGAGGCCGGGGAGGTGGCCCGCATGTTCGGGGCCATCGCTCCCACCTACGATTTCCTGAACCACGCCCTGTCTCTGAATGTGGACCGCTACTGGAGACGGATGGCCGTCCGGGCCATGGAGCCCAAGCCCCGGGGCCTCTACCTGGACCTCTGCACGGGCACCGGAGATCTCGCCTTCGCGCTGGCGAGGCGTTCGGGCGCCAGGGTGATGGGCCTCGATTTCACGGGACCCATGCTGGACATCGCGCTGAGGAAGGCGCGCCGCCGGCGGAGGGAAATCTGCTGGGTGCAGGCGGACGCGTTGCGGCTGCCCCTGCGCGATGACTGTGTGGATGGCATTACGGTGGCCTTCGGGGTGCGCAATTTCGAGGATCTGGAGCGGGGGCTCACGGAGGCCGCCCGGGTGCTCAAACCCGGTGGGCGGCTCGTGGTTCTGGAGTTTTCGGAGCCGCAGGGCCAGCTCTTCGGTCCCATCTACCGCTTCTATTTCCGCCGCCTGCTGCCCCGGATCGGGGCGCTCTTCAGCCGCGTCAGGGGGCCCTACGGTTACCTCGCGGCCACCGTCCAGGGCTTTCCAGAGTCCGCGCATTTCGCCATGACCATGCGGCGAAACGGCTTCGCTGAAGTTCGACAGCGTCCGCTGACGGGCGGTATCGCCACGCTTCACGTGGCCGAGAGGGCCCAGAGGAAGGCGTCGATCGCGGGTTCCGGTGAGAGGAAGAGATCCGCCGAAGCCAGAGGCCCGGTGGCATAGTTCACGTTGGCTGTAGGATGGCACCATGGGAAGAGTGATGGCGGTGGACTGGGGGAAGCGTCGGATCGGGATGGCCGTCTCGGACGAGACGAGGACCATCGCCCGCCCCCTTCCAACACTGGAGATCACATCCCGCCGCGAGGCGCTCAGGCGCGTGATCGCGGTCGCGGTCGAGAACGGAGCCAGCACCATCCTCATCGGGCACCCCCTTCACATGGAGGGAGGCGAAGGTGAGAGCGCCCGGGAGGCCCGTGCGATGGCTGAGGAGATCGCCGCCCGCCTACCGGAGGTGGCGGTTCGGCTCGCGGACGAACGGCTCACCAGCCGAGAGGCCTCGAAGGTGCTTCAGGAGCACGGCGAGCGGCGGCGCAGGGAGAAGGGACGCTTGGACCAGGTCGCCGCCGCCATCCTTCTCCAGAGCTATCTGGACGCCGGTGCCCCATGAAGACCTGGGCGAGAAGGGTGGCTCTGGCGGCCGGGCTGGCGGCCGCGGCCTGTGCCGTATTCGCTGTCTGGCTGGCCTGGGACTGGCACGAGCCCTATCCATCCCAGCCGAGAGTCGTCCTCGTGCACGTGCCCAGGGGCATGAGCGCAGGACAGGTCCTGGAGCGGATGGCGGGTGAAGGCGTCGTCCGGAGCCGGTTCTCGCTGAAACTCGCCTTCGCCCTGTTCGGCCATCCCAAGACTCTGAAGGCCGGAACCTACCGATTTGAAAGGCCCATGACACCCCTTCAGGTGGTGCAGATGTTGAACAGGGGCGAGGTCTTGCTCACGAAGGTGACCATCCCCGAAGGGCTGCGCCGCGACGAGGTGGCCCACTTGCTGGCGGCGGCCGGCCTGGGCCGCGAAAAGGCATTCCTGAGGCTCACCTCCGATCCGGCCCTGATCCGGGACCTCGACCCCGCGGCCACCACGCTGGAGGGGTATCTCTTTCCGGAGACCTATCTGATGGACCCGGATCTGCGGGAGGAGGCCGTTCTGAAGGTGCTCGTGGCGAGTTTCCGATCGTGGTGGGAGAAGATCGGACTGCCCAATTCGGGCGGCATGCCGATCCGCGAAGTGGTCACCTTGGCTTCCCTGGTGGAGAAGGAGACGGCCGCGCCGCAGGAGCGTCCCCTGGTGGCGGACGTTTTCTTGAACCGGCTGCGCATCGGCATGCCGCTCCAGACCGACCCCACCATCGTGTACGCCGAAACCATCGGCGGCGTGTACCGGGGGTACCTCACCCGACAGGATTGGGAATACGCGAGTCCCTACAACACGTATCTCCACGCGGGCCTCCCGCCGGGGCCCATCTGCAGCCCCGGCAAGGCCTCCCTTGATGCGGTGCTCCACCCGACCCCATCCGACTACCTCTACTTCGTAAGCCGGAACGACGGGACGCACTATTTCTCCCGAACGCTCGCCGAGCACGACCGGGCGGTGGACCGGTTCCAGCGGCGGGCGGGCGCGGCCGGAATCCGGTGATGGCCCCGCTTCGGTTCATCCTGGTCCGTCCCAGGACTCCCGCCAACGTCGGCTCCGTGGCGCGGGCCATGAAGAACTTCGGCTTCCGGGATCTCGTCCTGGTGGATCCGCGCCTTCACCGCTCGCAGGACCTTCCGGGCTCTCCGCCCCTCTTCGAGACCGAGTCCCGGCGCACGGCGTGGGGGGCCGTAGACGTTCTCGGCGCCGCCAGGACCGCCGGCTCTCTCGAAGAGGCTGTGGCGGGGTGCCAGGTGGTGTTGGCCACCTCCCCGCATGCCCACGCCAATCTGTCCACCCTGACGCCAGAGGCGGCGGCGGATCTCGTCGGGCGGCCCGGCGTGGAGGCGGCGCTCGTCTTCGGCTCCGAGTCGTCGGGGCTCACCCTGCGGGAACTTTCGATGTGCGGGCGGGTCGTGGTGATTCCCACGGACCCGGGATACCGGGACCTGAACGTGGCGCAGTCCGCGGTCTTGATGGCCTACCTGGTCTTCCGGGCCGGAGGAGGGGCCGCGCCGGCGGCCGCGCCGGAGCCGGCGGGCCACGAGCAGGTGGAGGCGGTTGCGCAGGATCTGTTCGAGGTGGCGGAGCGGATCCGCTTCATCCGGCACCCCGGCGCCCCCGTGGGCCGGGAGCTCCGCTCCATGCTGCATCGGATCGGATTGTCCAAACGCGAGGCCGGCCTGCTCCGGAGCTTGATCCGCCGCCTGAAGCCCCACCTGTCCCAGGCCTCTGAATAGCCCCAGCTTCGCATCACCCGGTGATTCGGACATCCTCGAAGAGGGCCGTCGTTCCAGCGGTTCCGCCGGGAAAGGTGAGCGGCTCGCCAGCCACCCGGGCGAGCTTGAGAAGAAGGTCCGGCAGGGCGTCGGCCAGGCAGACCGGCCCCACCGGCTCCGCCGGCTGGCCGTCCCGAACCGCCCATCCCCACCCCGTGAGAAGGCGGCCGTATCCGGCGTGGAAAGGGGGCGAGCCGGCCAGTTCTTCCAGGTAGAGGCAAGGACGGGCCTTTTCGAGCAGCGCCTCGGGGGTGATGCCCGGCTCTCCCGCCAGGTAGAGGTTGTGAAAGCCGATCTCGGGCAAGTGAGCGAAGCCCCGGCGGAGGCCGTGCCCCGTGCTCGCAAGCCCGGCCTTGGCGGCGGAGCCGCAATGGTGGGCTAGGGCCCGCAGGATGCCCTTCGCCGCCAGGCAAAGAGGTTCTGCCGACACCCCCTCATCGTCGAAGGGCGAGCTCCCGGCGCCGGGAAGCCGGGGGTCATCCACGAGCGTCATGGCCCCCGAGCCGACCGCTTCACCGAGGATCGGCCTCCAGGACCGCTCGCCCTCGCCCGCAAGATGGGGCGTGAGGCGCTGCAGAAGGGAGGCCGTCGCCCAGGGGCCCAGTACTACGGTGGTCATGGCCGGAAACGGAGCCTTGCGGGCCGCCAGAGCGGCCGTCCGCATGGAGGCCCGGCGGCCTGCGGAGGCGGGGTCCAGGTCCCAGGCCGTGGCCCCAAACTGGGAGAAACGGCCGGAGAGGTCCCCCGAGTCGGTCCTGCAGGCTACGGACAGGGAGGAGCGGCGCCGCTCAAAGGCCACGGCGAGGCCGTGGCTGTTGCGGATGCTGATGCGGTCCTCGGCCTGGCGCAGGCGGCACTCCCCGACCGCCAGGCCGGGGCCGCGGGCGCCGGACGCCGCTTCCCTGAGCATGGATTCCGCTTCCCGCCAATCGAGCGGGGCCGCCGGCGAGGTTGCTTGGGGGCCGCTCGCGGCCCCGCCTGGATGCTCTGCCAAAGGCCATGGCGCTTCGGGATCGGCGGACCGGACCACCGCATCGAGGCGGTCCAGAAGATCCACGAGTCCCTGCGGGCCCAGGTTCGTGGTGGAGACAAAGCCCCGCCTGTCTCGGCGGCAGGCCCGGATCCCGAGCCCGGCCTCCTCGATGGCCAGAAATTTGAGATCGGAATCCCCGGTGAGCAGAGCGGTCCGCGCGGTGCGCCGGAGGTGATAGGTCTCCCAGGCGTCGAATCCGGCAGCGGACAACAGCGCGACGCCCCGGCTCGGGTCGGAGTCGGTCATTGCAAACAGGGGGGTGGCGAACTCATCGGGGCTTCCACTGGATCTCTTGGTAGAAGACCGGGCTGGGTTCGTGGATCTCCTGCATCAGCTCGTCGCGGAACGTGGGGAGAAAGGTGTCCCACCGCTGGCATTGGGTGCAGTAGTCCCTCCACTCGGGAGAGGGCTGGTGGCAGGAGGTGCACTCGTAGTTGAATTCGAAGGGATCCAAAATCCGTATGACTTCCCGGTAGTGGTCGCAGGCCTTGGCAAGGTCTCCGCGCCTCTCCCTCACCCGTCCCAGGTAATACTGGAGAAGGCCCGACTGACCGACGTTGCCCTCGACCTCCCTGAGGATGTGCTCAGCCCGGTCGAGGATCTCTAGCCGGTAGAAGAACCGCCCGAGCAGGAACTTGGGCAGGACCTTCCGATCCGTGGACGCGATGAGGGCTTGGTACTGCTGGATGGCGCCCTCCGGGTCCCCCTTTTCGAGATAGAGCTGCTCCATGGCCAGAAGGCAGGTTGGGAATGCATTCTTGCGGTATCCGTCGATGTAGGTCTCCACCGCCTTCTGCTCCTCGCCGTTCAAGAGGTAGGCTTCGGCGAGCTTCAGGTAGGTGGCCTGAAACGCCGGATACTTCTTTCTGACCTTTTCCAGCTGGGCGATGGCCTCGCCGTGCTTGTCCTGGAGCAGGAGATCCACCCCGATCTGGTACAGCAGGCCGGGCGTGAACGGAGCGTCCGCGACCCGCTCCTCCTCCAGAACCCGCGCCTCTCCGATGTGGTCCTGGATCTCGAGGGCCCGGCGCCAATTGCCTTCTTTGATGTACAGGTCCCTCAGCATCCGCATGCCCTTGAGGGCCCGGCGGGGCTGAATGCGGATGATTTCCAGCAGGTACCGCTTGGCCTCCTCGTGGTCCTGGAGCGCCAGGGCATCTTCGGTGAGCGCATAGAGCGTCGGGATGTCCTCCGGGTGCTCGTTGAGAGCCTCCCGGTGGTAGGTCAGCGCCTCTTGGGGACGGTCGGCGGAGCGGAGGGCATCGCCCAGCTTGAGGAGCGCGGGCAGATAGTTGGGCTGAGACTCCAGGGCGTGTTGGAAGTGGTTGATGGCTTCCAGCGGCCGGCTGCCCAGGACGGCGTCGAGGCCCTTGAGATAGTGCTCCTCGGCCGCCCTCTCGCTCTGACGCCTCAGATCCGTCAGCCAGCGCCGCACCACCTGGGCCAACCCGCTGGCCGCGATCCAAACGGCGAAGCTGAGGAAGCCGGCCAGGAGGGCGACCGTCAGCACCCACGCCATGGGGACTCGGAGCCCGAAGAAGATGAAGGGCTCTCTCAGGACCTCCACGTTCCTGGAGACGAGTCCGAGCAAGAGGGCCATCAACAGGATCAGCGTCCCGGTGATGAGGGCGGTTTTCAGGCGCATGCCGATTCGGTCACTCGATGAGCCCGCGTTCCTGCAAATCCTGGCACTCGAGGCAGTGGCGGGCCCAGGGAACGGCCTCGAGGCGCTTTCGCTGGATGGGCTTGCCGCAGTGGACGCACTCCCCGTAGCCTCCCTCCGTTACGATGACCCGGAGCGCCTCGTCAATCCGCCGCATGATCTTCCGGTCCGCGTCCGAGAGGGAGTACCAGAACTCCTTGTTGTAGTTGGCGGAGGCCTCGTCGGCCGAGTCCAGCGCTCCGTCCGCCCCCGCGTCCCCGCTCCTGGAGAGCTTATCGCGGTAGGCGCTCTGGAGTTCCGCCCTCTTGTCCAGGAGCAGCTTCTCGAAGTGCTTCAGGGTCTTCTTGTCCATGGAGACTCCTCTTCACGCTATTTGGAGTAGGCCCTTCCCGTGCAGTGGGCGAAGGCTCGATAGACTTGTTCGGCGAGGACCAGCGTGGCCATGTCGTGAGTGAAGGTCATGGGAGAGAGGCTCAGCTGGATCTCGGCGAGATCGAGGGCCTCACGGCCCAGGCCGTGGGGGCCGCCCACGAGAAAGGCCACGCGCTTGCCGGCGTCCTTCTGGCGCTGCAGGAGGCAGGCGAAGCCGTCGCTGTCCATCGTCCGGCCTCCGGGGTCCAGAGCCACGGCCAAGCAGCCCTTGGGAATCCGTCGGACCAGGAAGCTCGCCTCTTCCGTCTTGCACGCCTGGGGCTCCTTCTTGCGGGAGGACCGAACGGGCTCGACGCGGAACCTCCACTCCCCTCCGACCATCTTCACGTAACGCTCCACGGTGCGCCCGATCCCCTCGTCCGAGATCCTTCCCACGTGCAACAGCAAGATCTCCCACATCCGATTGGCCTCACACTATACCCTATCTGACTTCGCCCCTCAAATGACTCCAGAGGGCCTTGCGGCTGATTCCCAACCACTTCGCGGCCTGGGTCCGGTTGCCGCCTACGCGGGCCAGGACCTCGTGCATGTATGCGTCCCGAAGTTCCGACAGCGTGAGGCGCTGGCGGATCGCGGTCTCCAGGCGCTCGCCTCCGCCCCAGAAGGCCGGCGGCAGATCCGCCGGGGTGAGGGGGTCCGCCCCCACCATGGCCAAGTGTTCCATCCGGTGGGCGAGCTCCCGGCAGTTCCCCGGCCAGGCGTGGCTCTTCAGGGCGTCGATGAGCTCCTGGGACATGCGGGGTTTCTCGCGGTGGTTCCGGCGGCAGGTTTGGGCGAGGAAGAAGTCGGCGAGGATCGGGATGTCTCCGGGCCGCTGGGCGAGCGGCGGGATCTCGATCCGGATGACGTCCAGCCGGTAGAGAAGGTCGGGCCGGAGGATTCCCCGCTGGACGAGGAGCTCGGGGGAGTCCAGGAAGGTCGCGCACAGGCGGGCCAGGACCTGAATGGGGCGGCCACCACCCACCCGTTCCACCTGGCGGGTTTCGAGGACTCGCAGCAGGGCGGCCTGCTGATGGCTCGGCAGTGCCTCCACGCCCGCCATGCAGAGCGTCCCCTCTCCGGCCCTCTCGAAGAGACCCGGCCTCTCCGCCACGTCCGTCGCGGTTCCCGAATGGACGCCGAAGAGTTCGGCCTCCAGAAGGGTCTCGGGTGCCGCCCCGGTGTGCCATTCCAAAAAGGGTCCCCGACGGGGACCCCAGTGATGGATCCATTGGGCCAGGTGGCTCTTCCCGCATCCCGTCGGTCCCACGAGGAGCACGGGGCTGGATTCGCGCGCCACCCGCCGGGCCAACTGCATCACCGCCCGGAAGGCCGGGTCCCGGCCCACCGTTCGGGGAGGAGTCACGGCGCTACCCGAGGGGCGTCCATCCAGATGCGTTCCAGGCTGTAAAATTCGCGCTTGTCCTCCAGCATCAGGTGGATGATGAAGGAGCCGTAGTCGAGGAGCACCCACTGGCCGTGGGAGAGGCCTTCCACGTGGTGGGGCCGGAGTTGGAACTCCTCCCGGAGGGCATCCTGCAGGTCGCGGGCCAGAGCCTGAACCTGCCGGGTATTGGTGCCGTGGGCTATGGCGAAGTAGTCGGTCATGCTCGTCAACTTGCGAAGGTCCAGGATGACGGGGTCCAGAGCCTTCCCATCCTCCAGGATTCTCACGATCCCCGCCAGGACTTCTCTCTCATCAGCCTTCACCGGTTCCTCCTCCCCGACGGCGCGCCTGGATTCATCCACGATAGAGCCCTTCCTTCCGAATATAAGCCGCCACGCA
>JAJYCJ010000097.1 GCA_021778515.1 Acidobacteriota bacterium
AGTCGATGTTCTCCGAAACGAGAACCGCCCGCTTGAGACTGGGCGAGATGGCTCCGTATGGGACCCACCGCCACGCCACCACGGGCGGCTTGCCCTCGCGCCGGAGGCGCGCCTTGTACCGCTCGATGAAGGCCGTGGTGGCGGGATTGTGACGGGCCAGCCGGGCCACGTCGGGCCATGTCGCGAGCTCGACGGCGGCGAAGGCCAGCAGGAGCAGGCCGCAGAGGAGAGCCGCGGCGAAGAGCCGCAGAAAGAGGCGGCGGCAGCCCGTGGCCGGTGGAGGCACGGACGGCGTAGCCTGGGACTTTCCGTTCGGATTCACGCCGAGACTCACCAGGGGGTGAAGTGACGCCACCAGAGGGCTCCTTGGCCGGTCTTCGGTTGGGGACCCGCCCGCGGTCATCTCGTCACGGAACCTGCGCGGCCGCCCCTACCATGCGCTCCAGGATCAGACGGAGCTTCTGAAAATCGAGAGGCTTGATGAGGTATTCATCGGCCTTGAATTTGCTCAGCGCCTCGGAGCGGTAGCGCCCGGCCACGTAGACCGAGGTCATGACCACGACCTTCGCGTGGCTGGTGGCGGGCAGCTCCTTCAGACGCAGGCACAGCTCCCGGCCGTCCATCTTGGGCATGAGGGCGTCCGTGAGGACCAGCTCGGGGCGGTAGGCCTGGGCCAGCCGGAGTCCCTCCTCGCCGTCGCCCGCCGCGATGACGCCGTACCCCAGCCTCCCGATGACCTCGCCGGCCACGTGGAGTGTCTCCGGGTCATCCTCCACAACCAGGACCAGAGGACGCGACACGGACTCGGGCGAGGGCTGGGCCCTGAGCTCGGACTGCGCCCCGTGCCGCTGCAGGGTTTTTCGCCGCCAGAGGCTGGCGGGGGCCGCAGCCCAGAAGGCCTTCTGGTGCACTTGCGGGGCCTTGCAGAAACACTGGCCGCAGTGGGGGCAGACGAAGGTGCGGGCCGGACTCAGGCAGGTGCAGAACGGGGCCTCCAGGGCGTTGAAGGTTCGGCCGCAGTGGTAGCAGCTGATCTCCCAGGTTTCTCGTGGGTCTTCTTTCGGCTCGGGCATCTCCCGGCTCTCCTGCCGTGAAGGGCGAAGGCGTACGATCCTATGACAATAGAACTCCTCCATACTAAAATGTCAAGGGCAACCCAAATCCCGCGATTGGACATTGGAGTGGCTCCGGAAGGCTCATGGAGGGTAGTTTCCGTTGAAGACGGTCTTCACCCGCCAAGGGATTTGGGTAGCCTCCGACCCCGGACTTGGTCCGGGGGAGGAAGCCCCGAGGGTGGGGTGGGGCCCCATCGGGCTTTGCCCGTGGGGCGGGGAGGGAATGGCCCTCCCCGTCCAAGAGACAATGTCTCCCCCCCGTGAACCTGAACCATAGCCGAAGCCACCCGCATTTCAATCGCGGAATTTGGGGGAAAGGTTCATCGCATGGGGAAGGCGGACACCCTGCCCGCCGTCTCACCCTCCCGGCCGTGAACCGCTACCGCAGCTCCGTCCATCCGGGCCCACCGGGCCTTCAGGGTGGCCTGGCAGACCGTGGCCCCGAGGCGGAGGGAGCGGGCCGAGGAGGTGACCTCCCCGATCCGCCGTCCCTCGGCCCTCACCTCGTCCCCGGGCAAGGCGGGCCCATCCACGACGAGGCCGCACCTGAGGCGGTTGACGTGGCCCCGCGAGCGGACCCGCGCCACCACCTCCTGGCCCGTGTAGCATCCCTTCGTAAAGGAGACGGCGTCGGGGTAGGCGGCCTCCTGCACGAGGTGGGACTCGGTGACGTCGGCGCCGTATCGCGGGATGCCGGCTTCGATGCGCGCCGCTTCCATTGCGGTCATTCCCGCAGGGACGGCTCCCGCCTCGACCAGCGCGCGCCAGAGGGGGAGGGAGGCATCGGCAGGGTGCAGGATATCCACCCCGGGGCCGCCCGCACGGGAGGAGCGCCGGAGCCGAAGCGAATGCGTCTGAAATGTGGCGCCGAGGTGGCCATATTCGGCCAGGCCCACCGCGGAGACACCCGTCAGCCGCTCGGCCAAGGCAAGGGCCACGGGGCCCTGGAGGGAGAAGAAACCGAGCTCCGCGGTGCGGTCGTGCAGTTGGACGTCCGAGGCGAGGATGTGGCGGGCCAGCCTCTGGACCGTCCGATCCAGAGCGCTGCGATCCAGGTCCACCTCGATGCGGTCCTCCAAGGCGTAGACCCGAAGCTCCGCGAGCACGTGGGACTGCCGGTCCAAAAGCGCAGCGCGGCAGCCCTCGCCGGGCCTTGGCGCGAGCACGTCGTTGCTCACCTGGCCGTTCAGGAAACGGGCCCGGTCGCCGCCCAGGACATCCAGCTTGCCCCTGTCGGAAAGCTCGAAGAGGGCCGCGGCGGACCGGGCCGCCTCGTACTCGCGCTCCGGGGCCCCGAAATCGAGCAACTCCTCGCTGGCCATGAGCGGGCCGAAGCGGGCGCCCATGGCCAACAGAACGTCTCTGACATCCTCCGTCATCCATGACTCCGTCTCACCGGTGGGTACCGTCGCTCGCGGCCCCCAGTAGAGATACACGCCCGCCGGGGGCCGGCTATTCCAGAACGGCGGGCACGCAATGGCCTTCGGGCCACGTCCTCCCCCGTTCCTATTGCGCGATACTGCTCCTCTGTATAGCATAACTACGCGTCGGTCGGGAGGATGGCGCCGATCAGGAGGGGCCAAGCCATGGAGATCTTGCGTCTGTGTTGGCTGGTGTGGGTCTGCGCCCTCGCCGGACTAGTTCTGGGGCAGGACGCGCGGGGAGAGGGGCCCCCTGCCCCCGCCGGAGTGCGCCCCGCCGCGGAGGGCCGCGGTTTCGCGACGAAGGCCGCGCAGATGGAGCGGGTGGTCCCCTACTGCGAGAAGATGGCGGCCGAACACTCGCCTGATCCCGGCGACGGCAAGGGCGGGCGCCCCGGCACCCGCTGGGTGGCCTCGATCTGCCCCCACGACGATTACGTCTACGCGGGGCCCGTATACGGCGACGCGCTCCGGAACCTCAAAGCCAAGACGGTGATCCTGTTCGGCGTCTGCCACCAGGCCAAGAAATGGGGCCTCAAGGACCAGCTCGTCTTCGACGACTTCACCTCGTGGCAGGAGCCCTTCGGCCCCGTCAAGGTCTCGCCGCTGCGCGACGAGATCATGAAAGCGCTTCCGAAAGGGGACTTCGTGGTCCACGATGAGGCCCAGGTCTCCGAGTGGTCCGTGGAGGGCATCGTGCCTTGGCTCCAGTACGCCGACCGCGACGTGCAGATCGTCTCCATCCTGGTGCCCTACATGGACTGGGGCCGGACGGACGTGCTGGCCAAGGACTTGGCCGATGTGCTGGCCGGCATCGTGAAGGCCCGTCATCTGGAACTGGGAAAGGACCTCGCCTTCGTCATGAGCTCCGACGGCGTCCACTACGGGGACCAGTGGGCCGACGGCTGGAGCTACGCCCCCTTCGGGGTGGGGGCCGACGGCTACCTCAAGGCCACGGCCCAGGATCAGTGCCTCGTTCAGTGGTACCTCGACGGAAGGCTGGAGCGCGGGCGCATCGAGCGCCTGGCCGAGACGCTCGTGGATCAGAAGGACGTGACGCGTTACAAGGTCACCTGGTGCGGCCGGTTTTCCATCACCCTCGGCCTGGACACGCTCTCCTATCTCACCGAGAAGCTGGCGCTGCCGGCGCTGGAGGGTGTCCAGGCAGGCTATGGCACGAGCATCGGAACCGGGTTTCTGCCCTTCGAGGAGGTGGGGCTCTCCGCCACGGCGCACGAGAACCTGCACCACTGGGTGAGCTACATCGCGGAGGGCTACCGCTAGTGTGCCGTCCCAGTGGGGGGGGCACGCGTAAACACAAGACGGGGACGCGACGCCAGTCCCCGGCCCCGCGAGGGGCGGCGAGTCGAGGGGAGAGATGGATCGCAGGGAGCGCGGCGAGCGCCTGAGAGAGCTCCTGGAAGCCCGTGATTGGGGCTGTGTGGCGGCCTTTCCCTCTCCGTCCGGCTGGGTTCTGAGGCGGCTCCTGGGCTTCCTTCAGGACGCATCGCCGGGGCTTCGCTGGCGGGCCGTTCTGGGGCTCGGGCGAGTGGCGGCGGGGCTGTCGCCAGGAGATCCGGCCCTTGCCGAGTTCATCCGCACCCTCTTCTGGTCCATGAACGACGAATCCGGCAACCTCTGCCGCATGGCGCCGGAGGCCCTGGGAGAGATCCTGCGGGCGAGGCCCGATCTCCGTCCCGGCTACGCTCCCCTGCTGCCGCAATTCCTGGCCGAGGAGCCGTTCGAAACGGGGGCCCTCTGGGCCCTGTGCCGCCTCGCGGAAGCCGGCTGGCAGGCCAACCCCGGCCTCCGCCATCTCCTGCAGGCCTCCCTCCGACACCCAGACCCGCGCCGCCGCGGTCTCGCGCGAAGACTGGAGAGGCTGGCGAACCCGGATCGGGTACCCCGACCGGAGCACTAAACCCGCCACGAAAAGGGCCCGGCGGATCTCTCCACCGGGCCCCGTGCCGCTCCGGTGCGTGCTCCCCGTCAGTTCTTCACGGGGATGGGCTTGACATTGAGTTCCTTGGGGAAGCGGGTCATCTCGGCCTTCCAAACGGTGATGCCGTGCACCACGACCATGGCGTTCCATTCCTTTTCGTACTTCTTGCCGTCGGGGAGCTTCACCTTGACCCAGACGAGGTGCTGGCCGGGCTCCAAGAGCATGTCCCTGGTGAGGCGGAAGCGCTCGCTCGAGGAGGCGGTGAAGTCCTGTTTGGCGACGAGGTCGTTGTCCACGCGGATGGCCACGTTGCCCTTGTCGATGGTGGCCTCGAAGATGAGGCCGAGGGTCCCCTTGGGAATCTTCTCCTTGACGGCGGCGGTCGGCGCGGCCTCTGTGGTGGGCGCGCTCTCCTGGGCCGGGGAGGAGGATTCCTGGGCGCTGCCGGGCGAAGCGGCGGCGGGGGTGGCCGGAACGGCCGCCTCCTGCGGTGCCGGGGTTACCGGTGCGGGCCTGGGTTTGGGGCGGCTGCGGCTGGGCTGCTCGGGCGCCGGTGCCGGAGCTGGAGCCGGAGCCGGAGCGGGTTCTGCTGAAGGCTGGGCCTCGGTGCTGGAAGGCGCACCCTCAGGCGAGGTGGACTCGGCAGGCGGCATCTCGCCGGGCTGAGCCGATTCCGGTTCTGCGGCCGGAGGAGTCCCGGGCTCCGAGGGCTGCTCCGCGGCGGGCGGCTCTGAGGATTGCGCTGCGAAGGAGGACACTTCCGCGGCCTTCTTGTGCTGCCAGTAGCGGTAGCCGAAGAAGCCTCCGACGCCTATGGCGATGAGGCAGAACAGCACCAGGACCAGAAGCACGATGATCAGCACGACCTTCTTCATGGGGCATCTCCTCCACCCGCCGGACCGCGGGAACCCATCCCGCCCCCGGAACCGGGAAATCAGCCGACACAGCCAACACTGAAAAGACTTTATCACAGGTGGGGGGAATGAAGGGGGAGAGCCCGGGGGTGCAGGCTGCACCCCCGGGGCAATGACGGGACGTGAATCTACTGGAAGAGCGGGAAGGGCCTGGGCGTAAAGGGATCGTAAACCGGCGCCATGCTGAGGAAGTTGGGGTCGAAGGAGGGTTTGCCGGAGGCGTCCAATCCGACGAAGCCGGACTCGCCCAGGGGGAACATGCTTTCGATCCGGGTGGGGCCGGTGGAGTCGAACTCCACGCAGTGGGCATAGGTCGAGCGGTTGGAGTAGGGGGCCTGGTGGATGACGCCCAGGAAGTCGTCCGTGAAGTCGATGGTTCCGCGGGGCTGGTTCCAAGGGCCGGCCCCGAGCTGGTTCAGGGCCTGGTCCAGCGCCAGGACGATGAGCTGCTGCGGATCGGTGGGCAGACCCTGGCCGGAGGTGTCCTGGAACCAATTGTAGGTGTTCACGATGCCGGAGCTGCTTCCCTCCAGGGAGTGCAGGAGCACGTTGAAGAGCTGCATCGAGGGAGCCGCTCCCGCCGTCCCCAGCTTGTCCGCGAAGGTGAGCTGGAGCATATGGTCTACCCAGGCCTTTTCGAGAACCCAGGCATCGGCGCGCGTGGGGCCCATGGCCCACTGGGTGGGGCCGCCCGCCACGAAGTGGCCGTCCCAGTTCTGGAGCATCTGAACGGCCGCGGTGCGGGCCGGCGTGGGATAGGCCTCTACGGCCGCGGTGAAGTAGGGAGCTACGAACTTCCACGGCACGCCGCCCGGCACATCGAAGTCGGTGGTGGTGGTGGCGATGTTGAGGGCGAGGTCGCGCACCTCCTCAAAGGTCAGGTTGTTGTGAGTGGAGAGGTAGTCGGTGATGACGTGGGCGCGGTCGAAGGGGCCGAAGCCGTAGCCGATGTTGTTCGGAGCATTGTCGTAGTTCACGTTGGACTTGTTGTTCCAGCCGGCGTAGAAGCCCTGGGTGGTGTTGCGGTCGGTGGAGCGGGGTTTGAGGGTGACGGGAGTGGGCCAGTCGTGCTTGCCGTCGCCCGGCACGGGCAGGCGCGGGTCCACGTCGGAAGCGCGCACGGGGTCGCGGCCGGACATCCAGTAGGCGATGTTGCCGTCCTTGTCCGCGTAGCAGAAGTGCTGGCTCACGGCAATCTGCTCGATGCCCTTGCCGAAGTCGTCCATGCTCTGAGCGCGCGCGAGCTGGAGGAAGCCGTCCAGGGTCTGCAGCTCGTAGCCCCTCTGGGCATAATCCCACGTGATGACCGCCCCCGTGATGTTTTTGGGGTTGTAGGGCATCGGGTTGATGACGGGGCCGTGCTTGGTCTTGTACAGCTTGAGCTTCACGTCCGCCTGCCCGGCCACCTTGATCACGGTCGTGCCGTTGCTTTTCACGGCCAGCGGGCTCTCCACGTAGTAGTCCGTGGTGTGGCAGTGGCCCACCTGCATGGACCAGGCGTGGTGGGGGGTGCGGCCGATGATGATGCCGGGGACGCCCGGGACCGTCATGCCGGAGACGTCGTATCCGGGAGCCTCGATGGAGCCCTCCAGCACGATCGAGGGGACCGAGAAGCCCATTTGGGGACCCGAATAGATGATGGGGTTGCCGTCCGCCGTCTTGCTCCCCGCCACCGCCCAGGCGTAGCTGCCCATATGGACGTAGGCGTTGATCTTCTTCAGGTTGTCGAGGACCCCCTGGATGGTATTGTGCACCGAGAGAGCCTGGGCGCGCAGGTCCGGCGGCAGCGCCTGCTGCTGGTCCGCCAACCGGTTGGTGATCGCCTGCTCATTGACTTGGGGCGCCACGGCCCCCTGCGGCGCGGGAATGTAGGTGAGGGCCGAGGGGTCGTTGAGCCAGCGGAGGTCCTGGAACATGGCGAGGTAATCCTTGGGGAAGGTGGCCTGGAGCGTCTCGATCAGGACCTCGTTGTCGAGCTGGCCCGTGGAGAGGGCCTCGGGGTCGAACTCCCGCTGCATCAGCGCCATCCAGGCCAGCACATCGTACACCGTCCAGTGCTGGGGGCGCACCGTGGTGCCGAGCTGCTGGCTGATGGCGAGATACTCGAACGGCATGAGGGCGGGATTGGCGTTCACCTCATCCACGCGGCGGTTGAAGCCGTTGATATAGGACTTGATCGCCGTCTGCGAGTCCTTGCTCAGTTTCTTGAAACCCTGTTTCAACTCCTTCTTGTTGTAGCCGATCGTGCGCATAAACATGTCGGTGGGGAGCTGGCTGGGTCCGAAGATCTCGGCGAGGCGCCCGGTGGCCGAGCGGAAGTAGAGCTCGGTCTGCCACAGGCGGTCGGTGGCCACGGCGTAGCCCATGGCGTCAAAGGCATCGCCCAGGTTGTTGGCCGTGATGAACCAGACGTCGTTGTCCGCCCTTGTGGTGTTGGCAGTTGAGGCCTGCACTTTGGGGGGAGGGGAGGCCTGCCAGGGAAGCGCGGCCATCACCACGAGTGCGCACAAAATCGAACCCAATCTCTTCATAGACGTCTCCTTCCGGAGCAAACCATGGCGTTTCAGGTCACGTAGTCAGAAACCCTGTCCTGGGGATGTGTGGGTCAGTGCTTGTCGGCCGTCCTCCTATGAGAAAGGGCAATCTCGCGTTGCGCAACCTCCCGGCGGGGAGGTTTCCGGTGACGCGTCACTGCTCCGTGTCCCTCGACCCGTCGAAAGTGTAGGTCTTTGGCTGTCCCTGGAACACGGTTTGAAGATTCACGGGGCGGCGCCAGACGTGGTGGAGGGCGTGGAGGGTCTGGCGCGCTTCGCCGACCTTGAGGTCCACCCCGTCGTGGAGGTGCCTGAGCAGCAGCTCGGAGCGGTTGGCGTGGTTGGCGTCCACCACCTCCAGAACGGGTTCGCCCCCGTTGGTCAGGTGTGCCAGGAGGGTGCTCTTGACCTTCTGGAACTCCCGGCTCTCCAGGACGTAGGCGCCCTGGCGGGGATTGAGGCGGAAGGTGAAGAGGCGTGACTTGATCACGAACTCGGGGGTGAGGAAGGCGTCGAGGAGCTGGGCATCGTCGAAGGCGGATCGGACCTCGAAGACCTTCTCCATGCCGTGCCGCTCGCGGGTGTCCCACCGTTCGCGCCTGGCCCTGTCCTGGCAGGTCTCCCACTCCGGGCCGTGGCGGCCCTTGTCCCAGCGGTCTCGGATGTCCTCGAAGAGGAAGTAGCCGAGCCGGTAGGGATTGAGCCTGCCGGGCCAGGCGGCGATGATCTTGGAGTTCTCGTCCGAGTATTCCACGAGCTCCGAAGGCCTGAGCCCCTTGGCCACCATGATCCGCGTGTGCCAGAAGACCGCCCAACCCTCGTTCATGATCTTGGTAAGGCGCTGCGGCAGGAAATAGTAGGCCTCCTCGCGCACGATCTCCAGGATGTCCCGTTCCCAGTCCTCCAGCGGTGCCTGGTCCACCAGGAAATCCAGAACTCCCCGCAGGGGACGCTCTGGAAAGGCCTTCAGCGGAGGGCTTTCGGGTTCCGCTTTCCGCTCCTTTGCCGCCGCCGAAGGGGTCCTTGCGGTGCGGTAGTAGGAGGTGAGGTAGGTGCTCGAGAATCTCGGCTCGGCCTGCTTCGCGGCATCGTCTCGCGGCGCTCCCGACGACTCCTTCTCCCGGGCCCGCCAGAAGAGCAGGTTGGGATCCACGAGGTTCTCCAGGGAGAGGCAGGTATCCAGGAAGCGTTCCACCCGTTCGAATCCGTGCCGGTTCTGGTAGCGCTTCACGCGCGCCGCGTGGTTGGCCATCTCGTTCAGCATATTCCTGTTAGTACCCAGAAAGAAGGCGTTGTGACGGAAGAAGTCGCAGTGGCCCAGGACGTGGGCCATCACCATTCGGACGACCACCGGCGTGGAGCCCTCCAGGAGGTAGGCGTAGGCCGGCTGGTTGTTGACCACCATCTCGTAAATGGTGGAGAGGCCCCAGCTCCGGCTCTTGTCCAGCTGGTCGAAGGCCATGCCGAAGCGCCAGTGGGGATACCGGCCCGGAAAGCCGTCGTAGGATGCGGCCTCGCTGATCTGGGAGGGCGAGAGGAAGTCGAAGACGATCTCCCCGGGGTCGAGCCCCTGCTTGCGGGCGTAGGCCATGAACTCGCGCTTGACCTGAACGAGCTCCTCTGGGAAGGGGATGAAGCTGAGGCGCCTCAGCGCCTGCGCATCGGGGTGCCTCATGGGTCGCCTTCGAAGGAGCCCTTTGGGGGCCGAGATGGGGAGATGAGGGGATGAGGGGATGGGGGCGGAAGCGTGCCTTCGCAGGAGGGGAATCCCGCCGCCCATTGCGGAAGCTGGAGGCCCCCCATCCCTTTCTTTCTCTCCGCCTCTGTGCCTCGGTGGTTCATCGTCCTTTCCCCAGGAATTCGCGGATCGAGTCCAGGATGTGCTCCTTGTCGTCGATCTTGCTCAGCGCCACGTTCTCCTGCTCGGGGAAGGCCTTCTCCAGGATGGGGTAGAAGGCGCCGGAGCCGTACGCGCTCTTGACCTGCCCGTAGGCGAAGAGGTTGGCCGCCGGCAGGAGCCTCTGGTTCATGAGGTCCACGCAGTGCGCCGAGTCCTCGTCGCTCCAGTTGTCCCCGTCCGAGAAGTGGAAGAGGTAGAGGTTCCAGTCGTCCGGCGGATAGTCCTTCTTGATCATGTCGGACGCCAGGGCGTAGGCGGAGGAGATGAGGGTGCCGCCCGACTCCATGCTCTTGAAGAAGGTGTCGCGGTCCACCTCCCGGGCCTCCGCGTCGTGGGTGATGTACCGGATCTGGAGGTTCTTGTAGTGGGAGCGCAGCCAGAGGTCGATCCAGAAGGCCTCGATCCGCACGATCTCCTTCTGCTCCTCCCCCATGCTGCCCGAAACGTCCATCATGTAGAGGATGGCCGCCGCGGACTGGGGCAGCAGCACCTCCTTCCGGGCCCGGTAGCGCTTGTCCTCTCTCACCGGCACCACCAGAGGGTCTCCGGCGTTGTACTCCCCGCTGGAGATGGTGCGCCTCAGGGCCGCCTTGAAGGTCCGCTTGAAGTGCACCAGGGATTCGGGTCCCGTCCTGCGGATGCCGGTGAAGCGGCCGGTGTAGCTCGTGAGCACCTTCTGGCCCCGGGGCTGGATGCGGGGGAGTTCGAGCTCCTCGCCCAGGATCTGGGCAAGCTCCTCCAGGGTGAGTTCCACCTCCAGGGCGTGCTCTCCCGGCTGGTCGCCCGCTTCGCCCGCACCCTCTCCCTCGCCCGGCTTCCCTGTGCCCAGGACGTCTCCCTCCTTGCCCTCGCCCTGGCCCGCCTGGGGCTGGTCCTCCCAGGAGTACTCGAACTTGGGCAGGCGGATCTCCTTGAGGGGGATGGCCACCTTCTTGCGGCCGTGCTGGGCCACGAGGTCTCCCTGCACGATGAAGCGCCGGAGGTTCTCGCGAACCCTCCCCTTCACGATGGAGCGGAACCTCGCGTGGTCAGAGTGGATGCGCAGCGTCATGGGTTTCACCACAGAGGCACAGGGGCACGAAGGAATCTTGATCCGAAAGGAAAGGGCACCGGGGCACCCTCTCCGATGTGTCCCACAAAGGGCTTCATTCTCAGCAGCCTCAGCACGTTCTCAGCGCCTCTGTGCCTCTGTAGTTCATTCCTCTTTCTCGTCGCCGCGGGCGAAGACCGAGGAGATGTATTCCAGGATGTCCTTGGAGCAGACCTGGCAGTAGCCGTAACTGTTGATGAGCCGGCCTCGGATCACCTCGATCTTCTCCTGGGTCTCCTTGTCGATGACGTTGGAGACCAGGGCGGAGAGCTTGATGGTGTCCTTCTGGTCCTCGAAAAGCTTCATCTCGAGCGCCTTGCGCAGGCGCTCGTCGGTGCGCCAGTCGAACTTCTTGCCCTCGACGGCGAGGGCTCCGATGTAGTTCATCACCTCGCGGCGGAAGTCGTCCTTGCGCGTCTCGGGGATGGCGATCTTCTCCTCGATGGAGCGCATGAGCCGCTCGTCCGGCTCGTCGAGCTTCCCGGTGAACTTGTTCCGGATCTTCTCGCCCTGGGTGTAGGCCTTCACGTTGTCGATGTAGTTGGAGGAGAGGGTGGCGATGGCCGATTCGTCGGAGGAGATGGCCCGCCGCACCTCGTTCTTGATGACCTCCTC
>JAJYCJ010000014.1 GCA_021778515.1 Acidobacteriota bacterium
GGGTCCGGCCCCACCAGCTCCCGGGTGGCCGCGGCAACCAGGAGGAAAATGAAAGGAGCCAATGCCAGCACCAGACCGGGCCGTCCGCCCGGCCACAAGAGCAAGGCCCCGAAGGCCCCCGCCGAAAGCACGGCCAGCTCTGACAGTTCGGGGTTGCGGTCCGCGACGCGGAGCCAGAATGCGGGCCGCCCCAAAGACACGATGGGCGCCAACCACGGCACGGCCATGCTGCCCAGGATGAGGAGATCCAGTCCCATCCCCGACAAGGGCCAGGGGGAACGGCCAACCGGCAGCCCCAACAAGAGCGGGGCTCTCTGCGAAGCCGATCCAGTCGGCCATGCCGCCAGGAACCAGGGAGCGCACCCGAGGATCGCGAACAGGGCGACCATGACCAGAAGACGAATGGAATGCTCCCTTTTCTCGCCGGTGGAGCGTCTGTGGAGGAGGATTGCGGCCCCCGCCGTGATCCAGAGTCCGGCGACGCCCGAACACCAGAACGTGAGGACCAGCGAGGCCGTGAGCAAGGCAGCTCGGCGCGGTGACGGCCCTCTCAGAAAGAGCCACAGCGTCGAGAGCGCCAGGGCCCCGCCGAGTCCCTCCAGGGCGGTGGGGCCTATCCAGTGGCCAGCGCCGAGGAGCGGGAGGCTTGTCGCCATGAGGAAGACGGCCCTGCCGGCCAGCTCGCGCAGACCGGCGGCCGAGGCTAGACGGTAGGTCAGCATTAGGAGAAGGAAGGCCGCGAGAGCGCTCACGATGCGCGCGGAAGCCGCAGTGAAGGATCCGGCTAGGGCAAAGGAAGAGGCGGCGAGCCAGGGATACAGGGGTGGCAGGTCGAGGACGCGGTCACCGTTGAAGTGCGGAACGATCGTCGGGTGAAGGGCCATCTCTCTTCCGATTTCCGCTTGTTCCGCCTGGCCGCCCGGCCAAAGGGGCCGATCCAGGCCGAGAAGGCAAAGGCCGGCCAGGAGCGTCCACAGCAGAATCCAGGAGAGTCTCGGGCTGTGGTGAGGGCTGGCCATAGGCTCATCCTAGCACGACGGACCACGAGAGGGCCTGGATGACGGGGCTTGGCGGCGGCTAGAATGGCACGATGGCGAGGAGGGGAGGTGGCGCATGCGGTGGTTCGTGAGGGGAGACGTGGATGGCTTCTTCGGCCTGGCGCTCGATAACCTGGTCCAGCTCCTCCTGATCGACGTGTTGTGCAGGACTGTTCTGGGCTTTTCGGGAAGCCTCCTGTACGGACGAATACTCCCGGGGGCCGCGGTCTCTCTCATTGTGGGGAATCTGTTTTATTCGTGGCAGGCCATGCGGCTTGCCCGCAAAGAGGGTCGAAGCGACGTATGCGCCCTGCCCTATGGGATCAACACCGTTTCCCTGATCGCCTTCGTCTTCCTGGTCATGCTCCCGGCGAAAATGGCGGCCGAGGCAGCCGGTTCGCCCGATCCCCAGCGTGTTGCCTGGCAGGCGGGCCTTGTGGCCTGCCTGGGCTCGGGCATCATCGAGTTCTCAGGAGCCTTCGTAGCCGAGCGGTTGAGGAAGGCCACCCCGAGGGCCGCCCTGCTCTCAACCCTCAGCGGCATAGCCCTTGGCTTCATCTCCCTGGGCTTTCTGTTCAGAACGTTCGCCCGGCCGGTCGTGGGCCTCACGACCCTTGGAATCATTCTCCTCACCTATTTTGGGAGGGTCCGGTTCAGAGGGGGGCTTCCCGGAGGCTTGGTCGCCGTGATCGTCGGAACCGCCCTGGCCTGGGTAACGGGGATCGCCCCGATGGGGGACGTGCCCCGCTGGGCTGGATTCCATCTGCCCGTTCCCGTTTTGGGAGACCTCTGGCACGCGCTCGGCGGGGGCTACCTTCTCACCTATTTCGCGGTGATCGTCCCCATGGGGCTGTTCAACGTCGTGGGATCGCTTCAGAACATCGAATCCGCCGAGGCCGCCGGGGACCGCTACGAAACCGCCCCCTCCCTGGCCGTGAACGGCCTTGGCACGATGGCCGCCGCCCTCTTCGGCTCGTGCTTTCCGACGACCCTCTACATCGGGCACCCCGGTTGGAAGGCGCTGGGGGCGAGATCGGGCTATTCGGTTCTCAACGGCCTCTTCGTAACCCTGGTGTGCCTCACTGGAACCCTTGCTTTCATAAGCTGGGCGGTGCCCATCGACGCCGGCATGGCCATCGTGCTGTGGATCGGCATCGTCATTTCGGCTCAGGCCTTTCAGGCCACGCCCAGGGAACACGCTCCCGCCGTGGTGGTGGGCCTCCTTCCGGGACTGGCCGCCTGGGGTGCGATCCTGATCAAGACGAGCCTCCGAGCCGCGGGGATGGGCACTCCCAGCGCCCCCTTCACGCCGCAGCTGATCGAGGCCTTCAGCCGGTCCGACACTTGGATTCAGGGCGCGTTCGCCCTGGAGCAGGGGTTCATCTTCACCTCGGTCATCCTGGCGGCGGTGACGGTTGCCGTTATCGAGCGGCGCTTTTTGAGGGCTGCTGCATGGTGCGGCCTGGCCTGCCTTCTGGCCACAGTGGGGCTCATCCATTCCTACCGCTGGACCACCAGCGACACCGTGATGTCCCTCTCGCCAGCCTGGCCCTGGGCCGCGGCCTATGCCGCCATGGCGCTTCTCTTCGCAGGCGCCCGCTGGCTTACGGTAGAGGGAGGGGAATAGGGAGGAGGGCCGGGGCCGGAATCCTGGAAGCTTGGCCCAATCAGCTCAATCTTTGGACCGCGGGCGGGGCAACGCCGCACGAGTCATCAGGCAGCTCCGCGTGCGCTGAGCACGGCGGGGACGGTCTTGATCAGGATGACGAAATCCAACATCAGACTCCAGTGGTCGATGTATTGCAGGTCAAGGCGCATCCAGGTGTCGAAATCGAGGTTGCTCCTCCCGGAGATCTGCCAGAGGCAGGTGATGCCAGGGCGCATCGAGAGGCGCCTTCGCTGCCATCTCTGGTACTTTTCGACCTCCGAGGGGATGGGAGGGCGCGGTCCCACGAGGGACATGTCGCCCTTGAGGACATTCCACAGCTGTGGTAGCTCGTCCAGGGAGCTTTTGCGCAGCATGCGCCCCACGGGTGTCACTCTTGGATCCTCGCGAATCTTGAAGACCGGTCCGTCTACCTCATTCATGTGTTCGAGATGGTCCTTGAGGCTTTCAGCGCCTTGGACCATGGTCCGAAATTTCAGGCACTTGAAGCGACGGCCGTTCAACCCCATTCGCTCCTGAACAAAAAAGACGGTACCAGGGCTGGTAGCCTTAATAGCGATGGCAACAAGACCTAGTATCGGTGCCAGGAGAAGAAGCCCTAGCGCAGAGACGCAAACGTCCAGGCTTCTCTTGAGGAAGAGCGCCACCTGATCGTGCGGCACCGTCGTGTATCGGAGGAGGGGGAGTTCCTCGAGCCTCTCCATCTGCACCGCCGCCGAGAGATGCGGGAAGAGGTTGGCAGCCACCAGCGTATCCAGGCCGAGGTCTTCGCAGATCAGAAATAGCTCCTCGAGTTCGGCCAGATCCTGGGTATCCACGCAGAAGATCACGCCGTCGACCACCTCCCTCGCGAGGAAGTGCGGCAGGGCCTGGACGCTCCCCAGGTTGGCCACCCCCAAAGCCTCCAGCGCAGCGGCGCCCTCCCTCTCGGCATCTTGCCCGAGAGTCATGAAGCCCCTCGGGCAGACTCCCAGCTCGGGCCTCTCCAGCAAGCGCTTACCCACTTTCTGAGCCTTCTCCCCAGTTCCGACCAGAACCACGAGGCGGCAGTCCTTTCCGGCCGAGGCTCTTCGCCGGAACCAGAGGGCCACCATGTGCTTCAGAACTGTGGAGTGGATCACGAAGAGGCCAAGGAACGAGGCCAAGAAAAGCCGGCTCATGAAGGTCAACTTGAGAAGGTAGGCAAGGGCCAGCGTCAGAAGCAACGCAATGGCCGCGGCCTTCACATTACTAGCGAAGTTCAACGTCAAGGAGACGCCCGGATTCTGGCGGTAGCCGCCCGCCGAAAAGAGCGTACCCAGGATCACGAGTGAAGCCAGGAGAAACACCGGAACGTAGTCGTCGAACCCGAACATCGGGCGTGAAGCCAGAATGGTCGAAAGGTGTGGGACCAGGTCCCGGCGGGCCCAGAAGGCCAGGAAGAACGAAATAAGCAGGGCCAGCAAATCGGCCAGGACACAGACGGAGTTGAATTGGTGGCGGTAGTACTTCAGCAAGGGGCAAAACTCCTTTGCTAGTCTAGCACAAGCCTTGGCCCAGTTGAATGCCGTCCCTGCTCCGATGCTGCCGTGGCTTGGGTCGTGGCTCGTTGCTTGCGCGCCAGCGCCCCATCCCCTAAGATGCAAGATTACGTTAAGGAGACCAGATGCACATCGGGTCGCAAGAGGTGGATTTCCTTAGGTCCGGCCGAAAATTCGTTCTGACGACCCACGTCTCCTCGGACGGCGACGGAGTGGGGAGCCAGCTTGCCCTCGCGAGGGGGCTGCGGCAGTTGGGTTGTGACGTGGTGATTATCAATCCTACGCCCGTACCGGAAAACCTCCGGTTTCTTCTCAAGCGCGCGTCGGAGATCCAATCGGTTCGGGAGATGGATTCGCCGGAGCGCTATTTCACGGGCGCCCTGACGGTGGTGCTGGACATCGGCGCCTTCGAGCGCCTGGGGGACGTGCTTCCGCTGGCCCGTCTGAGCGAGGGAATCCTGGTGGTGGATCACCACCGCATGGACAGGACGAGCGGAGTCCACTACCTCTTGGACACACAGGCCTGTGCCACGGGCGAGGTCACGGCGAGAATCCTGGAGGAGCTCACCATACCCTTGACCTTGGACTTGGCCGAACCCCTCTACGTGGCCATCCACACTGATACCGGTGGTTTCCGCTATCCCGGAACGACGCCCGAAACGCACCGCCTCATAGCTAGACTGCTCGAAGCGGGTGTGGATCCGCAGAAGGTGTACACGGAGCTCTTCGAGCGGCTGACGCCTCTGAGGCTCTGGTTGACGAGTGAGGTCCTCTCCACCGTGCGCATTTCTCCCGGCGGGAAGGTAGCCTGGCTCCAAATCCGCCAGGCGGTGCTCCAAAAGTACGGTGCCCGGATGGAGGATGCGGACGATATGGTCAACTTCACGCTCGAACTGGATGGGGTCCTGGCCGGCTTCTACTTCAAGGAACTGGGCGAGGGTCTGACGAAGGTTTCCTGCCGGTCGAGGGGGGATTTCGCCATCGACAAATTCGTGAGCCCGTGGGGAGGTGGCGGTCACCAGCACGCGGCAGGGGTGAAATTGAATCTCCCGATCGAGGAGGCCACGAAGATGTTGGTCTCTGCCGCCACCGATGTCTTGGAGAAAAAGGGTTGAAGCGAAGGATAGGGGTACTTCTGACCGGTTGCGGTGCCTACGACGGCACAGATCCACAAGAAGCCGTACTGGTCATGCTCGAGATCCAGGCCGCCGGACATGAATTGGTACCCCTGGCCATGGATGTGCCTCAATTTCATACTGTCGATCACACTACGGCTCAGGAGGTGGAAGGCGAAAGCCGCCGACAAATGCTGGAAGCGGCGAGGCTTGTGCGAGGAAAGCTATATCTACTTGAAGAAATATCACCCAACTTGCTGGACGCGTTAATTATTCCTGGTGGTCAAGGCCCCGTCAAGAATTTGCTGACCGGCTTCGCCACGTTGGAGGAGCGGAGCGCCGTGGAGGCCGTAGGCAGTTTTCTCGCAGCCGTCCACGACTCTGGAGGGCTGATTGGCGCCATCTCCCTCGCGGAATTCGTGGTGAGTTCGGTGCTGGGCCCCTGGCCGGAGGGGAAGGGCTGCTTCGATCTTTTAGAGGACGAGGTGCTTGTGGACGCGCAGCGGGGGATATACCTCACGCCAGGTTATACGCTGGCCACCTCCCTGCCGCACCTGCACACAGGAATCCATAACCTGTGCCAAGCCATATTCCAGGACCTTGAAAAGCGGGACGTGAGCCGATGAACGTGCGCGTGGTTCACTTTGCCCTGATGAGGGAGCTCTGCGGTTGCGAGGCGGAGCCCTTATCGATCCGAACGGGAGCCGGCGTTCTCGATGCGTGGAGATGCCTCTGTCAGCTCCATGGGGCTTTGCGGGATCTGCCTTACGAACCGAGGCCCGCGGTGGACCGTCGCTTTGCTTCCTGGGAGGCCTCGCTTGTGGAGGGGCAGGAGCTCTGTTTCCTCCTGCCGACGAGTGGAGGGTAGCGTGGGGCCGCAATCCGATATGCTAATTGATCTTACATATAAGCCAATTGATGAGCAATATATCATACATCAGGTAAGAGATGACTCTGCTGGTTGCGTGGTGACGTTCACGGGGACGGTGCGGAACCATCACGAGGGCAAGCGCGTCTTGAGCCTGCGTTATGAGGCCTACGAAACCATGGCCGCCGAACTCCTCCAGCAGATGGCTGAAAAGGCACGGCAGCGATGGGGGTTGCTCAGGATCGCCATCGTCCATCGCCTTGGATCCGTCGCCATCGGCGAAACAGCGGTCGTCATCGCCGTCTCTGCGCCTCATCGCGGTGCAGCCTTCGAGGCCTGCCGGCACCTGGTGGACGCCCTGAAGGATGACGTCCCCATCTGGAAGCTTGAAACCACCGAGGAGGGGAGTGCCTGGGTTGCCGAAAGCCGAGTCTTCAAGCGGAGGGAGGCCGGCAAGGACAGATGACACCCGGGATGCGAAGCCTGTAGGCACTGCGCCTTCCGCTGGCACGCACCTCCAATACCACTTCATCCCCGCTGCACTTCAGGTCGAGCCTCTCCAGGTTGCCGGACCACGTCGGGGGCTCCAACGCTGCCATCACTCTGGCGCCAGCCTCATCGTCCAATCCATGGATCGACAGGAACTCCGACAAGACGGCCTTCGCCACTCGGTGGCGGGCTGACGGTTCGTACTCGACCAGATCGATTCTCAAGCACAGCATGGAATTCAAAGATACGCCGAAGCTCCTGAAAAAGTTCCTTGGAAGCCGAAGGGGGATCGGCCTGCACGCGGCTCACCTCAAGGCGGATGCCCCGGAGCAAGCAAGGCCATGAAGGCCGGATGGCAGGCCAGTCACCCGAGAAGAGGCAGTCTAGCAAGGATGGACGCGTGAGGCAAAGGGCCGGCAAAGAGCAACGCGCAGAGAAGGGTGTCCTCGCGGATAAGCGTCGGAAAGCCGAGGGGCCGTTTCCTTCTTTCTCTTATATTTGACATAAGATATCTTATCAGACTCTATGTGGGCACCGTTACTCGCTCGTCCTGGCTGGATTATCCGCCAACCAGCCTTTGTAATCCGAGCGGCATTCTCCTGCTCTTGGAGTCTCCCCTCCCTGCGGTCCCGGTCTATTCCGGAGATTCCGGCGAGGGCGAGCCGTCTCCCGCTTTCGCGGTCCGGCTCGGTGTGCGGTCAGGCTCGTCGCCCAGCCGCTGCTCCCACAGGTCCACACGCAAGTCCTTATCTTCCAGCACCTCGCGGTCGTCCATCCAGTCGTCTGGGGCCACTGGAATCAAGGGTGCGGTGGGAACCTGTGCTGAAGTCCCCTTTCGCTGCCGCTTTGAGCGTACCTGGACTGCTGGCATGTGTGGGCTCCTTGTCCCGAACGTAGGGTGCAAATTCGCCGGGTGCAACCTAGCGCCCGTCGAGCGTCGGACTGCAGCCCGTGACCCGCCGGCCGCGGAGCAAGATTGGAGGACGTTATTTATACTGTAGTAAGAGAGCAAAGCCTGATAATAGCAGATGCACTAGATTACTACATTAGCAGTAATGAGTTCCAATTTAGCAAACTCCAGACGGGGCATATCCGCCTGGAGTTTGCGCTCGCCTTCATGTTTCTTTTAGAGGCCGCTCACGGCGACCTGCGGGATCAGCCCGCTCAGCTGAAGCCGGATCCGCATCCTGAAGAGGAGCCGCCCGAGGAGCGAAAGCCCCCGGACGTGGCTGCAACCCCGCAGGCGCCCGGCACGGATATCAGTTTGTGAACCTTATCCGAACCGCAGTTCGGACAGGGAGGTGGCGGTGCATCGGAGCGGAAGATGATCTTCTCGTACCGGAGCGCGCAATTTTCGCATTGGTACTCATAGATTGGCATTGATATTCACTCTTTATTAGAGGACCTTATCCAACAGTCCCTTAAGTGCGGCTTTAGAAAGGGCACCCACATGTTGCTGCGCCACCTGCCCATTCTTGAAGATGAGCAGTGAGGGGATGGCCATGATCCCAAACTGGGCCGCCACGTTCTGGTTCTCATCCACGTTCAGTTTGGTGAACTTGATTTTCTCGGAGAGCTCACCGGACAACTCTTCCACAACTGGGGCGACCATTCGGCACGGCCCACACCAGGGTGCCCAAAAATCCACAAGGACCGGCTTGCTGGACTCGAGAACCTCAGACTGAAAGGAGTTATCCGTCACTTCGGTTACGTTCTTCGCCATCACTTGGCCTCCTTACTTCCGTGGGACCGGACCCGGTCCCGCAGGATTGAGACATTCAGGTGCCGACCCCCATCTTGGGCAACAGGAAGCGGTTGAGGAGATACCAGGCCGCAATCACCGCGCCATATATGAGCAGGTCTCGTCCTGTCATTGAAGCCCTGACTTTTTTAGGAACCACATCATGGGACACCAGTTGGTGAGGGAGGACTGAAGCAAGTTCAGCCCCACAAAGGCGGTAAAAAGATACCACAGCGGGCTTACCCAATATCCAAGCGCCACCGAAAGCAAGATGAAGAATCCCGCAATTCCTCTCAGCGTACGGTCTACGCTCATTTCTCACCTCCACGTCAGGGTACTATAGATGCGTGAGAGGGCGCAACGGTAACATGGGCTGTGATCGAGAAAGGGCGGACCTTTCACCTTGAAGCCCTCGCAGAACCGAATGGTCCGGGCCTGGGTGGAATCCCCCTCACCGGACCAGAAGCTTCCTGACCTCTTGAAGGGCCCCGACAAGAACCTCCACCTCCGCTCGAGTATTGTAGAGGTAGAGTGAGGCGCGAAGGGTATTGTCCATTCCGAGGTGTGTCATCAGCGGCTGGGCACAGTGATGGCCCGAGCGCACGGCTATGGCGAAGCGATCCAGCAGGTTGGCCGCATCGTGGGGATGAGCGCCCTCCACGTTGAACGAGAACACCGCCAAGTGCTCCCCCACGCGGTGTCCGTACAGAGTAAGCCATGGACATTTATTCAGCTGTTCTAGTGTGTAATGCTCAAGTTCCTTCTCATATTGATAAATATTCTCCATGCCGATGGAGGAGAGATAATCGATGGCCGCGCCCAGCCCGATTCCCTCCGCGATAGCACTCGTACCCGCCTCGAATTTCCACGGCAACTCGTTCCAGGTAGAGCCCTCGGTGGTGACGGTGGCGATCATGTCGCCTCCGGTCAAAAAGGGTGGCATCTCCTGCAGGAGGGCCTTGCGTCCGTAAAGGAACCCAATCCCCGTCGGACCGAGCATCTTGTGGCCGGAAGCCACGAAGAAATCGCATCCCAACGACTGCACATCGACGGGCAGATGGGGAATGGATTGGGCTCCGTCTAACAATAGGAGGGCACCGACCTCCTTGGCCATGGCTCGAATCTCTTCAGCCGGATTAATCACCCCGAGAACGTTACTGGCGTGGACCAGCCCCACGAGTTTGGTCCTGGTCGTGATCAGGCGGCGGGCGGCCTCAAGATCAAGGATCCCCTGGGGAGTCACGGGGATAAACTTCAGAACGATCCCGAGCCGGTCGCGCAAGATTTGCCAGGGCACGATATCGCTGTGGTGCTCCATGAGGGAAACCACCACCTCATCCCCTGCCCTCAGGTTGGCCTGCCCCCAGGTCATGGCCACGAGGTTGAGCGCTTCCGTAGCGTTCCGGACGAAGACTATCTCGCGCCACGACTTGGCGTTGATGAAGCGCGCCACCTTCTTGTGGGCGTCCTCGTAAGCCACCGTGGCTTCATAGCCGAGCGTGTGGATCGCCCTGTGGATGTTGGCGTTGTACTCCGTTAGGTAGGAGACCATCGCGTCCACGACCTGCCGGGGGCGCTGCGTGGTTGCGGCGTTGTCCATATAAATCAAGGGATGGTCGTGTACCTTGCGATCGAGAATCGGAAAGTCCCGGCGCACGGCCTCCACATCGAAGCCGCTCGGGGCTATCCGCAAAGCGGACTCGGTCATGGCTTTGACTCCTTGAGGAAAACCTTGCCTTCGACAATCCGAACTTCGTGGGTGGCAATCGCCTCGATGGCGGGCATGGAGAGGGCCTCTCCCGTGGCCACGTGGAATCTGGCACCGTGGTGTGGGCAAACCCAGGCGTCCCCCTCCAGGTGGCCTCCCTCCAGCTCCATGTCCTGATGGGAACAGAGATAGCCAAGCGCGAAAACCTCCTCGCCCCGGCGGACCAGCAGCACCTCCTCGCCATCGACGATCACGCGGAGCCCCTCGGGTCCGATGTCATCAAGGGCGGCGACGGCTTCAAACCCCTCCATCGTCATTCGTCCTCCTCCTCACCGGGCCAATGGGCCTGCCCATACACCCCGGATTTGAGCACCTTGAGGGCCAGCAGGGCGCACTTCAGGCGCATGGGGCCGATGGGGATGCCGAGGTTTTCCAGCATATCGTCCTTGGTGAACTCCTTGACTCGCTCCAACGACTCCCCCTTCATGAGGTCGGTGAGAATGGAGGCGGCCGCCTGGCTGATGATGCAGCCCCTTCCCTCGAACTTGATGTCCTCGATGAGCCCGTCGTGGGTCTTAAGGGCGATGCGCATCTGGTCGCCGCAGGATGGGTTCCCCTCCTCGTGGACGATGTCCGCTCCGGGCAGGGGGCCAAAGTTGTGGGGATGCTTGTAGTGATCCAGCAGCAGATCCATCATCAGCGGATCCACATCCAGGATCTGGTTGGGATTGGGGATTTCCGTCATAGGCTCACCCTGTTCTCCAAGAGGGGGTCGAGGATCTGCGGCACAAAAGCGAAGGGAGCCCTTCCAAATAGGCTTTCCAGGAAACCGACTACCAGGAGCCGGCGCGCTTGCTCGGGGCTCAAGCCGCGGCTCTCCAGATAGTAGAGCTGTTCCTCATCCACCTGCCCGACGCTTGCCGCATGGGAGGCCTTCACGTCGAGGGCCTTGATCTCCAACCCCGGAACCGAGTCCGCCCGGGCCTGGGGTGAAAGGAGCAGGACGTGGTCGGATAGGAGGGCCTCGCTGAAATTGGCCTCCTTTTCCATGAGAAGGTTGCCCGTGAAGATGGCTCGGGACGCGCCCGCGGCCACCGTCTTGACCTGGACGTCGCTGCGTGTGTGGTGTTCCAGCATGCGCACCCGGCTGTCGAGGTCGAAGTGCTCCCTTCCCGTGGAGAAGACGAGATGGCTCTCCGTCCAGCTCGCCCCGGGAGCGGTCAGATCCGCCTTCATCCGGGCCACTCGCCATCGCCCCCCCATCCACGCCGAGAAGATCTCCACGGCCGCATCCTTGCCCACCTTGAAGGAGGCCGAAAGGTGATGATGCGAAGCATTCCCTTCGTGGAGCAGGAAAAGCTTCAATTTGGCCCCGTCGGCGATCCGCATGCCCAATGTGCTGACGCGAAACGAATCCGCCTCCGACAGATCCCTGAAATGCAGGAAGAGGGAGAACTCCTCCCTCTCCCCCACTTCCAGGAACAGGGGTTCCAAAACGAGGCCGCCGGCCGCCTCTAGTGCGAGGTAGGCGACGCCTTCATCGCTATGTCCGACGGGCTTTTTCAGGTAGTACCCATTCTGCCACCCCGCCATGACCAGGTGGTCCCATGTGGTGTCCGGCAGGGGGAGTCTGTCGAAGAAGGTGCGATCCCCGCGGAGCACCTCGCCGAGGGGATGGACCGACTGCGACATTGCCTTCATGGACGCTAGGCCTACGACCCCGGAAGGGGCGGTCAAACTGGACGAAGGAGGCGCTGCAGAAAGCCGCTTCCAGTTCAAGTTCAGACGAGAGTACCGGCCGGGTGCCGGAGGCGTTTCTCCGAAGCGCAGGAGGTGATCCTTGCGAGCTTCCAACAACCACTCGGGCTCCCCCAGGGACCGTGAGGCCTCCCGAAGGGCCTCCAGATCAAAGGGTGCGACCGGCTCGACCCCTTTCCCCAATCCGTCCGCCTGGCCCTGGGTCATCCCACCGCCCCTTCCATCTCGAGCTGAATGAGCCGGTTGAGTTCGATGGCGTATTCCATGGGCAGCTCCTTGGCGAAGGGTTCGATGAATCCTTGGACGATCATGGCCGTGGCGTCCGATTCGGAGAGGCCCCGCGACATGAGGTAGAAGATCTGCTCGTCGCTGATCTTGCCCACCGTCGCCTCGTGAGCGATGGCCACCTTGTCCTCATCGATTTCCATGGTGGGGTAGGTATCCGAGCGGCTTTGGGGGTCCAGCATGAGAGCGTCGCATTTGACCGACGCCTTCACACCGGTGGCGCCCTTGGCCACCTTGAGCAGGCCCCGATAGCTGGTCCGTCCCGCGCCCTTGCTGATGGACTTGCTCGTGATGGTGGAACTGGTGTTTGGAGCCTTGTGGATGATCTTCGCGCCTGCATCCTGGTGCTGGTCGTTGGTGGCGAAGGCGATGGAGAGGATGGTGCCGCGCGCATGCTCCCCGACCAGGTAGATCGAAGGGTACTTCATGGTGAGGCGCGATCCCATGTTGCCATCCACCCACTCCATGGTGGCCCCCTCGTAGGCGATGGCCCGCTGGGTAACGAGGTTGTAGATGTTGTGGGCCCAATTCTGGATGGTCGTGTATCGTACCTTGGCCCCTCGCTTCACGAAGATCTCGATGACCCCCGTGTGCAGGGACTTGGTGGAGTACTGGGGGGCCGTGCATCCCTCGATGTAGTGGAGCTGAGCGCCCTCATCCGCGATGATGATGGTGCGCTCGAACTGGCCCATATTTTCCGAATTGATCCGGAAGTAGGCCTGGAGGGGGATGTCCAGCTTCACCCCCTTGGGCACGTAGATGAAGCTGCCCCCGGACCAGCAGGCCGTGTTCAGCGCGGCGAACTTGTTGTCCTCGGGCGGCACCAGGGAGGCGAAGTGCTCCCTGAAAAGCGCCGGGAATTCTCGAAGCCCCGAGTCCGTATCCAGGAAGATGACCCCCTTCTTGGCCAGGTCTTCGTGGATGGAGTGATACACCATCTCCGACTCGTACTGCGCGCCGACGCCCGCCAGGAACTTCCGCTCCGCCTCGGGGATGCCCAGTCGGTCGAAGGTCTTACGAATGTTTTCCGGAACGTCCTCCCACCGGTCCTCCCGTTTGTCGCTCGGCTTGATGTAGTAGGTATAGGCGTCGAAATCCATCTCCGAGAGATCTCCGCCCCACCGAGGCATGGGCTTTCCCAGAAACACTTCATAGGCGCGCAGGCGGATGTCGGTCATCCAGTCCGGCTCCTTCTTCTGGCGCGAGATGTCGATGACCGTTTCCCGGGTAAGCCCCCTCGCCGAACGGTACACGGCGCTTTCGGGATCGATGAAGTTGTACTTGCTCTGATCTAGGTCGAGAGCGCTCGTGGCTTTGGCGTTCATTGCCTGCTCCTTGTATGGCGAAGGTTCCCCCGCCGGAGCCTGGCCCCCGCGGAAGGCCCGGAAGCGTTACACGACATTGAATTCCTTGAGAATCCAATCGTAGCCCTTCTGCTCCAGTTCTCGCGCCAACTCCATGCCGCGAGAGCAGAGAACCTTGCCGGCGGCCATCACGTGCACCCTGTCGGGCTGAAGGTACTCCAGGATCCTGGGGTAGTGCGTGATGATCAGCGCCGTGAACTCCGGGCCCTTGAGTGACCGTATTCCCTCGGCCACGACTTTGGTGGAGTCTATGTCCAGCCCCGAGTCGATCTCGTCCATGATGACCATCCGGGGGGCGAGCATCTGCATCTGCGCGATCTCAACGCGCTTTTTTTCGCCGCCGGAGGCTCCCACGTTCAGGTGGCGCATGGCGAAATCGGCCGGCATCTTGAGGCTCTCCAACGATGCGTTCAGCCGCTTCCGGAAAGCCAGGATCTCCTTGGGGTTCTTCTTGCCGTTCCCATCTGCCCCGCTCCGACCGGCCTGATAGGCATTCCAGAGGAAGTGCGAGAGAGTGACTCCAGGGACCTCCACCGGGTACTGATAGGCGAGAAAAAGGCCCCTGCGAGCGCGTTCATGGACCTTGAGGGAGAGAAGATTTTCCCCGAAGAGGCACGCCTCTCCCTGGGTCACCACGTAGCGGGGATGTCCCATGAGCGTGTGGGCAAGTGTTGTCTTGCCGCTGCCGTTGGGGCCCATGATGACGTGGATCTCGCCCTTGGGGACCTGAAGGTCGATGCCCTTCAGGACCTCTTTTTCTTCGATGACCGCATGGAGGTTGCGGATATCAAGCGCCAGCTCGGGCATACTTCCTCTCCTTCTCCTTCAACTGGGTCAGCCTCTGTTCCCCGGTCGGTTGGGGAAGGAGGTCTTTCAACGTTGTCTCTCGGAATATCTCTTCGACGGCATTCTTAAGCTTATGCCACACAGATACCTGCGTACATCCCTTATAAAACATACAATTCTTCTGATCTTCCATGCATTCAACCAGCCGCATTTCTCCCTCGATGACGGCGTAAACCTGCATGAGGGTGATCTCCTCCGGAGCGCGTCGGAGGCAGTAACCGCCATCCCGCCCCAGGGTAGAGCTGACCAATCCTCCCCGCACCAGATTGCGCATCACCTTGGCCAGGTAGGAGAGCGGAATGTTCTGCGATTCCGCGATGGTCCTCAGCTCAGCAGAAGCGCCATCGGACAGGAGCGCCAGGAACACCAAGCTCCGCACCGCGTAGTCAAACCCTTTGCTCAGTTGCATGCGCTTCTCCCTAAATCGCACAATCATGGAGTTAGTGACTCCACAATTGAGAAGTTAATGTAACACTGGCCTGTGAGGCTGTCAAGCGCACACATGCGCTTTCGCGAACGGGTGGGTGAGTTTCACATCGCCACCATGCTAGAGTGGCTTTATGGCGGCGGTATCCAGCATACGCTTCTCCAGCCATTTGCTGCGCTCCATCAAGCGACAGATTCGCGAGGTCCGGGGACCCGAGGACGACGAGGTGGAGGCCTACTACCGGCCTTATTCCGACTTTTTTCGCCACCGGAGCGCCGTTCCCATCGAACACTCCGTGTTCCTCGCGGAATGCAGGGTCTCACCGCTAGTCCTGGTGGGCGACTTCCACACCCTGGACCAGGCCCAGAAGACCTTCCTCTGGATCCTCGACGAAATGGGCAAGAACCGAATCAGGCCCATTGTGGTCCTGGAGATGGTCCAGGCCCGCTACGACACGCCCCTCCTGCAGTACATCCGCGGGAAAATCGGAGAACTCGAATTCCTGGAGCAAACGCACTTCTTCGACAACTGGGGGTTCGACTTCTCTCACTATGAGCCCATCCTCGCGTATGCGAAACGCTGGAAGCTGGCCGTACACGGACTCAACCAGGGCCAGTCACTCTCCTACCGCGACCACTTCATGGCCCACCGTCTCAAGCATCTGCGAGACCGATACCCGGGCCAGCCCCTGTTGGTCCTGGTGGGGGATCTCCACCTGGCACCCACTCATCTCCCCAGGGAGCTGGCCCAGGTTGGCTTCGCCCGCCCGCCCGTTCTCTTTCAAAACAGTGAAGCGGTCTATATGCGAAAGCTGCGCAACGGCGTCAACCCGTCGGGTTGGTTTCGGCTAGGCGGGGGACGGTACCTCGTGAACAACACGCCTCCATGGGTCAAAATGCAGACCTACCTCACCTGGCTCGAACACGGGGGAGAGGCCCTTTGCCAGATGTACGGCTTCTGCCGGCGAGGCGAAGATCCCGAAGAGGCCCCCGACCTCACCGACACGGTGGTCAAATACCTCGACGCGCTCGGCAACCTGCTTCAGGTCCGGCACGCGCCGCCGGACTTCGAGGTCTACACCTTTCGCTCGCTGGAGTTCCTCCAGGATCCCTATTTCAGGAAGGGGGCCGGCCGGCGCTTCGCGGCCCTGGTGCGGGACGCCAGGTCGGTGTACATCCACAAGCACCAGATCCTCTACGTTCCCGAGCTGGATTTGAACCGCACCGTTGAGGAAGCCATGCATTTTCTGATGCATCGCGGCTTCCGGACCCGCTCCTCCCCCGTCGCCTTCATGGGGCGAATCCACTACTACGCGTGCGGGTTCCTGGCATCCAAGCTGATCAACCCGTTGCGGAAGACGCCGGATGCGAGCCAGATGCGAGACTCCCTATCGAGCTTCTACGCGCTGGCCAGGGAGAAGGACAGGATCAAGCTAGGCCGTCAGGCGCTCGTCTTCTCAAGGGCGCTCGAGTTCTTTCAGCTCATGAAACAACCGCTGGGGCTAGCCCGCCTCGAACTGGAGCCCATGCTCCTGGCGGACTGGAAAACCCTCTATGGGCTTTCGCAGCAAATCGGCTACACGTTGGGGCTAGGACTGTACGAGCGATTCGACCAAGGAGAGCTGTCCGCGCTCGACCTCCGCCGGTACGCCTTCGAACAGCAGGACCCCCTTCTCTTCCATGACTTGCGCATCGAGGCCAGGGTTTCGTGAGCGGCCGTCGGACCGAAGAGGCCGGCTTCGCCGCGCTGTTGGCGCGTGTCCCAGATCTGGCGGGGACACTGCTGGATTGGTATCGGAGGGGCCACAGAGACCTGCCTTGGCGGCATACTCACGATCCCTATGCCCTCTGGGTGAGCGAGGTCATGCTCCAGCAGACCCAGGTCTCAATCGTCCTGGCGTTCTACGAGAGATTTCTCCTCCGGTATCCAAACGTTGAGTCCCTGGCGGCAACCGATGAGGAGGCCCTTCTCAAGGCCTGGGAAGGCTTGGGGTACTACGGCCGCGCCAAGCGCATGCACCTGGCCGCGAAGGCCATTCTCCAAAGGGGCGGATGGCCGCGCCGGGCGGTCGAGCTGCAGGCCCTTCCCGGCATCGGACGCAGCACCGCCGGCGCCATCGCCTCGTTCGCCTTCGGCGAGGCGGCGCCCATCCTGGACGGAAACGTCAGGCGGATCTGGGCCAGGCTTCTAGGGTTGGATCGGCCCGCCTCCGGCCGAATCCTGTCCAGCCTTTGGCGACTGTCCGGGGCGGCCGTACAAAGCGCAGATCCAGCCCTAATCAATCAGGCGCTCATGGAGCTGGGGGCCACGGTTTGCAGACCGCGCAACCCCCTTTGCGGATCGTGCCCGCTTTCAAGCTGGTGCGAGGCCGCGCTCAGCGGTGATCCGGAGAGATTTCCGCCACGGACGCCCAGGCATGCCCGCCCCCTCCTGGAGGTTTCCCTGGGGATCATATGGCGAGGCGGACGTTTCCTGGTAACCAAGCGCGCCCCGGATGGGTTCCTTGGCGGCCTCTGGGAATTGCCAGGGGGCAAATGGCATCAGGGCGAGACAGCTCCCGAGGCCCTTCGGAGGGAGCTGCGGGAGGAACTGGCGCTCGAAGTCATCGATCTGCGTCCCCATCCCACGGTGCGCCACGGCTACTCTCACTTTGAGGTGCGACTTCACCCGTTCGAGTGCGAAGCCGCCGGCGATGCCGAGCCCCAAACCGCCCTCCCCCACCGGTGGATACTGGCCGAAGAGATCGAAACCCTCGCCTTTCCGGCCGGCACCCACAAGGTCTTCTCCGAGATATTTCCCATCAGGAGGCGAGCGGCCGAATCCGCCGGTCGCTACGGCACGCAAGACGGAGGGTGACGGCCGCCCAAGCACGGCCCTTGACCGCGCCGCGCCCTCTCTGGTTTCATAGGTGGGGAGGCAGGCAATGGCCAGTCGGACCGACAAGGTGTTGCTCTACGCGCTCCTTACGCTGATCCTGTTGGGTGGGCTCTGTGCCTGCTGCCTCTTCGCCGCCATCTTCACCCCACTCCGCTTCTGGACCCACGGTGGAGCTCCGGAGGCAGCCAAGTCCTATCTGCGCAACAATCCGGTCGTCATGGCCCAGATCGGTAAGGTCACCGGTTTCGGCTGGTTCCCCAGCGGCTCCGTGAGCGATGTGGACGGGCGGGGCAAAGCCCATCTCGTCTTTGCCCTCAAGGGCACCAAGGGCGAAGGGCGCGCCGTCCTGGATCTGGAGAAGAAGCCGGATGCCAACTGGAAAGTCGTTGCCGCCCGTCTCTACGTCGGGGGAAAGGAGTTCATCCTCCAGGAGCCCCCGCTTGGAAGCCAGCCGACGCCTCCTCTCCCTGGAAGCAAGTCCAAACAGGACTCGGACGGGTACAACACCTGATCCGAACGTCCGCTCATCGCCGTCGTCCGATTTCAAGATTCTTGCGGATGCCCTCGGCCGGGGCCGAGGCACGGTTCTGGCGGATTCGGGGATCGACCGGCTGATCGATCAGTCTTCGAGATCCAGGAAAAGGCGAAGCCTGTAGCGGCGACCTTCCAGCTCGACGGGGATATCGAGGGGCACGCCGGGGAGCAAGTGGACCCGGGAAGGGGCCTCCATGGGCATCTCCTCGGGAATGGCGACATCCGCGCCGCTTCCCAACTCCGCCTCCGGCACCTGGGCGGCGCGTGGAGTCCCTGTAGTTCCAAAGGGCGAATCCGCGCGGAATACCTCCTCGAACAGGAGCTCGGCGGAATCCTCCACGGCGGAGGCGAGGAGCGGATCCAGTGGCCCGTCCCGCTTCTCGGCTCCCAGCGCGTTCTCGGGGAGAAAGTCGCCAAGTCCCGCGGGACTGCCGTCCAGAGGGCCGGTGCCCGAAACCTCTCCCCATGGCCCTCCGAGGGGCAGCGGCGAGGACGGGGCCTCCATGCGCGGAACGCCCGGCAGCGACTGCGCCAGAAGGGTCCGCAGCACCAGGGAGGTGATGGACTTGAGCGTGTCCTCAACCCCCACGCCTTCGCTGGCGATCGCTTCGAAGAACGGGCGATTGGAGGGATTCAGTTCGCGGTCGAGCTCTTCCAGACTCAGGATGTCCTGAAGATCCCTCTTGTTGTACTGAATCACCATGGGCGTGGAATCGGGATCCAGCCCGTTGTCCTGGAGGTGCTCGTGGAGCTGCATGAGGGACTGGAGGTTGGCTTCGCGCATCCTTCTCTGGCTGTCGGCCACGAAGATGACCCCGTCGGCCCCCTTGAGAACCTTGCGTCGGGTACCTTCATAGAAGACCTGGCCGGGGACGGTGTAGAGCTGAACGCGCAGCTTGTGGCCCTGTACGGTCCCCAATTCCAACGGGAGGAAATCGAAGAAGATGGTGCGGTCCGCATCCGTGGACAGGGTGAGGAGCTGGCCTCGCTGGCTCTCGTCCATGTTGTCGTACACGAATTTGATGTTGCTCGTCTTGCCGCCCAGGCCGGGGCCATAGTAAACGATCTTGGACGTGAGCTCCCGGGTCGTGCGGTTGATGAGCGCCATCGGCCCCCCCTGTCCGAGTCACGAAAACATGTCTTCGAGGGCTTTCTCTTCCGAATCGTAGATCCTGATGATCTCGTCCAGACGGGTGAGGCGCATGAGCTTCCGGATGGTCTCGTTGGGCCTCACCAGCTTGAGGCGCTTCCCGTTGTCCTCGAAGCGCGCCAGGTACCCCACCACCTCCCCCAAGCCCGTGGAGTCCATGTAGTTGATGTTTTCCAGGTTGAGGATCACTCCCTCGACGCCCTCCTCGCCCAGGAGCTTGGCCAGCTCCTGGCTGAGTTGGCCGGCCGACTGCCCCAGCGTCACCTCTCCCGTGACGTCCAGAATGATCACGCTGTTGTCCAGCACCTTCTTCACGATCCTCACGGCGAGCCGCCCGCATCCCCCGCCCTGTCGAGGGAGAACAGACCCGTGATGGGCTGGCCCGAGGCGATCTCATAGCTGAACCAGGATCCCCGAACGCTCTTCTGGTCACTGGAGAGCGTGCCGTCCAGTCGCCCCATCTTGCCGAACTTGGCGTCGATCCGTTCGAGGAAAAGCTGGTTGTTGATGAAGGTGCCCTGGAGGCTGCCGGCCTGGCCGTTGTCCAGCGTGTAGTCGCCGGTCAAGAGCGTGCCGTTCTGGGAGAGGTACACGTCGCCGTGAGTGCCGGCCGGCATGAGCACGAGGGTCCAATGGCCATCGAGCACCTGTCGGGCCTCCTGGAGATTGGTGCGAAGCTTCTGGATCTCGCCCTGAAGAACCGTCAGCTCGAGGTAGCCGTCGTGAAGCGAACGCAGAAGATCGAGCCTCTCCGTCTCCAGGCTCTGGCGGCGGGTGGCGTTGCGCAACAGCGCCTCCGCCCGGTCCGCGTTCTTCGCATCCGTTTCGGAGGCGGCCTGCTCGTCCGAAGACATCAGGTCCTTGATCTGCGAATCGAGCTGGGCAAGGCCCCTCCACTTGGCCGCCATCAACGCCTGCTGCGAGGTCTGCATGGCTTCCAGCGCGGCCAGCCGCATTTTCTGGATATCCCTTCCCCCGTCCGCGGCGAGCGCGCACACGCCTATGCCCACCGCTAGCAGAACTGGCAGTCTCTTGATCATGGCCGTCTCCATGGTGCGAAGATAACATAGGGACATCACCTCGGCAAGTTCGCCCCAGCGGCCCTCCGGCCCGGAGACTCGATCGGGCGCCTCCATCCTGGGATGTGCTAGTGTTGAGCGCGGAGGGGTGGGATGGCGAAGGAACGGGCACTGCTCGTCGGATTGGTCCTGCAAAACATGCCTTTGCACCGGGTCGAGGAGTACCTGGACGAACTGGCCTCACTGGTGGACACGGCCGGGGGGCTGGTGGTGCGGCGAGAGGTCCAGTCGCGGGAGCATCCCGATCCCGCCACCTTCGTCGGGCGCGGCAAGGCCGAGGAGCTGGGAAGGCTCTGCGTTGCCGAAGGGATCAAGCTCGTGGTGTTCGACGACGATCTGACGCCCGCTCAGGTCCGGAACCTGGAGAAGGCCGTGGGCGTCAGGGTGACGGACCGGACGGGCGTCATTCTCGACATTTTCGCCCGCCGAGCACGGACTCGCGAGGCCAAAACCCAGGTGGAGCTCGCTCAGTACACCTACCTCCTGCCACGCCTGACCCGCGCATGGACGCACCTATCCAGGCAGGCCGGAGGTATCGGCACGAGGGGCGTGGGCGAAACGCAGCTCGAAACGGACCGCCGGGTGATCCGCCGCCGGATCGCCGTTCTCACCCGCGATCTGCGGCGTATTGCCGATCAGCGCGAGGTCCAGCGAAGGAGCCGCGAAGAGACCTTCGAGGTGGCTTTGGTGGGCTACACAAACGTGGGCAAATCCTCCCTCATGAACAGCCTGACGGCGGCGCACGTGGCCGTGGAGGACCGGCTCTTCTCCACCCTGGACACCACCTTCCGGAGGATGCCGTCGGACCGGGCCGGCCTCCCGGTCGTGCTCATCGACACTGTGGGTCTCGTGCGAAAGCTGCCCCATCACCTGGTCGCCTCCTTTCGTTCCACCCTGGAGCAGGCGAGCGAGGCCGACCTGATTCTGCACGTGGTGGATGTCAGCCACCCGTCCTTCGAGGAGCAGGCCGTCACCACCCTGGAGGTCCTCGCGGACCTCGGAATGGACAAGATTCCCCTCTTGACCGTGTTGAACAAGGTGGACTGCACCGGCGAAGGCGTGCTCGCGCGCGCGGGCAGCCTCTACCCGGATTCCGTAGCGGTCTCCGCGACCACCGGGGAGGGCCTCGACAAACTGCGTGAGGCGGTATCCGCGGCGGCCCGCCGCGCCACGACGGGCCGGACCCTCTTCGTCCGGTACGAGGCCTGGCCGCAATTCGTCACCTTGAGAACCGGTTACCGCACCCTAAGGGAGCACTACGAAAAAGACGGCGTGACCGTCGTATTGCGCGCCGGCGAGGAGGAGGTGGCCGAACTCGCTGCCCGCCTGGGGATCCCCGCCGGAGTCCAAGAGACTTAGGCTGGGATGCTCCCCGCCCCTTCCCGGGATTGCGTTTCAGCAACGGACTTGGTACACTTTAACCTCTTGAGACCGGGGGGGGATCTACCCCACATAACGCGACGAGGGAAGGAAAACCATGAGATTCTCTCTGGCTCCCCGTGAGGTGCGTTTCTTCGATATGTTCGAAGCATCGGTGGAGGTCGTGCTCAAGGGGGCGCGCCTCTTCAGCGAGATGCTGCACGACTACACCGATACCACTCAGAAGGCCAAGGGCATCAAGGCCGCCGAGCTCGAAGGCGATCAGAACACCCATCAACTGATGGACGCCCTCAACCGCTCCTTCATGACGCCCATCGACCGCGACGACATCTGCGCGCTCAACTCGGGCCTGGACGACATCCTCGACTGCGTGGAGGCGCTGGCAAGCCGCATGGTGCTCTTCAAGATCGAGGAGCCCACACCGGAGATGTGCGAGTTCGCGGACCTCCTCTTGGAGGCGGTGGAGCACCTGGCAGGAGCCGTCCATTCGCTTCGGAAGATGGACACGCTCATGCTTTACTGCCGCGAGGTGAAGCGGCTGGAGAACCTGGGGGACGACCTGAGCCGGAAGGTCATCTCGGACCTCTTCGAAAAGGAGGGGGACCCGATCCGGATCATCAAGCTCAAGGAGATCTACGGCCGGATGGAATCGGCCATGGACCGTTGCGAGGACGTGGCCAACATCATCGAAACCATCTTCGCGAAAAATGGCTAACCCGCTCTGGTTTTTCATCCTCTTTGTCGCCACCGCCCTCTTTTTCGACTACATCAACGGCTTTCACGACACCGCGAACTCCATCGCTACGACGGTCCTGACCGGCGCCCTCTCCATTCCCAAGGCCCTCATGCTGGCCGCGGCCCTCAATTTCGTGGGCGCCTTCCTGGATAAGGCGGTCGCCACGACCATCGGAAAGGGCATCGTGGACCCGCATACGGTGACGCTCTCGGTGGTCTTCTCCGCCCTCCTCGGAGCCATCGCCTGGAACCTCATCACCTGGTGGAAGGGGCTTCCCTCCTCCTCCTCCCATGCCCTGATAGGCGGCATCGTAGGGGCGGTCGTGGCCCGGTACGGCTTCGGCGTCTTCCACCCTCGCGGCCTGAAGCTCATCATCGCCGCGCTCCTCCTCTCACCCCTCATGGGCCTGGTCGTGGGGCACCTCTTCATGACCGCCATCGGCTGGATTTTCCGCCACTTCAGGCCCAGCACCCTGAACCACTATTTCAAGTTCTTCCAGATCCTGTCGGCATCGGCCATGGCCCTGGCCCACGGCGCCAACGATGCCCAGAAGACCATGGGCCTGATCACCATGGCCCTGGCCAGCGCCGGCTTCCTGCCGAGCTTCGAGGTGCCCCTGTGGGTGGTGGCCTCTTGCGCCGCAGCCATGGCGCTGGGCACGGCCGCCGGAGGCTGGCGGATCATCAAGACGGTGGACCGCCAGGTCCTGACCCTTCAGCCCGTCCACGGCTTCGCCGCGGAGACCTCGGGTGCGGGCGTGATCTTTCTGGCGACGGCCCTCGGTGCGCCCGTCTCCACCACTCACGTCGTCTCCTCGGCCATCATGGGCGTTGGTTCGGCCCAGAGGCTCAGCGGAGTCCGCTGGAACGTGGTGAAACAAATCGTCTTTGCGTGGATACTCACGCTGCCGATCTCCGCCCTGTTCGCGGGAACGGCCAGCTGGCTCTTCCACTTCATCTCGTAAGCGCGCTTGCCCTCCCACCGACACGGCGGTAGCCTACGGCCACCCCGGGAGGCGGAATGGCTCATCCTACGAAAGAAAACCAGGGCGCCGAAAAGGGAGGAAGCGGACGGACGCGCCTGCGGATCCGATGCACCGGCTTTGTCCAGGGGGTGGGGTTCCGCCCGGCCGTGCACCGCCTCGCCACGAGCATGGGGCTGGCCGGATGGGTCCTGAACGGGCCGGACGGCGTGGTCATCGAGGTGGAAGGCGCACAGGACTCGCCGCGGCGCTTCGCCCAGGCCCTGCCCGCCTCACTGCCGCCCTTGGCCAGCCTGGAGAGCCTGAGCCTGGAACCGCAGGCCCCCCTGGGAGAGACCTCCTTTGAGGTGAGGGCATCGGAGCTCGGCGCCCGGGGCAGGGCGCTGGTCCCCCCCGACGCGGCCTTGTGCCCCGATTGCCGTCGGGAGATGGACCAAGCCGCGGACCGTCGGTTTCGCTACCCCTTCACCACCTGCACCAACTGCGGGCCACGCTTCTCACTGGTTCGCTCGCTCCCCTACGATCGCGAGCGAACCTCCATGTCGTGCTTCCCTCTCTGCGAGGCCTGCCGGACGGAGTATGAGAGCCCCTTGGAGCGGCGGTTCCACGCCGAACCGGTCTGCTGCCCCGACTGCGGTCCCGAGCTCTGGCTCTGTGCCCCAGACGGAGCGCGGCTGGCTCCTGGCGCGGAGGCGCTGGAGGAGGCCCGCCGGGCGCTGGCTCAAGGGTTCATCCTCGCCGTCAAGGGCATGGGCGGGTTCCAGCTCGCGTGCCGCGCGAGCGACGAGCGAGCCGTGGCGGAGCTTCGCGCGCGAAAACATCGGCCGCGCAAACCGTTCGCGGTGATGGTCCGGGACCTGCCTGCGGCCCGAAACCTGGTCCAGCTCTCGGCGGATGGTGAAGCGCTCATGGCCTCGCCTCGCTCGCCGGTGGTCCTCGCCCCGCGGCGGTCGCCCTCTCCCCTCGCCCCGAACGTTGCTCCGGGTATCGGCGATCTGGGCCTCCTCCTCCCCACCACGCCGCTTCACGTCGAGCTTTTCCGCGGCGCCGTTTACGATGCGCTGGTCATGACCTCCGGAAACCTCTCGGAGGAGCCTATCTGCCTGGGGAACCGCGAGGCCCTCGCGCGCCTGTCGGAGCTGGCCGACCTCTTCCTGCTCCACGACCGGGACATCCTTCGCCGGGTGGACGACTCGGTGGTGCGGCTGTGCGAAGGAGAGGTGGTGATGGTCCGTCGGGCCAGGGGGTACGTGCCCGAACCCCTGGAACTCCCGAAGCCGGCTGCGGAACCCGTTCTCGCCCTCGGAGGCCATCTTCAGGTGACCGCCTGTCTCGCCGAGGGAGACCGGGCCTTCCTCTCGCAACATGTGGGAGACCTCGAAGGTGACGCGGCCAGGGGCTTTTTGGCCGAGGCGGCGATGGGCCTCGAAGAGTTCCTCGATGTGCGGGCGCGCCTGCTCGCCGTGGACGAGCATCCCGACTACCCCAGCGCCTGGAAGGGCGAAGAGATGGCTCGCCAGCGGGGAGGACGCGTGGTTCGGTTGCAGCACCACCTCGCCCACGCCGCCGCGGTTCTGGCGGAGAACGGAGTCTTTCCTCAGGGCGCGGACGCCGCAGCCGCGTTGATTCTGGACGGGACGGGCTGGGGGCCCGACGGAGAGGCGTGGGGGGCCGAATGGCTTCTCCTGGAGGGGGTGGGACGCTGGCGGCGCCGCCCCGTCTTGTCGAGCGTGCCGCTGGTGGGAGGGGAGCAGGCGGTGCGGGCCCCCTGGCGCGTGGCGGCGGTGGCCCTGGCCATGGAGGATGGAGACCTGCTCGCCGCGGATCTTCCCATGATGCAGGTGGTGCCGCGGGCGCTCGCCGCCCAGGTGGGTGGCCTCGCGAAAGGCCCATGGCCCATGGCCTGCGGCGCGGGCAGGCTGTTCGAGGCGGCCGGGGCCCTCCTCGGGCTCGCCGTCGAGAACGACTGGGAGGGGGAGGCTGCCGCCCGCTTGGAGACCCTCGCGGCTCGGAACGAAGGTCCTGTGCCGTTCTGGAACGAGGTCGCGCTGAAGCCCCGGGGAGAGGGTATGATCCTGCCCTTCGGCGCCCTGCTGGCCGCCGCCGCACGGCGCCTTTTGGGCGGCGAGGAGCCGGCCGCGGTGGCCGCCGGCTTCCACGAGACCTTCTGCCGTCTCGCCGCCCGCTGCGGGCCGACCACCTGGTTAACGGGGCGGCCCAGGGTGGTCGCGTTGGGGGGTGGATGCCTGGTGAACCGGCTCCTCCTCAGCGGCCTCAAACGCGCCCTCGGTGAAGCCGGAGCCAAGGTAGTCATCGCCCATAGGCTTCCCCCCGGCGACGGTGGACTCTCTTACGGTCAGGCGGTTCTGGCCTGCTCGCTCGCGCCGGGACTGCCCGGATGGGAACTCAGTTCCTCTTGTATTCCTCAGTCGCCGGGCCGAAGATAAAAGGGTCTCCGGCGGGTCGCGCTTCGGTGAGGTCGCGTTTTCTTTTGCCGCCCCTCTTCAAGGAGTCCGGGCATGTGCTTGGCCATCCCCATGGAACTCAAGGAGCGCGACGAGTACGAAGGCATCGTGGAGCTGGGAGGAGTGCAGCGCAGGGTCTCCCTCCTGCTCTTTCCGGAAGCCACCCCGGGTGACCATTTGCTGATTCATGCGGGCTTTGCCATCGGCCGAGTGGACGCCGAAGAGGCCCGCCTGACCATCGAGGGGCTGGAGCGGCTCGCCTCCGAAGCGCGGCCCTCATGATCTCCCAAGAGCCATTCCGCGACCCCCGCCTTCTCGACTCCCTCTTCCAGGCCATCCGGAGCGAGGCGGAACTCGCCGGGCGCCGCTTCAGCTTCATGGAGGTGTGCGGCACCCATACCCACGCCATCGCCGAGGCGGGGCTGAGGCGGAGGCTGGCGCCGCGAGTGCGCTTGATCTCGGGCCCGGGGTGTCCCGTCTGCGTGACGCCCGTCGAGTACCTGGACCGCGCAATCGCGCTGGGGCGCCTGCCCGGCGTCCGTCTCGCCACCTTCGGGGACCTCTTCCGCGTGCCTTCCAGCCGGGGTAGCCTCGAGACCGCGGCGGCTGAGGGGCTCCGGGTGGAAGTCGTCTACTCCCCGAGGGATGCCCTCACCCTGGCCTCCGCCCACCCGGAGGAGCGGGTCGTGTTCCTGGCCGTGGGATTCGAGACCACCGCGCCGGCCATCGCCGCCACTCTGGCCGAGGCCGACCGCCTGAACATCCGCAACTTTTATATCTTGAGCGGGCACAAAGTCGTCCCTCCGCCGCTGCGGCTTCTGGCCTCGGATCCGGAGCTGGCCCTCGACGGCCTGCTTCTTCCCGGTCACGTGAGCGTGCTCACGGGCTGGGGGATCTTCGACTTCCTGGCCGCCGACTTCGGCCTCCCCTCGGTGGTGGTCGGCTTCACCCCGGCCGACATCCTGCTGGGCGTGCTCGAGCTCGTGCGTCAGCGCCGTAAGGGAGAGGCCCGCGTGACCAACCTCTACGGCAGGGTCGTTCGCAGGGAGGAGAATGCGGAGGCACGCCGGCTCATGGACCGCTACTTCACTCCCATCGATTCGGACTGGAGGGGCATGGGTGTGATTCCCGGGTCGGGGTTGGCCCTCCGCTCTGAATGGGCCGGGCGTGACGCGGGGCTCTGGCCCGTCTCTCTGCCCGAGCCGATCGAACCGGCGGGTTGCCGGTGCGGGGAGGTACTCAAGGGCACAATCTCACCTCCAGAGTGCCCCCTCTTCGCCGCGGCGTGCGACCCGGATTCCCCCGTGGGGGCCTGCATGGTCTCCAGCGAAGGCACCTGCGCGGCTTGGTATCGCCACGAACGCTACCGCGGGGAGGCGGCGCCGTGACTCTGCCAGACCGCATTCTCCTGGCCCACGGGGCCGGCGGGCGCAAGACCCGCGAACTCATCGAAGAGCTCCTCCTCCCTTCTCTGAGCAACGAGTTCCTGGCCACCCTTTCGGACGCGGCCGTCATGCCCCGCCTTCCGAAGGGCCGGCCCGCCCTCACAACGGACGGCTTCGTCGTGGACCCTCCCCTCTTTCCGGGCGGCGACTTGGGCTACCTTTCCGTCTGCGGTACGGTCAATGACCTGAGCGTGGCTGGCGCCGAACCCCTCTGGCTCACCTGGAGCCTCATCCTCGAAGAGGGGCTGGAGACATCGCTGCTCCGCACCTGCCTCGAAGGCGCCGTGCGGGCCGCGCGAGAGGCCGGGGTGCGCATCGTGGCCGGCGACACGAAAGTGGTGCCCAAGGGAAAGGGAGACCGGCTGTTCATCACCACGGCAGGACTGGGCGTCGTCCCGCCCGGGCGCGACCTGGGCGATCACCGCGTGCTCCCCGGAGACGTCATCCTGGCCACCGGACCGCTTGGGGACCACGGAGCCACCATCATGGCCAGCCGTCACAGCATGAGCGGGGCGGCGCTCCGCTCGGACTGCGCTCCCCTGAACGGCCTTATCTCAGCCCTGCTGGCCTCCGGGGCCGAGGTCCACTCCCTGCACGATCCTACGAGGGGAGGGGCCCTCGTCACCTGCCACGAGGTCTGCGCCCGCACGGGATTGAGGATGGTCCTCGAGGAGGCCCACCTGCCCGTTCGGCCGGAGGTGGCGGCCCTCTGCGCACTGCTGGGCCTTGCCCCCGTGGCGATGCCGTGTGAGGGGCGGGCCCTGATCTGGTTGAAGGAATCGGACGCGGCCCGCGCCATTGAAGCCCTCCGCAGCCACCCGCTGGGACGAGGGGCGTGCGCCATCGGGAGGGCCGAGGCCCCGCGGAAGGACCGCTCTCCCGTGGCCATGAGGACCCCCACTGGAGAGGAACGGCCGCTGGACCTGCGGGCGGGCGCCGATCTGCCAAGAATCTGCTGAGAGGGGCGCTGCGCTGCCCCCCGCCGGGGAGGGAGATGCACGAGTGGAGTCTGGCCTGCGAGTTGGTGCGTCAGGCCGAGACCGAGGCCCGTCGCCGGAACGCGCTGAGAGTTCATGCCGTCAAGGCGTCGGTGGGGGTGCTGACGGGGGTCGTTCCGGAGCTTCTCCAGCGGGCCTACGAGATGGCCCGGCAGGGCACCTGCCTGGAGGAGGCACCCTTGGAGATCGAGGTGGAGGCGATCCGCGCCCGATGTCCCCGGTGCGGACGGGAGGTCACCCTGCACTCCCCCGCCCTGGTCTGCCCGGACTGTTCCGCCCTGGGGCTGGAAGTTCTCGGGGGCGACGGGATCTTCCTCGCCAGCCTGGAGTTGGAGGTCGCCGAAACGGCGGGAGGGAATCATGTGTGAAACCTGCGGATGCGGACTTCCTGAGGAAGCCAAGAATCACGCCCATGAACACGATCACGATCCGGGGCGCACCCACCGAGAAGAGGCGGTTCTCTACCGCAACCTTCTCGCCGCCAACGAGGCACAGGCGAGGGAGAACAGGGCGCACCTCATGGAGCACGGCATCCTGGCGGTTAATCTGATGTCCTCTCCCGGCACGGGTAAGACGAGCCTCATCGAGGCCGTGACCGCCTCGCTCTCGGACCAGCTCAGGGTGGGGGTCATCGAAGGAGACCTGGCCACCGACCGCGACGCCGAGCGCATAAGGGCACTTGGGCTCCCCGTCTGGCAGATCACCACCGGCTCCACCTGCCACCTCGATGCGGCCATGGTTCACGAGGCGCTGCACCACCTCCCTCTCGAAAGCATAGACCTGCTCTTCGTGGAGAACGTCGGCAACCTGGTCTGCCCCGGCCTCTACGACCTTGGGTGCCACTTGAATGGGGTGCTCCTGTCGGTGACCGAGGGCGACGACAAGGTGGCCAAGTACCCGGTCATCTTCAAGTACGCCCAGTTCTTCTGCATCACCAAGTCCGACCTCCTTCCCTACGTCTCCTTTGATGCGGCGAAGCCCCAGCGCGAGGCGCGGATCCTCAAGGGAGACCTCAAGACCTTCTCGCTCTCAGCCAAGAGCCGCGAGGGCATGGGCTCGTTCTTGAACTACCTGCTAGCTGAACGGGCCGCTCTAACGGCTTGATAGCGGGACGGACCGGGGATCGCTCCACTGTCGGGCTGGGCTCTCGGTTCACGCACCTCTGTATCATTGCGAAACGATGCCCCCCTCGGCCGAGGCGCAAGATCGCGCATCCATGCACCCAAAGAGTGAGTAGTTACATATCACTAAAACGCATTGACATCTGAAAAGCGGGAACCTACATTACCAGAGGATTCTCATCTTTGGGGGGATCATCTTCACCCGTTATCGGTCTTTTGAGGAGGTGGCCATGGGTAAGGCCAGGGGGTTTCCCATATCGGGCGGCAGTGTATCTGACAAAGAGGCGAGCGGCGTCGGTAGGCGGGATTTTCTGAAGGCATGCACCATGGCGGCGGCCGCCGTGGGCCTCTCCGCCTCGGTGGGCAAGGCCTGGGCCGAGGCGGCGGCGAAGGGGCTGAAACCCTCCGTCATCTGGCTCCACTTCCAGGAATGCACGGGCTGCACCGAATCGCTCCTGAGGACCAGCCACCCGGCGGTGGCGGAGCTGATCCTCGACCTCATCTCCCTGGACTACCACGAGACCCTCTTCGCGGCCGCTGGCCACCAGGCAGAGGACGCGCTGAAATCCGCCATGGAGAAGGGCGCGGGCAAATACATCTGCGTGGTGGAGGGGGGCATTCCCACCAAGGACGGCGGGATCTACTGCCAGATCGCCGGGCGCACGGCGCTGGATATGTTGAAGGAGGTGGCGGACAAGGCCGGCGCCATCATCGCCATCGGCTCCTGCGCCTCCTGGGGCGGAATCCAATCTGCCGATCCCAATCCCACTGGAGCCAAGGGCGCGCCGCAGATCCTTGAGGGCAAGACCGTGGTGACGGTGCCGGGCTGCCCTCCGAACCCCTACAACTTCCTCGGCGTGGCGCTACAGTACGCCACATTCGGAACCCTCCCGGCCCTGGACAAGCTGGGCCGGCCCATGTTCGGTTACGGACGCGTGATTCATGAAGACTGTCCAAGGCGGCCGCACTTCGATGCGGGCCGCTTCGTGCAGCAGTTCGGCGACGAAGGGCACAGGCTGGGCTACTGCCTCTACAAGATGGGCTGCAAGGGTCCAGTGACTCACGCGAACTGCTCCATCCAGGATTTCGGTGAAATCCCCGGTATTTGGCCGGTGGGCATCGGCCACCCGTGCGTGGGCTGCACCGAGCAGGCGATACTCTGGCAGCTGCCCATCGCCGCCACCGTCGAGATCGAGCATCCCACTCCGCCGGCCCTGTACCCACCCATCAGCCCCGAACACGGAGGCGTGAGCCCGGTGGCGACAGGCGTGGCGGGTCTGGTCGGAGGGGCCCTCATCGGGGCAGGCATCATGGCCTCGAAGAAGCTCATGGCCGAAGACAAGGCCACGACCAAGGAGGAGTGAGATGGGCGTGGACCGTCGCACCGCACTGAAGGGCATGGCCGTGGCGGGCGCGGCGCTGCTCGCCTCCGGTCCCGGAGACCAAGCCCGAGAGCCCCATCCCGCTCCCTCCGATGCCGTGGGCATGCTCTACGATGCCACGCTGTGCATCGGTTGCAAAACCTGCGTAGTCGCCTGCCGGGAAGCGAACCACATGCCCCCTGAGAGGACCGCACTCGGAGGAGGCATCTACGACTCCCCCATCAGCCTGGACGGACAGACCCGCAACATCATCAAGGCGTACGAGGGGGCGGACGGCAAGAGCTCCTACATGAAGTCGCAGTGCATGCACTGCCTGGATCCCGCCTGCGTCGGGGCCTGCATGATCGGGGCGCTGCAGAAGCGGGAGCACGGCATCGTCACCTGGGACGGCAGCCGCTGCATCGGGTGCCGGTACTGCCAGGTGGCCTGTCCGTACCTCATCCCCAAGTTCACCTGGGACAAAGCCATCCCGAAGATCGTCAAATGCGAGATGTGCAGCCAGCGGATCGCCGAAGGCAAGATCCCCGGCTGTTGCGAGGTCTGTCCCAGGAGCGCGGTCATCTTCGGCAAGTACGACGACCTGCTGGCCGAGGCCAAGAACCGCCTGAAAAAGAACCCCGACCGCTATTATCCCAAGATCTTCGGCGAAAAGGATGGAGGCGGCACTCAGGTGCTCTACCTCTCCAAGGCCGGCATTTCCTTCACCGACCTGGGCCTGCCGGCGTTGGGCGATACGCCCGTACCCGAGTTGTCGCAGGAGATCCAGCACGCGGCCTACAAGGGATTCATCGCCCCCGCGGTGCTCTACGTGGCCCTGGGCACGGTGATCTGGCGGAACAAGCGGGCCGAGGCCCAGGGGAAGGAGGAAAAGCCATGACCGACCATGCGGTCCCGGTTGGAGGCCCCATCCTGACCCGCCCCTTCAAATGGCTCATGGCCATCTTCGGCCTCGGCGTGCTCCTGCTCATCTGGAGGTTCCTGGCTGGCCTCGGGGCTACCACGGCCCTGAACGACGGCTATCCGTGGGGGCTCTGGATCGCCTTCGACGTCGTGACGGGGACGGCCCTGGGCTGTGGGGGCTATGCTGTGGCCATCCTCGTCTACATCCTCAACAAGGGCAAATACCACTCCCTCGTTCGGCCGGCCATCCTGACGAGCGCCCTCGGCTATTCTTTGGCGGCCTTTGCCATCGTCTTCGACGTGGGGCGCTACTGGTACATCTACCGGATTCCCCTCCATTTCTGGCAGTGGAACCTCAACTCGGCGCTCCTCGAGGTGGCCCTCTGCGTCATGGCGTACGTGTTCGTCCTCTGGATCGAGATGGCGCCTCCCATCCTCGAAGTGATGCAGGAGGGCTCCTCTCCCTTCTTCAGGCGCCTGGCCCAGACCACCCTGCCCATCCTCAACAAGAGCATGGTCTTCATTGTCGCCCTCGCCCTCCTGCTCCCCACCATGCACCAGTCCTCCCTGGGGACCGTCATGATGCTGGCGGGGCAGAAGCTGAACCCCCTCTGGCAGACCCCCTTCCTGCCCCTCCTCTTCCTGGTTTCGGTGGTGGGCATGGGGTACGCGGTGGTGGTTTTCGAGTCCACCCTCTCCAGCTTCTTCCTCAAGCGTCCCTACGAGACGGAGATGCTGGGCTCGCTCGCCAAGATCATGGCCTACATCACCATCGGATTCCTGGCCATCCGTCTGCTGGACCTGCTCTACAGGGGAGCGTTCGGCCTGGCCTTCACCTCGGGCTGGCTCAGCTTCTTCTTCTGGCTGGAGATCGTCCTCTTCGTGGCCTCCGCGGCCATGGCCCTCTCCCCCGCCGTTCGCGCCAACCCCGGCCGCCTCTTCCAGATGGCCATGTTGATGTTGATAGCGGGCGGGCTGTACCGGTTTGACACCTATCTGGTCGCCTTCAACCCGGGACCCGGGTGGTCCTACTTCCCGGCCGTACCCGAGTTGTTCATCACCATCGGGATCGTGGCGTTGGAGATCATGATCTACATCGTGTTCATCAAGCGATTCCCGATCCTTGGGGGAGCTTCTCCCGCCCGGTCGCGGGCTTGAAGGGGGTATGAGCATGAGTCCTCGGATCACAGTGGACCCGATTACGCGAATCGAAGGTCACCTCCGGATCGACGTGGAGGTGAACGGCGGGGCGGTGCAGGACTCCTGGTCCTCGGGCCAGATGTTCAGGGGCATCGAGATCATCCTGCAGGGAAGAGATCCCAGAGACGCCTGGCTCTTCACGCAGCGGTTCTGCGGCGTCTGCACGACGGTCCACGCCATCACCTCGGTGCGGGCCGTCGAAAACGCCCTGAACCTGGAGATTCCCATCAACGCGCAATACATCCGCAACCTCATCCTCTGCGCCCACGCCCTCCACGACCATATCGTTCACTTCTACCAACTGTCGGCGCTGGACTGGGTGGACGTGGTCTCCGCCCTCAAAGGCGATCCCGCGAGCACCGCGGCCCTGGCTGAAAGCCTCTCGCCGTGGCCCGGCAACAGCCGCCGGCAATTCGAGGCCGTGAAGGACAAGCTGGCGGGATTCGTCAAGGCCGGCCAGCTGGGCATCTTCACCAACGGCTACTGGGGCCATCCTGCCATGAAGCTTCCGCCGGACGTGAATCTTCTGGCGGTGTCCCACTACCTGCAGGCCCTGGACATTCAGCGGAAGGCCAACCAGGTGGTGGCCATCCTGGGCGGGAAGACGCCCAACATCCAGAACCTGGCCGTGGGCGGCGTGGCCAACGCCATCAACCTCGACAACGAGTCCACCCTGAACATGAACAAGCTGTTCATGATCAAGGACCTCCTCGATGAGGTCGCCACCTTCGTGCAGCAGGTCTACCTCATCGACGTCTGCGCCGTGGGGGCGCTCTATGCGGACTGGCTCAAGTACGGAGCGGGCGTTACCAACTATCTGGCCGTTCCGGACCTGCCCCTGGACACCAAGGGAACCCAGTTCGATCTGCCCGGCGGAACCATCTTCAATAAGGATCTGGGCACGGCGAAAGCGATCACCAGCTTCCAGGACCCCTATTTCCGCGACAACGTGACCGAATGCATCGCCCATTCCTGGTACGATGGCGACTGGGACAAGCATCCCTACGAAGAGACGACCGAGCCCAAATATACGGACTTCAACCCCGCCGGGAAATACTCGTGGGTGAAGTCTCCGCGCTTCCAAGGCAAGCCCATGCAGGTGGGGCCCCTGGCCCAGGTGTTGGTGGGCTTCGCCACGGGGCACGAGCCCACCAAGCGCTGGGCCACTCACGCGCTCCAGACCGCAGGCGCCGTCGCCAAGGCCCAGTTGAGCCCCGCCGTCCTTCACGGGACGCTGGGCCGCCACCTCGGCCGCGCCGTGAGGGCGGCCGTCATCTCCGAGCTCGCCCTCCAGCAGTGGCAGCGGCTGGCCGAGAACATCGGCAAGGGTGACGTCGCCATCTTCAATCCCCCGACCTTCCCCAAGGGAGAGGTCCAGGGCTTCGGCTTCCACGAGGCCCCCCGCGGGACTCTCTCCCACTGGGTGGTCATTGACAACGGGAAAATCAAGAACTATCAGGCCGTCGTACCGTCGACCTGGAATGCCGGCCCGAGAGATGAGAAGGGCCAGAAGGGGCCCTACGAAGCCTCCCTGGTGGGGAACCCGATCGCGGATCCGGCAAAACCCTTGGAGGTCCTGCGCACCATCCACTCCTTCGATCCCTGCCTCGCCTGCGCCATCCATACCCTGGACGTGGAGGGAACGGAACTCTCGAAGGTCAACGTGTTCAACTCCTGCGACGTATGAGCGAGGAGACGAGCGAGAACGCCAGCCAGCGGATTCTGGTATTGGGCCTGGGCAACGTCCTCATGGGTGACGACGGCTTCGGGCCCACCGTGGTGACCCTGCTGGCGGCGCAGTACGAACTTCCCGAGGGGGTGTCGGCGCTGGACGCCGGCACCCCCGGTTTCGACCTAACGCCCCACGTGTCCGGCCTCGCCTCGCTGATCGTCGTGGATACGGTCAAGCTCGACGCGCCTGCGGGCACGCTGCGCCTATACCGCCTCCCCGAGATAGTGGCCCACGTGCCCGTGGTAAGGGCCTCCCCGCATGAGCCTGCCCTCCAGGAGGCGCTGCTCGCGCTTCAGTTCGCGGGCCAAGCCCCCGCGGAGGCCCTGCTCGTCGGTGCCGTCCCCGAGCTCATCGATGTGGGGCCCGGCCTCAGCGCTTCCCTGCGGGCGGCTGTGCCAGATGCCTTGCGGGAGGTATTGCTCGAATTGGGGAGGCTCGGACGTCCCGCGGTCAAGCGGAGTGCTCCCCTGCCGGCGAACCTCTGGTGGGAAGAAAGAGTCACCTGACGCGGCAAGCTGGAGGTCGTATGGCGCGTCTGGAACGCTGGCTGGTCATTCTGATCGCTCTGCACAGCGCCGCCGTGGGGTTGTTCCTTGTGGCCCTTCCCGAGTGGTCGGCGATCACCCTGGGCGGTTGGACCCGAGTCGCGCCCATTTTCTTCCCGCGCCAAGCGGGCGTCTTCCACCTGGTGCTGGCTGCCGGGTATCTCATCGAGTACTTCCAGTACCGCGGGATCACCCTGCTCGTCACCGCCAAGTGCATAGCCACCATCTTCCTGCTCGCCTCCACGCTCGCGGGCGGGGTGCCGTGGATCGTTCCCGCGTCAGGCTTGGGCGACGGCCTGATGGGGATCAGCATCATCCTCGTCCGACGCTGGCGGGCCTCTTCGGAGCGCGGGCGACCCCGTTAACGGCTCCCGCGGCCGGGCTTCCGAACACGGTCAGTTCACATTGCGAGGCACGGGAGAGGTCCCGCTGAGGGCTTCGTAGGTGTCCTCCACTTCGTCGATCCCCAGGCGGAGGGTCATGGTGACGTGGTTGTAGAGGCACATCTCCAGACCCTGACATGCGGGGTCCCGCCCCAGTACCCTGACGATGACCTCGTTCGTACTCGACAGGGCTTCGCAGACCTCCTGCACGCTGAAGCCCTGGCTGAACCTCCGTTCCGCCAGGTCGCGGCAGTAGCCGAGGAAGGTGGACCTTTCCCGCGTGCGCACGGCGTTCATCAAGTGCCGCATGAGCTGACGGAGGTACCACCTCAGGTCCTGAGCCTCCAGCCGCCGGTAGCCGAGAAACCACTGTTTGGCCCGCGGACCTTGGAAGCACTGCACGAGGGCCTCCATGATCTCTTCCTCGTGCTGGTCCATGAGACGGTGCACCCGGAGATTGGCCCGGACCCGCACCTCCTTCATGGCCGCTCGGTTCCGGGCTGCCCACTCGCTTGGATTGCTCTTGAGGTTCTCGATCAAGAACGGCATGCGCCGGAGGATCTCGAGCCGCTCCTTGGGGCGCCATCCGATCCGCTCGAAGGAGTGGCTGGCATCCACGGTCATCGCCAGGTCGATGTAACGGCCCATCCACGGGCGCTCGAAGGGTCGCTCCCCCAGAAGGCGCCCGGCGACGTCCCTGGCGTATAGTCCGGGCCAGCAGACCAATCGGGGCAGAAAAATGGGTTTCACCTTGCGCCCGAAATAGGCCGCGCAGGCCTCCTCGTAGAGTTCCACGTGGTTGACGGCCCCGTTGGCGCTCGCGATGACGATCTCGCCTGGGTTGAGGATCTGGTGGCGCTCCAGCAAGGCCAGCAGGAATGATGCGCCATCCCTCACGTGGAGGTAAGGGACGGACGAGGCGCCCTTCCCCGCCAAGATCCTCGCGTTCCAGGCCTTCGAGAGCCAGGTCTGAAGGAACACATACAGCGGCGGATACTCGCACCAGTCCGAGAACATGGCCCCGAAGCGGACGATGCACGAGGGGATGGTGTCGCGGTATTCGCCGAGCATGGCCTCCCCGATCCGCTTGGTCTTGGCATAGATGTGGTCGCCGTCCGGCGGCGAGCTTTCGTTCAACACGCCTCCGGGCGGCGGAAACTGGGAGGCTGCCACGGAGCTCGCGAAGACGAACCGCCTGAGGTGCAAATGCCTGCACCGATCCAGCATGTTGCGAAGGCCGTGGACGTTGGTGCGCCAATACTCGGGATGATCCTCGCCGGTGAAGTCGTAGTGGGCCGCGAGGTGAATGACGACCTCCGCACCCCCCTCGCCCTCTATCTCGCGAAACACCTCGTCCAGGGGTTCCCCCTCGCCGATGTCCACCTGGTACCAGGTGATGCTGTCATGGATAGGCGCGCCGCATTCATGCTGCGACCGTCTGGCAATGGCGAGAATCCGGTAGCGGCCCTTGAGCGCCTCCAGAAGATGACGCCCGAGGAAGCCCGAGGCTCCCGTGACGACTAATCTCGGAAGATCCATCCCCCATCCTCTGCTCACAGCATAACAAGAAGCTCCTGGCGTAGGAAGCCCCGATGAGGTTCCACGGCCGCCCCGAGGGGATGCGCCTCCACGAGGCGACCGGGACGGTTGTCTTCAGGTGATTCTGTGGAGTACCTGGGGTTGACCCCGGGGCGCTGGCAAGCTTCTCCGCGCGGTCTTGCGCGGGCTGACGGGCGAGTGAGGCCAGCGCTGTGAGCGGATTCTCACGCCACGGGCTGGCCCGTTGGATCAATACCCTCGCGCCGCCCGGTCTAGGAACCACGTCACGGGACCCGCGCCCCCGATGCGGCCGGCCGGCAGTCGTGCGGCCTCGGCTTCGGACCCATCGACCAGGATGCGGACCACCGGGGCCTTTTCTGCCCCCGCCACCAGGAACCAGATGGCCCTTGCCGCGGACAGCCCGCGCAGGGTGAGGGTGATCCGGCTCCGGGGGATGATTCCCGGCGCGGCCTCCGCCGCCGCCACCCAGGCGTGGCGTTCCGCGAGGGCCGGCGAGCCGGGAAAGAGCGAGGCGGTGTGGCCCTCGTCCCCCAGCCCGAGGAGCGCCAGGTCGAAGGCGGGCTCGCCCTCGCTGGCGAAGAAGGCGCGCAACTCTCTCTCGTAGGCCGCCGCAGCCTCCACCGGAGAGCCGAGGCAGACGGGCACGGGGTGGAGGTTGCCCGGGGGGACGGGAATCCTCTCCAGGAGCGCTTCCCTCACCATCCTGAAATTGCTGGCCGGGTCGCTCTGGGGAACGAACCGCTCGTCGCCCCAGAAGAGGTGGATGCGGTCCCACGGAAGGTCCCCCGCCCTGCCCTCGGCGAGGAGCGCGTACAACCGCCGAGGGGTGTGGCCGCCCGAAAGGGCCAGGGAGAAGCGTCCGCGCCCGCGCACCGCCTCACGCGCCACCACGCCCAGGCGCTCGGCGGCGCTCAGGCTCAGCGCCTCCAGGTCATCGAAAACCAGAACCTCCGGCTTCACCGGGTCACCCAGCCGCCCGCCAGGTCCGACACGAGGGAATCGGCCTCCTTCGGACCCATGGAGCCCGCCGCGTAGCCCCGCACCGGGTACCCCGTCTCCAGAAGCGGCGTGTAGAGGCTCCATGCGGCCTCGACTTCATCCGCGTGCACGAAGAGGGTCTGGTCGCCCGCCAGCACGTCGAAGAGCAGCGTCTCGTAGGCATCGGGCAGGGGCTTGAACGCTTCCGAGTAACGGAAATGGAGCTTCTGGGTGGCCAGTTCCACCACCTGGCCGGGCGTCTTCACCTCGAAGTGCAGGTCGAACCCCTCCTCCGGCTGGATGGTGATGACGAGGACGTTGGAGTGGATCGCGCAGGTGTCGAAGGGGTGGAAAATGGAGACGGGGGGGCAACGGAAGACCACGGCGATCTGGCTGACCCGGCGGGCCATCCGCTTGCCGGTCCTGAGGATGAAGGGCACGCCGTGCCAGCGCCAGTTGGCCACCTGGAGGCGCAGGGCCGCGAAGGTCGGTGTGCGCGAGCCCGCGGCCACGCTGGGTTCTCCGAGGTAGGCCGGCACACTCCCTCCATCCACCGTTCCGGACCCGTACTGGCCCAGGATCATGTCCTCCGGCCCGATGGGGGCGACGGCCCTCAGTACCTTGGCTTTCTCCTGGCGGATGGCGTCCGCGCCGAAGGTGCCCGGAACCTCCATGGCGGCGAGCGCCAGAAGCTGGGTCAGGTGGTTCTGGACCATGTCCCTCATGACCCCGGCCTGCTCGTAGTAGCCCGCCCTTCCCTCCACACCCAGGGTCTCGGCCACGGTGATCTGGACGCTTTCCACGCGGTCCCGGTTCCAGAGCGGCTCGAAGAGGGAGTTGGCGAAGCGGAAGACTAGGAGGTTCTGCACGGTCTCCTTGCCGAGGTAGTGGTCGATCCGGTAGATCTGGGACTCGTCGAAGCGCTGGTGGACGAAATCGTTGAGCGCCTTGGCCGAGGCCAGGTCGCGACCGAAGGGCTTCTCGATGACCAGCCGAGTCCAGCCCCGGCTCCGGTTCAGGCCCGCCTGACCGAGCGCCCCGATGACCTCCGGGAAAGCCTGGGGCGGCAGCGCCAGGTAGAAGACGCGGTGTCCCGGATGGCCGAGCTGGTCCTCGATCTGAGCCAGCCGGCGGTCGTAGGCCTCGTAGCTGGCGGCGCTTCCATCGGGCACGGCCTGGTAGAACAGGCGGCTCGCCCAGAGCTTGCCGGCCTCATCGCCCGCGGGCGCGGCACCGGCCTCCTTGAGCGCCTCGGCGGCCATGGCCCGGAAGCCGCCGTCGTCCATGTCGCTCCCCCGTCCCACGCCGACGATGGCGCTGCCCGGGTGAAGGCGTCCCTCGTTCACCAGATGCGAGAGCGCGGGCAGGAGCTTGCGCGTGGAAAGGTCTCCCCTCCCCCCGTGGATCACGAAGAGGATGGGTTCGGGGCTGCCGGCGGCCATGTCTCAGCCCTCCTTCTTGATGGCGTGGCCGCCGAACTTGTTGCGCATCATGGCCAGGAGGCGGTCCGAGAACGAATCGGCGTCCCGCGAACGAAGGCGCTCCATGAGCGAGATGGCGATGACGGGAGCCGGCACGTCCAGATCCACGGCCTCCGCCAGGGTCCAACGCCCCTCGCCCGAATCCACGACGTAGGGCGCGATGCCGCCCAGCTTCGGGTTCTCCTCCAGCCCCTCGGCGATCAGGTCCAGCAGCCAGGAGCGGACCACGCTCCCGTAGCGCCATATCTCGGCCACCTGATCCAGGTTCAGGCTGAAGGCCTCCTTGTGCTGGAGAACCTCGAACCCCTCCGCGTAGGCCTCCATCAGGCCGTATTCGATGCCGTTGTGGACCATCTTCACAAAATGTCCCGCCCCGCTAGGGCCCACGTGGCCCCAACCCTTGTCCGCCGCGGGCGCGAGGGCCTCGAAAAGGGGGCGCAGGCGGTCGACCACGGCCTTGTCACCGCCCACCATGAGGCTGTAGCCTTCCGCCAGTCCCCAGATGCCGCCGCTCGTCCCGCAGTCCACGTAGTCGATCCCGCTGGACTTCAGCTCCTTCCCTCGGCGGAGGGAATCCTTGTAGTAGGAGTTGCCGCCGTCTACGAAGACGTCCCCCTTCTGCGCCACGGCCAGGAGGGACTGGATGGTCTCGTCCACGGGGGCGCCGGCCGGGACCATCAGCCAAAAGGTCCGCGGCGGCCGCAGCCGTCCGGCCAGCTCCCGCAGGTCGTCGGCCCCGCCGGCCCCCTTTTCCACCAGGGCGCGGATGGCATCGGGGTTCTTGTCGTATCCGTAGACCTCATGTCCGTGTTGGAGCAGCCGCTCGGCCATGTTGGCGCCCATGCGGCCCAGTCCGATCATCGCGATTTGCATTTCCGTCTCCTGGGGTGGGGCCCGCCTGCGGCCGGCCCTTTCGTTCAGCCGGCCAGCGCGACCAAGAGGAGGTCCAGGCCGGCGAGCGCGTCGCGTCCCGCATTGACCCTGAGCACCCGTCGCTTTCTCTGCCGCAGGGCATCCAGGTCACCCAGCGCCTGCGCCCGGATCAGGGCGCCGAAGGTGAAATCGGTCTCCGGCACCGCCACCGCCGCGGCTGGTTCGTCCACGATCTGCAAAAACAGGCCCGTATTGGGGCCTCCCTTGTGAAGCTGCCCGGTGGAGTGGAGGAAGCGGGGTCCGTAGCCCGTGGTCACGGCGATGCCCAGCCGTCTTCGGAGGAGCACCGCGATCTCATTGAGGCGCCAGTCCACCTCCGCCCGCGGGGCGAGATAGGCCTGAAGGCACGCGTAGTCGCCGGGATGGCCCTGGCCGAGCCATGCCTCCAGCGAGCGGGCCAGGGAGCCCGCATCCTCTGTGTTCACCTCTTCAGCGGGCGCGCCGCCGCTTCCGCCTTTCGCCATGGCTTTCTTCGCGAGGTCTTTCGCCAGCTGCACGTCGGGCTGGTTGAAGGGCTGGATGCCCAGCACCGCTCCAGCCGAGGCCACCGCCACCTCCCAGCGGAAGAACTCGCCGCCCAGGGCCTCCAGCGAGGCGAGCGGCAACTCGATGACGGGGTGACCGGCCTTGCGAAGATCGGCCTGAAGCTTCCCCACGGCCTCGTTACCCGTCCCACCGAGGGTCAGATGGACAAAGAGGCGATCCGCGCCGTACTCGCCGGCTTCTCCCAGGGGCTCGCCCGCGACGGGGACGATGCCTTTGCCCTCTTTCCCCGTGCTCTCGGCGATGAGCTGCTCGATCCAGATGGGAAAGGCCGCCAGGGCCTCGTCGGCGAGGAAGGTCACCTTGTCGCGGCCTTCCTTCGCCAACTCTCCGAGGATCGCGCCGAGCTGGAGGCCCGGGTTCCGGGCGGCGTCATCGTCCGCGCACCGCCGGGCCATGGCCCGGCCGGACTCCAGCAGAGCCCCCACGGGAACGCCCAACAGCGCCGCCGGCACCAAACCGAAGTGGGTGAGAGCCGAATACCGCCCCCCCACCTCGGCGTCGGCCTGGAATACCCTCCTGAACCGGCGCTCCTCGCCGAGCGACTGTAGCGGCGTCCCGGGGTCGGTGATGGCCACGAAGTGCCTTCCGGGAGTCTTGGTGAGGGCCGCCACCCGGGCCCAGAAATAGCGAAAGAGGGAGAGGGTCTCCAGCGTGGTTCCCGACTTGCTCGATACCACGAAGAGGGTCCGCTTCGGATCCAGCCGCGCCGCCACGTCCAGGACGGCCTGCGGGTGGGTGCTGTCCAGCACGATCAGCTCCGGGGCGCCTTGGGAGGCCGCGAAGGTCCGGCTAAAGACCTCGGGCGCCAGGCTCGATCCACCCATCCCCAGGACCACCGCGTGGCGCAGCCCCTCCTCCCTCACCTCGGCCGCCAGGGCTCCCAGATCGGCCTCTGCCGCCAGCATCGTTTCGGGGAGGTCCAGCCAGCCTAGCCGGTCCGCGAGCTCCGGGACCGCCCGCTCGGACCAGAGGGTCGTGTCCTTTTTCCAGAGCCTTGCGGCGAACTTCCCCCCGCTCCACGCCGCCAGGCGCGCCTCCACGGCGCCCGACGACGCACCGAGGCCGAAGCGGGAACCGGCGGTTTCGCCGGGCGTCGCGAGGGCCTTCCGACGCTCCGAAATGGTAGCCAGCAGGCGGTCGTAGGAATCGGAGAAGGCCTTCACCCCCTCTTCCTGCAACCGTTCGGTAATCGCCCCCAGATCGATCCCGAGCGCGGCGAGCCGGCCCAGGTCGGCCTCGGCCCGCTCCACCCCCTCTTCCGCCGAGGCCCTCGCGCGTCCATGGTCCCTGAAGGCCTCCAGGGTCTCGGGGGGCATCGTGTTGACCGTATCCGCACCGATCAGCTCCTCCACGTAGAGGACGTCTCGGTAGGCCGGGTTCTTGGTGCTCGTGCTGGCCCAGAGGGGGCGCTGCGGGTGCGCTCCCTTCTGGCCGAGCGGCTGGAAGGCCTTCCCCTGAAACAGCTCCCGGAACCGCCGGTAGACCATCTTCGCGTTGGCGACGGCGATGCGGCCGCTCAGCGCCAGCGCTTCCTCGCCGCCCACGGCTTCGAGCGCCTTGTCCACGGCCGTGTCCACCCGGCTGATGAAGAAGGAGGCCACGGAGGCCAGCCGCTCCGGCCGCCTGGCCCTCGTCAGGCCCCTGAGGTAGGCCGCGCTGACGGCCTCGTAATGGTCCATGGAGAACATGAGCGTCACGTTGACGCTGATGCCCTCCGCGATGAGCGTCTCGATGGCCGAAATCCCCTCTCTCGTGGCGGGGACCTTGATCAGGAGGTTCGCCCTGTCCACCTCGCCCCAGAGCCGGCGCGCCTCCTCCACCGTGCCCCGCGTGTCGCGCGCCAGGCGCGGCGACACCTCCAGGCTGACGAAGCCGTCCGTGCCGTCGCTCTTTTCATACACAGCGAGCAGAATGTCGCAGGCCCGCTGGATGTCCTGCACGGCGATGCGTTCGAAAAGCTCGGCGTCCGTTGCCCCTGGCACCTCCGCCAGGAGCGCCCGCAGCCGGTCCTCGTAGCCGGGATCCCCGGCCAGCGCCTTCTGGAAGATGGAGGGGTTGCTCGTGACGCCCCGCACGCCGTCCTCCCTCACCAGGCGGGCCAGTTCGCCCGAATCCAGAAGGTCGGCGCGGATGTAGTCCAGCCACACCGACTGGCCGTACTCGTGAAGCTCCTGCAAGGGATTCATGGGGAAACCTCCTATGGCCCGCCGGCTCGGCCGGCGGATGACGGTCATCTCCGGATGCCTATTCTCACGGCTCGGCCAGCCGGTGGCGCGCCATGGCGGCCGCTCCCACCACGCCGGAATCGGGCCCCAGCCTGGCCCTGGCGAAGAGGACTCCCTGCGCCGCGGCGGCCAGTGCCAGGGAGGGGACGCTTCGGGCCACTTCATCCAGGAGGGAGGGGTTGCCTTCCACCACTCCCCCCCCGAGCACGACCACGCTTGGGCTGAAGGCGTTGACCATGCCGGCGAGCCCCGTCGCCAGGTATTCCGCCGTCTCCTTCATGAGCGCCTGGCAGACTCCATCTCCCTTCGCCGCGAGCAGCGCCACGTGTTTCGCCGTCACGGCCCGCGCGTCCCCGGCCAGGGCGATCAGCGCGGCACCCCCCCACGCATCCGTGGCTGCTGCCTCGCGGGCCCTTTCGGCGATGGCCCAGCCGCCCACGTAAGCCTCCAGGCAACCGCGCCCGGGGCAGGAGCACTTGCGCCCGCCGAAGAGCAGCACCGTGTGGCCCAGCTCCCCGGCCGTGTTGTTGGCCCCTTCGAGCATGCGGCCGCCGGAGACCACGCCGCCCCCCACGCCCGTCCCCACGAAAAGACAGATCATGTCCGCCCGCCCCTCGCCGGCGCCGTGGCGCCACTCGCCCCAGGCGGCAGCCCGCACGTCGTTGGTGACGTGCACCGGCAGTCCGAGGGCGCGGGAGAGATCGCCCGCCAGGTCCACGTCGAGCCATCGCAGGTTGGGCGCGGAGCGCACCCTGCCCGAGGGTCCCTCCACCTGCCCCGCCACTCCGACGCCCACCGCCTCGGCCCGCCCGCCGTGGGCGCCGAGTCCGCCGCTCACGAGGCCACAAATGGTCGCGACGACTGCTTCGTAGCCCTTCTCCGCCTCCGTCGGGCGCTCTTCCACCCAAGCGATGCTTCCGCCGGCATCCACCAGGGCTGCCCTGACCTTGGTTCCCCCCAAGTCCACACCCAGGGTTAAGGACGGCATCGCGCCTCCTGCAGAGAGACCGTATCTTCTTGAGAGCGACCTCGTGACATCCCGGTTCTTCGGCTCTTCCCTCGACCGGCTCATGGGACTTTCGTCCCCATTGTAGGGAACCCTCGCCCGGAGTGCAAAATTCCTGCGCCACGGGGATGCGGCGTCCCGCGCCGCCTGAATTGCGCGAGTGGAGTCCTTGGCGTATAATCAGTCTCGTGCTGTCGGTGGAATTCGCCCCCCCGCCCATCTGTTTCACCAACATCAGGTTAGATGGGAAGGTCGTCGGGACGTGGACACACTCGAGAGGAGGGTTCTCCGAATGAACCGTTCGAAGCGTTTTCTGTTGGGGATGTCGGCGGCGCTGGCCGGGCTCTGGGGGCTCGCCCTCGTGGCGGCACCACCCGCGGCTATTCAGGCCTCGCCCTCGGTGACCATCCGATTTCCGGTGAGGATGGACCTCTCGCCACCGCTGCGGGACATGAAACCCATTCCGCCTCCCGAGGGCACTACGGCCGGAGGAGTCCACGTCGTTCCCCTCGTCCGGCCGCCCCTGCCCAAGCTGCGCAACGAGAGCGCGGTGGTGGACCCGGTGGTCCAGAGCTGGCAGGGGAAGGAGAGCATGCCCGCCCCGCTCCAGAGCTGGGACGGGATCGGCAACATCTACGGCTACGTGCCTCCGGACACCGAGGGCGACGTGGGGCCCAACAACTACATGCAGTGGGTCAACGTCAGCATGGCCATCTGGGACAAGAGCGGCAACCTGCTCTGGGGGCCGGTGGACGGCAACACCATCTGGAACGGCTTCGGCGGCCCCGCCGACTCGTGCAACGACGGCGACCCCATCGTGCTCTACGACCGCTTGGCAGACCGGTGGATTGTCAGCCAGTTCGCCCTCTGCGCCAACAACGGGAACGGTCCCTTCTACCAGTACATCGCCGTCTCCCAGACGGGCGACCCCACGGGCGCCTGGTACCGGTACGCCTACGAGGTCGGGACGACCGCTTTCGGCGACTATCCCAAGTTCGGCGTGTGGCCCGACGGCTACTACATGACCGTCAACCAGTTCAGCAACACGTGGGAGGGCGTGGGCGTCTACGTCTTCGACCGGGCCGCCATGCTGGCCGGGAACCCCAACGCCGCCATGCAGTACATCAACCTGGGAGCAGTGGACCTGAACCACGCCTCGCTTCTCCCGGCCGAATTCGAGGGCTCCAACCCTCCCCCGCCCAACGAGCCCGAGTATTTCCTCGAGATCGGCGACGCGGGCTCGCCCACCGACCCCGATTTCAAGCAAAACACGCCGACGCCCGGAACCCTGAACCTCTGGGCCATGCACGTGGACTGGAACAACCCGGCCAACACCATCTTCGGCGTCAACGACGAGCCGAGCCAGGCCATCGACGTGGCGCCCTTCCTCTACATGTGCGGGGGCAATGCCGGAGCCTGCATCTCCCAGCCGGGAACGACGGCGAAGCTCGACACGCTCGGCGACCGTCTCATGTACCGCCTGCAATACCGCAACATGGGCGGCTTCCAATCGCTCGTTGTGAACCACACGGTGGACGTGGACGGCACCAACCACGCGGGCGTCCGCTGGTATGAACTGCACAACAACTCGGGCACCTGGAGCCTCTACCAGCAGGGCAGCTATGCCCCTGACGGCGACAGCCGCTGGATGGGCAGCGCCGCCATGGACCACGAGGGGGACCTCGCCATCGGCTACAGCGTCTCCAGCACCACCACCTACCCCTCCATCCGCTACGCGGGGCGCCTCGCCGGCGACCCCCTCAACGAGCTGACCCAGGGTGAGGCCACGCTGATCGCGGGGACCGGATCGCAGACCGTCAAGTACGACCGGTGGGGCGACTACAGCACGCTGAGCGTCGACCCTTCGGATGACTGTACATTCTGGTACACCCAGGAGTACTACCCGACCACCACCCAGGTGGGCTGGCACACCCGGATCGGCTCCTTCCGCTTCCCCTCCTGCGGCGTGACGCTCACTCCCTCCGCCACTCCGGCCACGGGCGGCATCCCCTTCACCACGACCCTCAGCGCCGCCGTCGCGGGCGGACAGGCTCCCTTGACCTACGACTGGGATTTCGGCGACGGCAGCGCCCACTCCAGCGACGCCTCGCCGAGCCACACCTACACCACCGTGGGCACCTTCACCTATTCGGTAATGGTGACGGATGCCCTGAAGCTCTCCGTGACGACCCAGGGATCGGTGGTCGCCACCGTCCCGCCGCCGGTGATCTCGGCCGTCAAGAAGAAGGCCCCGCCCTTCCGCCTGCTCCTCACGGGCAGCAATCTCCACGACGGCTGCACCGTCTTCGTCAACGGGACCTCGGTGCCCCACAGCCTCTGGAAGAACGCGGGCAAGGTCGTGGCCAAGGGCGGCTCGGCCCTCAAGGCCATGGTCCCCAAGGGCACGACCGTCCAGATCACCGTCAAGAACAACGACGACGGAGGCCTCTCCGCGCCCTACAGCTTCAGCTACTGAGAGGGGGGC
>JAJYCJ010000015.1 GCA_021778515.1 Acidobacteriota bacterium
GTTGCCGGCGAGGATCTGGGCGTAAGGATCGAGAACGATCTCCTCATCACCGAGACCGGTTCCGCCATCATGACCGACATTCCCATGGAAGCATCTGATATTGAAAGACTTCTTCTGGTCCCCAGGCGGGACTTCCTTCCCTAGCTCTAGCCCCTCGTCACTCCACGGTCACGCTCTTCGCGAGGTTCCTGGGTTGGTCTACATCGCAGCCCCTCGTGACGGCGATGTGGTAGGCCAGAAGCTGGAGAGGAACAACGGTCAGCACGGGCATCAGGAGAGCGGGCGCGGAGGGGAGCAGGAAGACCTCGTCCGCCACCTCACGGATCTTCTGGTCCGCCTCGTTGCATAGGGCGATCACCTTGCCGTCCCGGGCCTTGACCTCCTCGAGGTTGGAAACCAGCTTCTCGTACACCTCGTCCCGCGGCGCCACCGCCACCACCGGCAGGTTCTCGTCGATCAGCGCGATGGGGCCGTGCTTCATCTCTCCGGAGGGGTATCCCTCCGCGTGGATGTACGAGATCTCCTTGAGCTTGAGCGCCCCCTCCAGGGCGATGGGGTACTGGATCCCCCGGCCCAGGTAGAGAAAATCTCTGAACCGGTGGTACCGGCGGGCCACCTCCTCGATCTGAGGCTCCAACGCCAACACCTGCTCCACAAGGCCGGAGAGGTGGGCCAGCGCCAGCAGGTGATCGGCGGCCGCCCCCTCCGGGAGGGTGCCGCGCGCCTGTCCCAGATAGAGGGCCAAGAGGTTCAAGGCCACGAGCTGGGTGGTGAAGGCCTTGGTGGAAGCGACGCTGATCTCTGGTCCTGCGTGGGTGTAGAGGGTGCCCTCGGCCTCACGGGTGATCATGCTGCCCACTACGTTGCAGACGGCCGCGGTGTGGGCGCCCTTGCCCTTGGCCTCCCTCAAAGCCGCCAGGGTGTCGGCCGTTTCTCCCGACTGCGTGATGAAGACGCAGAGGGTGTGCTCGTCCACCATGGGATCCCGATACCTGAACTCGGAGCTGTAATCCACCTCCGCGTGCAGGCGCGCCAGCCGCTCGATCATGTACCGCCCGCAGAGCGCGGCGTGCCAGGAGGTCCCGCAAGCCACCACGACCACCCGGCTCAGGGTCCGCACGACCTCAGCGGGCAGGTTGAGTTCGTCGATGAACACCTGGCCTCGGTCGAGGGAATACCGGCCGACCAGCGTGTCCTGTATGGCCCTCGGCTGCTCGAAGATCTCCTTCTCCATGAAATGCTTGAAGCCGGACTTTTCGGCCTGGATGGGATCCCACGTGATCCGGCTGGCGGTCTTGGTCTTCATGTTCCCCAGGAAGTCGCTGAACTGCACGCTGTCGCGGGAGACGACGGCGATCTCCCCGTCGTCCAAAAAGATCATGTCCCGGGTGTGGTGGAGAATGGCGGGGATGTCGCTGGCGATGAAGTTTTCGCCACGCCCGAGGCCTACCACGAGAGGCGGGCCCATGCGGGCCACGACAATCCTTCCGGGATCTCTCGTGTCCAGGGCGGCCAGGGCGAAAATTCCGGAGAGACGGCGACAGACCGACCTCATGGCGGTTTCGAGGTCGCCTTCCTCCTCTTCCAGCATGTGGGCCACGATCTCCGTGTCCGTCTCCGTCCGGAATTGGTGGCCCCTCCCTTTCAGTTCCTCCTTGAGGGAGAGGTAGTTTTCGATGATGCCGTTGTGGACGACGACGACTTGGCCGCGGCAATCGGTGTGCGGGTGGGCATTCTCCTCCGTCGGGCGACCGTGGGTGGCCCAGCGGGTGTGCCCGAGCCCGTACTCCCCGGTGATCGGCTTCAGGCGCAGCTTTTCCTCCAGGTTGACGATCTTGCCCGCGGCACGTTCGGTGTGAAGCACGCCATCTTTAACCAGGGCGATGCCCGCCGAATCGTATCCCCGGTATTCCAGGCGCTTAAGCCCCTCCATGAGGATGGGTACGGGGTCTTTAGCCCCGATGTATCCAACGATTCCGCACATGCGCGCCTCCGGTGCCGATTATATACCCGGCCCCTCGAAACGAGCCGCTAGGCGTGGTCAGGCTTCCGGTCTCTGGCGCGGGCGCGCTTCCGTTCGGCCCATCCCTCGACGATCTTCTGCGGACTCCTAGAAATGGCGAGGGCCGAGGCGGGCACGTCCTTGGTCACCGTAGTGCCCGCGCCGATGTAGGCGTCGTCACCCACCTTCACCGGAGCGACGAACTGGGTGTCGCTTCCCACGAACACTCGCTCCCCCAGGACCGTGGGATGCTTGTTCACCCCGTCGTAATTGCAGGTGATGGTTCCCGCGCCGATGTTGGAGCCCTCGCCCACGGTGGCATCGCCCAGGTAGCTGAGGTGGTTGGCCTTTACCCGGTCTCCGAGGGAGGCCTTCTTGGTCTCGACGAAGTTCCCGAGGTGGACGGCGGCGCCCGCCACGGTACCCTCCCGCGTCCTGCAGAAGGGGCCGATGATGCAGCCAGGCCCGCACCGCGTGCCCTCGAGCACACAGTGTTCGCGAACGAGGGTCCCCTCGCCGAGATGACAGGACCGAAGCACCGAATAGGGCCTCACTTCGACGTTCCGTTCGAGATGGGTTTCACCGCACAGGTGGACGCCCGAATGGAGGAGGACGCCGGGTTCGAGGCGAACCCCCGGCTCGATCCAAACGCTGGAGGGATCCAGGATGGTGACCCCCTCGGCCATCCAGCCCTGCGTCAGGCCCTGGCGCAACCGCCCGATGGCCAGGGCGAGCTCCTCCTGTGAGTTGATTCCCCTGTAGAGGTCTGGGTCCGAGGCCGAAAAGGCGGCCGCCGGCCGACCGCTTCGCCCCAGCTCCGCCACCACGTCGGTCAGGTAATACTCCCCTTGGACGTTATTGGTCCGCAGTTCGTCCAGGAGCCCGAGGATGTCCGGGCTCCGGAAAAAGTAGACGCCGGCGTTGACTTCCCGGATGGATCGCTGGCGCTGGGTCGCGTCCCTCTCTTCGACGATGCCCTCAACCCTCCCCACGGCGCTGCGCAGGATTCGTCCGTAGCCGGCGGGATTGGCCATCTCCAGGGTTACCAGCGCGAGCGGGTGCTCCTCTGCGGAGAAAAGGTCCCAGAACTCGTCCAATTCAGGGACGGGCAGGAGAGGAGCGTCCCCCGGCACCAGAAGTACCTCGCAGGGGCCGATCTCCGACAGTGTGGGTCTGCACGCCATGAGGGCGTGGCCGGTTCCCCGCTGGGGCTCCTGGAGAATGGGGACGGTGTCGAAGGGGACGAGCAGGGGGGCGACCCGATCGGCCTGGTGTCCCACGACGACCAGGAGGGGGCCGTCGTGGATCGTGCGAAGGGACTCCAGCAGATGTTCGAGAATCGTTCTCCCCATGAAGGGGTGCAGGACCTTTGCCCTGGGTGACTTCATGCGCGTGCCCTGACCGGCGGCCAGCACGATGATGACGCGCTTCATGATTCCTCCTTGATCCGCGTGGCTTCGGCAGCTCCTGGGGCGGTAGCCGATTCCTTCAAGATCTCTCCTCCGGTCCGTGAACCGGGGAGGTCGACCAAGACAGGCGGCCATGGCAGATGACGGCACGCAGAGGCGTCTCTCCGTACGGGTAGAAGAGATGAAGGTAGGAGGGGACGTCCCATAGCGTCAGGTCCGCCCGCCTGCCCACGGCGAGTGATCCGCACTCCTCATGAATCCGGAGCGCGTAGGCCGCATTCAAGGTCACGGCCCAGAGGGCCTCCTCCGGCATCAGCCCCATGCCGAAGACCGCGAGGGTGGCCACGTTCAGGAGATTGGTCGTGTAGGAAGAGCCGGGATTGCAGTCGGTGGAGAGGGCGACGGGGCAGCCGGCCTCGACGAAGTCCCTGGCCGGCGCGTAACCCTTTCGCAGGTAGAAGGAGGTCCCCGGCAGGAGCGTGGCACACACACCGGCCCGCGCCATGGCGGCAATGCCCTCCGCCGAGGCCGCCATCAGGTGGTCCGCACTGACGGCCCCCACCTCCGCCGCGAGCGCCGCTCCGCCTGTGTCCTCGATCTCGTCGGCGTGGAGTCGGGGCAGGAGTCCGGCCGAACGCCCGGCCATTAGAATCCTGCGGCTCTGCTCCACCGTGAAGGCCCCATCCTCGCAGAAGACGTCGCAGAATCTCGCCAGTCCGGCGGCGGCGATGGCCGGGATCATCTCCTCCACGATGAGATCCACGTAACGGTCGGTCTCTCCCTTGAACTCGGGAGGAACGAAATGGGCGCCGAGGAAGGTGGGAACCACCTGCTGAGGGCCCCGCTGGTCAAGCCGGCGCAGGACGCGCAGCTGCCTCTCCTCGGCGCCTGGTTCCAGCCCGTAGCCGCTCTTGGCTTCGAAGGTCGTCACTCCGTGGCGGAGGAAGCCGCGTGCGGTATTGCAGGCAGCGGCGAACAGGGCCTCCTCTCCCGCCTCGCGCACGCTCCGCATGGTGCTGAGGATGCCCCCTCCCGCCCGTCCGATCTCCATATAGCTCTTGCCTTCCAGTCGCAACCGGACTTCCGCCGAGCGGTCTCCCAGGAAAGGTATGTGGGTGTGCGGATCGATCAGGCCCGGGAGGACCGTTCTATTGGTCGCATCCAGGCGCATCGTGGCTCGCACGTCGGCCACCTCGGCCCAAGGACCCACGAAGGCGATTCGCCCCTCGCGCACGCCCACAGCCGCCCCCGACCGCACGGGCAGATCCCGCAAGGACGGGCCGACCCTGGGGGCGGGTCCGTCGCAGGGGACAAGGCAGCCTATGGGGCCGACGAGCAGGTCGAAAGAGTCCATCAGCCCTGATCCCGGCCGAAAGAGGCGACGTTCTCCTTGGCCTTGCTTTCTTCGATGGCGTCCAGGATCGCCTGGGTGCGGTGGAGGAGGTCGCGAAGCGCGCTCATGTGGTGTTCGCGTTCCATCTTCAGGTCCAGGATGCTGCGATCCACCTGGTGGGCCCTCAACTGCGCCTGCTGAAGGACGGCCTCACTTCGCACCTGAGCCTCCTGGACGATGCTCTGGGCTTCGCGGGCGGCCTGGGCCTTGAGCTCGTCGGCGAGCTTCTGCGCCGTATAGAGCGCCTCGCGAAGCAGGTCCTCACGGTGCCTGAACTCGTCCAGCGCTGCCTTCTGGTGCTCAAGCTCCTGGCCCTCTTGGTGGTTCTCGAGCGTCAGGGCCTGGTACGACTCGGCTACGGTCTGAAGGAAAAGGTGCACCTCCTCTGGGTCGAAGCCTCGGAGCCTTCGATGAAATTCGACCGACTGGATATCGATGGGGGAGAGGGGCTTTCGCATCGTCATGGAGCCCTCCTAGGGCCGAAGAGTGCGGTGCCGATCCGGACCATCGTCGCACCTTCCTCTACGGCCACCACAAAATCGTGGCTCATCCCCATGGAGAGGTGACCGAAGTCGCCCGCCTCCGGAATGGCCCGACGTACCTCGTCGAACAGCTCCCGCAGCCGCCGAAAGAACGGGCGGCTCGCCTCAGGATTCTCACCATAGGGTGGAACTCCCATGATGCCGGTCAGCTTGAGGCCCGGCAAGGGCTGCACCGCCCTCGCCAAATGGAGGAGATCTCCGGCCGCCACGCCGCCCTTCTGGGACTCCTCTCCCAGGTTGACTTCAATCATCACGTCGCGCTCGATGCCCTCCTCGCTGGCGATGCGGGAGAGCCGTTCGGCCAGCGAAAGGCTGTCCAGGCTGTCGATGGCCCGAAACGCCAGCAGCGCCTTGCGGGCCTTGTTGCCCTGAAGTCGCCCGATGAAATGCACCTCCAGGTTTCTTCGCACCTCCAGGGGAAGAGCCTCCAGGTGTTCCACACCCTCCTGCACGCGATTCTCGCCGATGAGCACTACACCCTCTGAAGCAAGGGCCTGGATCTCCAAGGGAGGGCGCGTCTTGACGGCAGCCATCAGACGAACCGACTCGGCAGGCCGCCCGGCCCGTACGGCGGCCGCATCAATGGCACCCCGGACAGCAGCGACACGCTCGGTGAGGTCCACCCATTCTCCTCCCTGGCTCGAGGGTAGGTGGTCGGCCCCCGCAAAGTCAAGGCCGGGCGCCGTCAGGCCTGGTTTTGCCGTTACGGCGCCGCGCGAGTCCCACGCGTCACTCGGCGAAGGGCCCTCTTCGAGTGCAAGGCATGGAATGTGCCCCAGCCCCAGCGCCCCCGGGAATGGACTGGCGCCACCGCCGATAGCTGCTGGAGGGCCCTCCCGGCAAGCCTGTCCGGCCAGGGGGCGCTTACGCCTCCACTCCCGAGGGTTTGACAGCCACCGGCGACGGTTCCCATACTAGGACTCTAGGGAGGAGCCCCATGCCCGTGGGCACGACGCTGCGCTACGACGAGGTTCCGCTGGAGGATTTCCTGCTCGCGTTGCGGCAGCACGAACACGACGTGCGGGTGGGCCACCTGCCCCCCCAACAGCAGCTCAAGGAGGTTCGCCTTGAGGCGCGATGGACGCCGCCCGGTGCAACGGAGGCATCGCCCCTGACGGTCTACCTGCTGCAGGAGAGAGACGCATTGAGCGAACAGGTCGAGGTCTTTTTCCTGCTGCGCGCCCCAAGTGCACTCGCCTCGCCCATGCGCGATATGGCCCTGAAGTTCAGGGTCTTTCTCCAGGGGAGGCAGATCCCCTCCCTGTTCAGGATCGACCCCCGGTTTGGTTTGGTCTACGGAAGCACCCTCGATCCCCTGGATGAGACCATCCGCTGGGACAAGCCCTGGTCCTTCGTGACCCTCTATCTCACGGAGGACCCCTCCTCTCCCTCTCTGGCCGTGATGGACTACGTCTCACAGGGCGCCAGGAAGCGCTATCAGGAGCTCTTCCTGAAGGTCAACCAGGTGGCGCCTTCATCGCCAGGATTCTTGAAGAACGCCTGGAAGCGCTTGAAAGGCAGCGGGCAGGAGGAGGCCGGCGTGCACCGCCTGAGCTACCGCCTGGTGGCCGTGCTCTCCTCGTTTTTGCAGAACGAACCCTGCATCAATGCTACTATTTCCCTGATCTTTAAGGAGTTGTCAGCAGTGGCGGGCCGGCCGAGCCTCCTGGATCCCCGTTTCGCCACCTTCTATCCGTCCGGTCACGACCGGTTTTTTGCCTCACTGGGAGAACTCGCCTGATGCGCGCGCTAGGGATCGGGGCCTGCGCGGCGCTCGCTCTTCTCTGTTTCTCGGCCCCGCTCAGGGCCATGGAACTCGTGGTATTCCAATCGGACCGCTCGTTGGTGGTGGAGCGCTACACTCAGGAGGGGGACCAGGTGCTCCTGACCCTTCCGGGGGGTGGCCAGCTCGGAATTCCCCTTCGCACGGTGCGCAACCACTACCCGGGGTACGTGCCGCCCCCCGGGCTCGCGGACCCAGCCAAAGAGCTGCCCAAGAATTTGCCCTACAGGGAAATCATCGGCAAGTACTGCCAGAAATACAGCATGGACTGCAAGCTGGTGGCCGCTCTCATCAAGGTCGAGTCCAATTTCAACCCCTCGGCCGTCTCCCCGAAAGGGGCACAGGGGCTCATGCAGCTCATGCCCGAAACCCAGCGGGAAGAGGGGGTCATAAACCCATTCGACCCGGAGCAGAACATCCGGGGAGGGGTCCACTACCTCCGCCATCTGCTGGACGCCTTCCAGGGGGACCTCGAACTGACGCTGGCGGCCTACAACGCCGGCATCGGCCGGGTCCAGGCCAATCGGGCCGTCCCGCCCATTCCCGAAACCCAGCTGTACGTTTCGAGGATTCTGGCGCTCTACCCCACGCTCTGACCCGCGCCGGGAAGCTAGGCCTTCTCGTAGAGGTGCGCCATGAGATAGGCCACGGCCTCGGGGGCGCATCGCTGACAGTAGCCGAACCGCTTCGCCAGTCGCTCCAGCAGGTTCTTGGCCGCCTCTTGACGGGCGGGGGGCAGCCCCGCGAACGCGGGGGTTCCATAGGAGGTGAGGGCCTGACCGATCTCTTGCACCTGGTGCTTGACCCTGGCGTGGAATCCCTTTGAGAGCAGCCCGATCTGCGAAGCGAAGAGGATGGACAGGTCCAGCGCCTCGCCTGGATTTTCCAGCGTCCAGGCGGCCACCTGCCCCATCAGGTCCTCCCGAAATCGCGGGGCCGAGCCCCCGATAGCCAGGTACTCCTCCACCTGCTCCATGAGCGCCTCGTTGGGCTCCTCCCACTGGCCCGTGGACGCGGACCGCACCTTCTCGCCGCGCAGAAAGGCCCGAACGTGCCGGAAGTAGCGGTCGAACAGCGCCGTGTACTGTCCCTCGGGAACCAGCTCCATGGCCGCCAGCACCTCCTGGTCCAGCGTCCGAAGGTACTCCTCCTGCACCGCGGCCACCGCCGCCTCTGCGTCGTGGTAGCCCTCGTCCGCCTTGAGCTGGAGGAAGAGATAGAGACTCTTGTCCTTGACGAACTCGGCGATTTCTTCGAACAGGAGCGCCGGCGTCAGGCAGCCGTCCGGCTTCCGGTAGACGGCCCCGTAGAGGATTTCCCGCATCTCCCGGGGAGAGGCCCCGAACCGCCCCTCGTAAATGGGGGTGTCGCGGAACTCGTCCCTAAGATCGGGCAGGATCTCCCGCAGCAGCCGCAGCTGCTTCGCCGGATAGCGACCCACCTGCGTGGGGAGAACGCCATCGTACAGCAGGCCCTTCTCATAAGGGGTCAGGCCCCGGATGAGGGCGCGGCTCTCTTCCGGGTAGTGGTCGGGCTCAGGGCGGTTGAGGCGCGAGAGGACGGCCCAGAGGGCGGCCAGCTCCGCGACGTGGGGAGCCACGTGCTTGGTGCGGCCGATCCGGGTGATGATGGGGCCGTAGATGGCGGCCTCCTTCTTGCGCTCCAGGAGGTAGGGGACGGTCACGAGGATCATCCGCCCCTTGAACGAGGCGAAGTCGGCGGACTGCTTGAAGGCGTCCAGGTGGCGCTCGTTGGACGTGGCGAACAGAATCTCGTTGAGGTAGACGTTGGCGGTGGAGAGGGCCAGTTCGGAGCGCTCGGTGGCCGCGAGCAGATACTTGTTCAGCTCGGGGGCCCTCGTGAGGAAATCGGAGAACTCCACGAGGCCGTTATTGGCGTCGATCAGATCTCCCGAGAGCTGGATCAGGTTCAGGTGCTGGAGCGTGGTCGGAAGGGTGGAAAGGGAAGAGTCCAGCGTCAGCTGTCGGCTGGAGGCATCGGGCGTGTCCTGGGGAGAGATGACCACCGCCCCCCTCCGATACCGGCGCGAGAGGTAGCGTCGCCGCACCTGGACGTGTCGGAGCACCGCCAGAACGTCGCCCGAATATTCCACCATCAAGGCATCGAAGATCTGCTTGCACCGTGGGCAAAGGTTCCCATCCTCCAGGAACTGGCTGGCCACGAACTTGGCGTGGGGGGCCTTGTCCAGGAGGGAGCCGAGCAGCGCGAGCCGGTCCCCCGGGGGCAGCAGGAGGATGGGGGAATCGCCGAGGTCGCAGGGTATCCTGGCCTCCAGTCGATCGGAGGGCCAGTGGGCGAAGGAGTCGGCCGCCGCCTCACCGCCAGGCCGAGCCGCCTCGTCCCCGCCCATGAACCCAAGGGTGCGGGCCTCGTCCTCCCTCGGGAAGACCCAGTTGAAGGAGAAGATGGCCCCCTCCGGCCTCCGGCTGTACTCCTCGCAGCCCCTCATGAACAGTTCCACGATGAGGCTTTTGGCTGACCCGCTGGGGCCATGGAGATGGAACATGCGGTCGGACCGCCCCTCCAGCACCAGGTTTTTCATGGCTTCATAAATCGCGAGGACGGGAAGTTCCTGCCCCATCAGGGGCTGGTCGGCCGCACATCCGAACGGGGCGTCGAAGAGTTTGAAGCGGGTGACCTCTTCTCCGATCCAGCGGGATTTCTCGCTGCCGAAGTCCTCCATCATGTCCACGACGTATTGCAGGGCGTTGCGCGTCAGCGCATAGGGATGGGCCGCGAGATCGCCCAGGTACTCCTGGAAGGATTTGATCTGGTGGCTCTCCGCGAAGGACGTCCTGCTCCGGCTCGACCAGGATTCCAACCAGCCGTCCCAATCCGCCATGGGAGCCTCCTCATCCATTAGCGTAGTCTCCGGGCGAGGGCCGCGCAAGAAATCGCCCCGCGCTTTGTTCCGCGACCCCGCCGGGATACAATCCGCCAGGAGGTGGAGGTGGGTGGAGGCGCGGATCCCTGCGACTCGGTGCACGTCAACACGGAACTTGGTTTTCGTGGCGGAGAGGTGCAAAACCTCGGACTCGTGCGCCATCTGGAGGGGGCCGGGCTTCCCTGCATCCTGGTGGCCCACGTGCGGGGACCGCTCCTCGCCAGGGCGAGGGCGGAGGGCGTGCGGATTGTCGCGTGGCACCCCCGCGGAGAACTCGACCCCTTCGCCGTCTGGCGGCTCAGGCGGGTCCTGCGCGAAGCCAGGCCCCGAATCCTGCACGCCCACACCGCTCACGCCCTGACCCTGGCGCTTCTCGCGGCCAGAGGACTGCCGGGGCTGAGCTTGGTGGCGAGCCGGCGGGTTTCCTTCCCCCTGCGCACCCCCCTTTCCCGTTGGAAATACCACAGGCCGCAGGCGGTGGTCGCCGTGAGCGGCGAAGTCAGGGATGAGCTGCTCCGTGACGGGCTCTCCGAAGAGAAGGTGCGCATCATTCACAGCGGCGTGGATCTCGCCCGCTTCCGCTCGCTGCCCTTGAAGGAGGAGGTCCGCCAGAGGCTTGGACTTCCGGTGGAAGCCAAGGTCGTGGGCGTGGTGGGGGCCCTCGTGCCCCACAAAGGGCACCGGGTCCTGCTGGAGGCCCTCGGCGGTTGGCCCTCAAACGAGGGGAAGCCGGCCCTGGTGATGGTGGGAGAGGGACCCCTTCGGAGAGAATTGTCCTGCACAGCCGAACGGATGGGGGTTGCCGCCACCTTCCTGGGCTACGTGGAGGAGCCCGCGCCGCTCTACGCCGCGCTCGACGCGCTGGTTCTTCCTTCCCTCTCCGGCGAAGGCTCGCCTGGCGTGATCAAGGAGGCGGCGGCCGCCGGTATCCCCGTGGTGGCCACCGACGTGGGAGGGACGGCCGAAATCCTGAGGCCTGACAGGGAAGCGCTCCTGGTTCCCCCCGGAGAACCGGTGTCCATGAGAGATGCCCTCGTCAGGTTGTTTCGAGAGCCCGGCTTAGGGGCGTCCCTCAGGGAGTCGGCCCGCAGGCGGGTCCAGGACTTCAGCATGGAGGCCATGGGCCGGGCCCACGCGCGGCTCTACGAGGAGCTGGCCGCGGCCCGGCCATGACCCCAAGGCCACGCACCGTTTGAGAACCCTTTAGCCCAAATTCCGCGATTGAAATGCGGGTGGCTTCGGCTATGGTTCAGGTTCACGGGGGGGAGACATTGTCTCTTGGACGGGGAGGGCCATGGGCTTCCTCCTCCGATTCGCAGGCAAAGCCTGACGAATCGTCGCGTTGCCCTCCGGGGCCCCGCCCCACGGGCAAAGCCCGCTGGGGCCCCACCCCACCCTTGGGGCTTCCTCCCCCGGATCAAGTCCGGGGTCGGAGGCAACCCAAATTCCTTGGCGGGTGAAGACCGTCTTCCACGGAAACTACCATCCATGAGCCTTCCGGAGCCACTCCAATGTCCAATCGCGGGATTTGGGTTTAGCGAAGGCCGCTTCGATTCCATCGGCAGTTGGGGAACTCGTGCCGCAGGAAGCGAAAGAGATCCCGCCGGTCGAGCGGCGCGGTGAAGCAGTGCTGGACCCCCGAGCTCTCGGCCTCTTCGAGCACCTCCACGGAGGCGCTTTTGGTCACTCCGGCGAGTCTGACGTGGGAGGTGTCGGGTCCCTCCCGGAGTCGGCGGCAGATGGAGAGACCGTCCCAGGTAGGCGCATCCAGGTCCACCAGCAGGAGGTGCGGGTCGAACGAGGTGATCAGAAGACCGCCCTCGAAGGCCGAGGCGGTGAGGGTGACCTGGAGGTCTTCGGACCAGAGTTCGATCTCCCGGAGCTCCCTCAGAAGCCTCTCCTCGGCGAGGACGAGGACCCGCGTCCGGCCCGATTGGAAATTCTCCGGCAGAGGCATGTGATGGGCGAGCAGGAAGGTGTCCAGATCCTGTCGGCGGATTCGCCGGTGCCCTCCCGGCGTGGTGTAGGCCGGAAGCCGGCCGGTATTGATCCAGTGGCGGATGGTGTAGGGGCTGACCTGGCAGTAGCGCCCCGCCTGCCACGTGCTCAATACGCTCCTGCGAGACATGGCGGGTTCCCGGGCCTCCTTCACCCCACCTCGCGGTGCACGCCGGGCTCATTCGTCAGGATTCGGCCCTGCAACACGCCGCCGTCCTCCACCCGGAGGTGGCCGGCGCGGACGTCTCCGAGGATCTTGCCCGTGGGGCCGACAAGGGCATGGCCCGACACCCAGACGTTCCCCTCCAACACGCCGTGGACCGTCACGTCGCGTGCGGTCACTTCACCCTGGACGTGCCCCGCCTGGGCAATCGTCACCGTGAGTTTGGACCGAACGTTGCCCTCCACGGTGCCTTCGACCACCAGGTCGTCGTCGGTGACAATTCGGCCGGTGAAGCGGGTCGAGGCGTCGATGAGCGTCTCCATGCAGGCGAACCTCCCCCATGAGTATACCCGCTCGGCCTTGGCCGACAAAGGGTAAGCAGGACGACGGGGCCGTGAGGAGCGGTTTCCCGGGCGACCAGAGTTGGGTATACTTCCCCCATGAAGCGGATGGCCGCGTTGTTGCTCTCGATCCTCTGGCTTCCCCTCCCAGGCCAGGAGCCCCCAGCCAAACGGCCCGCTCCGGCTCCGGCGAAGGAAGGTAGCCAGGAGCGCCTCTCGACGGCGCTGGAATGGGACCGCGACTTCGACCTCCTGCTCGAGGTCGAGAATCAGCCTACTCGCGCGCAAATCCTCATCGCCTCCCGCATCGAGGGCCTGGAAAAGCAGGAGGAGAGCCTTTCCAAACAACTGGCCGATCTGAAGGCGCGCTCGGCGTCGCTGGAAGGTACCTACACCACCGAGGCCCTCCTCAAGGAGATGCTGCGCGAGGGCGTCTCCGACCTCCAGTCGGTGCAGAGGAACCTGAAAGACGACACCGATCGGACGCAGGCTCGCCTCTTTGAAGTCCAGGCCGAGCTCGCCAGGCTTCGCCGAGAGGCCGGGAGATAGTCCGTGCGGATCCTCCTGGCGGAAGATCGGGCCAGTCTCAGGATGGTCCTGGCGGAGACCCTGACCCGCGCCGGTTACCAAGTCGTGGAGGCGGCGGAGGGAAGGGCCGCTATGGCCCTCGTGGAGGAGGGCGGATTCGACCTCGCCCTCTTCGACCTCAAGATGCCGGTCCACAGCGGAACCCAACTGCTGCTGGCCAGCCGCGAGCGATGGCCGCTCGTTCCGGTAGTGCTCCTCACGGCCTACGGCTCCGTGGAGGTGGCCGTGTCCGCCATGAAGTCCGGCGCCTTCGACTTCCTCAGCAAACCCATAGACACGGACCACCTGCTCATCGTGGTGGAGAGGGCCCTTGATGCGAGCAGGCAGGAGCGTCGGCAGGAGAGCCTGGAGACCGAGCTGGGGCGCTCCCCGATCTTTCAAGGAATCGTGGGCGGGAGCGACGCGCTCCGGAAAGTGCAGGAGGAGGCGGCCAAGATCGCCCGCACGGATACGACCTGTCTGATCCTGGGCGAGACGGGAGTGGGAAAGGAGCTCTTCGCCCGGGCGATCCACGATGGGGGGCCCCGCCGCGACGAGCCCTTCGTCGCCGTGAACTGCGCCGCCATCCCCGCCACCCTTCTGGAAAACGAGCTCTTCGGGCACGAGAAGGGCGCCTACACGGGCGCCCATGAATCCCGGATGGGACGATTCGAGCTGGCGCACCGCGGCACGATCTTCCTGGACGAGATCGGGGAGATGGGCCCCGAACTGCAGGCCAAGCTGCTGCGCGTCATCGAAGAAAAGCGCTTCACCAGGGTGGGCGGGACCCGTCCCGTGATCGTGGACGTGCGTGTCTTGTGCGCCACCAACCGGGAGCTGTCCGAACTGATCCGGGCCAAGCTCTTCCGGGAAGACCTCTACTACCGGCTGAGCGCCTTTCCCATCCGCATCCCCCCCCTCAGGGAACGCAGGGAGGACATACCGCCGCTGGCCGCCCACTTCGTGAATCACTTCCGGCAGGAACTCGCCAGACCCTCCCTGCGCCTGGTGCCCGAAGCGGAGGACTGGCTGGTTTCACAGCCGTGGCCCGGCAACGTGCGGGAGCTCATGAACCGGATCGAGCGGGCCGCCATCCTGGCGGAGGCCGACGGAGCCATCACGCCGGCCATTCTGGCCGGCGGCGGTGGCGGGACGTCCCCCTCGGTCGGCGTTCCCGAGTTCTCATCCCTGCAAGATCCCGAGGAGTGGCTGCGGGAGGAGGAGCGTTGGCGGGCGGTCGAGATCCTTCGCCGGTGCGGCGGAGATAGGCGCCGGGCGGCCAGAATTCTGGGGCTCACCCCCGTCCGAATGAACGAACTGCTGGCCCCTCAAGGCCAGGTGGAGCCGTGAACATCTTGGATCTAACTCACGTATACTGACACTCTTGCGTAGGAGCAAACGATGGATGGTTCCGTAGGCGCAGGGCAGGTTCCGACCAAGCACACCCGATGGGGGCTCTGGATCTTCCTTGCCATCCTGGGGGTCATCGTGTTGGGCGGGTTCCTTTTGGTGGTGGGTTTCGCTTCGCTCGTGAGCACCAACCAGGTGGCCGTCAAACCGGACTCCACCCTGGTGCTTTCTCTGAGCAGTCCCTTTCAGGAGTCTCCACCCGATCCGATCGCCACCCAGATCTTCCACGAAAAAATCTACAACGTCTTCGACACCGTGAGGGCTCTCGACCGCGCGGCCAAGGACGAACGCATCAAGAGCCTGCTCATCGAACCGGGGATGGGGGGCGGAACGGGCCTGGGGAAGCTGGAACAGCTCCGGTCGGCCGTGGAACGCTTCAAGAAGAGCGGCAAGCCGGTCTGGGCCTATTACGAATCGGCCAGCACCGGCGGATATTACGTGGCCTCCTGCGCGGACAAGGTCTACGCGCCACCGTCGGGCGATCTCATCCTAATGGGACCCGCCATGGCGCTTCCCTTCTTCGGCGGCACCCTGAAGAAGTTCGGGATCGTGCCGCAGCTCTACCACATCGGCGCCTACAAGTCCTACTCGGACACCTTCACCCGAACCGATGCCTCCGACGCCGAGAAGGAGGCCACCAACGCCATTCTCGACAGCTTCTACGGCCAGCTCGTGGACGGGATCGCCCAGGGACGCAAGCTCAGCCCGGACCAGGTCAAGGCGGCCATCGACATGGGATTCCTGTGGGGCGATCAGATGAAGCAGCAGCGCCTGGTGGACGACCTTCTCTACCAGGACCAAGTGGAACAGGGGCTCAAGAAGATCAACGGAAACAGGGAACGATGGAACCGAATCGACATGGCCGACTACCAGAACGACCACCGGATCAACCTCCACGAGGGGGCGAAGAAAACCGTGGCCTATGTGGTGGCCAGCGGGGACATCGTCTCCGGGGAGAAGGGCTCGAGCAACATCGGCTCCGAGACGCTCATCCGTTGGCTGAGGAAGATCGGAGAGGATAGCGGGATCTCGGCGGTGGTCCTGAGGGTGGACAGCCCCGGCGGAGATGCCCTGGCTTCAGACGTGATCTGGCGGCAGGTGCAGGTGCTCAGAAAGTCCAAGCCGGTCGTCGTCTCCATGTCTGACTTGGCCGCTTCTGGTGGGTACTACATCTCCATGGGCTCGGACGGAATCGTTGCCGAGCCCGGGACCATCACCGGCTCCATCGGGGTGGTGACGGGGAAGTTCGTCATCAAGGGCCTCCTGGACTTCGTGGATTTCAACATGGAGATCATGAAGCGGGGTAAGAACTCCGACCTCTTCAGCTCCTACACGCCTTACACCCCCGAGCAGGAGCAGCTCATCCAGGGCCAGATGCAGAGCTTCTACAAGACGTTCGTCCAGAAGGCCGCGGAGGGGCGCCATAAATCCTACGAGGCTATCGACCAGGTGGGGCAGGGCAGGATCTGGTCCGGCGAAGATGCCCTCAAGCTCGGGCTGGTGGACAAGCTCGGCGGGATCGAGGAGGCCATCGCGCTGGCCAAGGAGAAGGCGGGGATACCTCCGAAGGAGGCCGTCCATATCGTCATGTACCCGAAACCGAAGACGATCCTTCAGGCCTTCCTCGAGGAGAAGACGGATTCGCTGGTCCGCGCCCGCGAGCGCAGCGAGGTGCCGCCCGAACTCTGGCAGCTCTATCAAGAATATGAGCAGGTGCGGCCCCTGGTGTCCGAACCCTTCTCGCTGTACACGCCCATCCGGGTGACGATGTAGGAGGTTCTTGGATAGGTCGGGCAGTCGCTTGATGGACGGACCCGTCCGCCACTCCTGACGTGCGGGTCGGCCGGATGCGGGGACGAAGCCGTTTGTCCCCCATGAGGGAGGCTTTCCCTCCCTCTGCGAGGCCCGCAGGAGTGAGGTTCGCGCCTCGACAAGAATCAATCGGGCACCGGAGGGCTTTATGGTGCTGTCGCAGCGGAGAACCTCGCCCAGCCGAGCGGGGAAGCCATCCCCCGCCGCTCGGCTTGAATAGGACCAGAGAAATCAGGGGGTTGACTCCTCCCGCTGGATGGGTTAGTCTGCCCGCGACGCGGGGGGAGTGAACCACCCGCATGGAGGTCCTTGTCGATTGAAAATCCACAACTTTCTGGTAGTTGCAATGCTGGGGGCGTGCGCTCTCCTGGTCAACGTGTGGAGCAAGCCCCTCTCCTCTCCCAGCCCCGTGGCGGTGGTCGAGGCCAGGGACGGGTTGCGGCCGCTCAAGAACGAGGTGAGGCGCCTGCTCAACGAGGCACTTCGCTACAACGGACAGCGGTGGTCCCAGGCCGACTTTGATCAGGCCTCCGCCGCGATCGTGCGGGTGGTGGTCACCTACCAGTACTCCCCGATGCTCGTCCTGAGCCTCATCCAGATGGAGAGCTCCTTCCGGCTCGATGCCGTCTCCAGCCAGGGCGCGGTGGGGCTGACACAGATCCTCCCTTCCACCGCAGACGCCGTAGCCAAAGCGCTCCACAAAGCACCTTCCACCGCCGAGGAGCTGAAAGATCCCAGCCTCAACATCGAGCTCGGGTTTGCCTATCTATTCCAACTGCAAGAGAGCCTGGGGTCTCAGGAGGCGGCCTTGGCCGCCTACAACGCAGGTCCGGCCGTTGTCCAACGCAGGGTGGGCCTGCCCCTTCCCATGGCCGAATACAGGCGGGAGATCTCGCGGGGTGAGGCGACGGTCTTCCACTGGATGAAATAACCCAGCCCGCGATCGGTACCGGCCTTCAGGGATGATCTAGGGCACCGCCCTGCCCTACAGTCTTGGGGTACGGTGTGAAGGAGGTCCGCATGCCCGAAGGTTTTGATGCGCGTGTCCGCGAAGTGATCGCCAGGATCCGCCCCGCCTTGCAGATGGACGGGGGGGACATCGAAATCGTGGAAATCAAGGAGCCCAACCTGACGGTCCGGCTGGTGGGAGCCTGCCACGGCTGCCCCAGCGCGGTCTACACCCTCTACCAGGGCGTCTATGGTGAACTGAAGCGGAGCGTCCCCGAGTTCGGCGAACTCTTCGCCGTCTGAACTTTCGTGGCCCCCCCCCTGCCGCCGACCGTTCGGAAGAACCTGCTGGCCTTGGCCCGCAGGGCCATCGGAGTGTACCTGTCGGAGGGTCGAAGGCTGGTGGTCGGGGTGGACTGCCCCTCCGTGGCGCCCGAGCCCCGAGGGGCCTTCGTCACGCTGAAGCGCCGGGACGGAGCCCTGCGCGGGTGCATCGGAACTATCCTTCCCTCTGGCCCCCTGGATGAGACCGTGGCCCGCATGGCGGTGAGCGCCGCCGCTGAAGATCCCAGGTTTCCATCCGTCTCTCCGTCGGAGCTCCAAGAGCTGAACATCGAAATATCCGCGCTCACAGTGCCCGAGCCCGTGCGCGCCGTGGAGGCCATCGAGGTCGGCCGCCACGGGCTCATCGTGAGCCGGGGAGGCCGAAGGGGGCTTCTGCTTCCCCAGGTTCCAGTGGAGTGGGGCTGGGGCAAGCAGACGTTCTTGGAGCAGACCTGTCTGAAGGCTGGACTCCCGCGCGGTGCATGGAGGGAGCCCGGCACCCGCATGGAGTGGTTCGAGGCGGAGGTGTGGGGGGAGGAGGCTCCCGAATAGGGAGATGCTCCCGCCTCATGGTGAGCGCACGCGTGCCAGTGTGCCGTCCCTGAAATGGGATTACCATTGAAGCATGCGAAAGACGGCACGCGCAGGGGTGCGGGGAGGAAGCCTCCCCGTTCCTTCGGGGTGACGGCCCGCCGCAGGCGGGCGCCCTAGGGGCGGAGCCCCTTGGGAAGTGTTGTGTCCCGGGAAGAAGCCATGGTAAACACAAGACGGGGACACAACACTGGACTCGGCATGAAAGGAGGCCTCATGTCCAAACGATTGTTCGCCATCCTCGCGTTGGCCAGCTTGGCCGGGCTCGGTATGTGGGCGAAGGATCCAGCCGCACCGCTGGCCCTGGGCCTTCAGCAGCCGGAGTATCTCAGCGTGCAGGTGGCCAGCCCCGTCACCGTCCTGGTCACCTCCCCGGCCGATTGTTCCAAGGAACTGACCCTCTCAGTGCGCTCCGAAGACGGCCTGGTCTCCCAGCCGGTCTGGAAGGAGCAGGTACACCTCCATGCGGGGATGAATCCGGTTCAGGCCTCGATCGCTCCAGCAAAGTTATCCGCCTTCTCCATTGGCGAGGATGTCCTTCTGACTGCTCAGATCGGGCGGGCCAGCGCGGAAACGGAAGTCACGCTGGCCGCGAAAGCGAAGGCTCCGCGGGCCAGCAAGTGGTCCATCGCCTTCGCCTCGAAGCCCGCCCTCCTTTACACCACCTCGGACGCTACCCTGAGTTTCGTGGTGGCGAATCACAAGAGCAGGACGAAGCAGGCCAAGGTCGTCCTGAAATTCATCACCATGAGGGGCAAGGTGAAGGCGAAAATGAAGGTGGCCACGGTGTTCCAGCCGGGCACGAACCCCCTGGACATCCAGGTTCCCACCGCGACCGCCCTCCTCGCCAAGTCCCAGGGCGCGACCAAACTGAGAGCGGTCGTGCAGGTGCAGGGGCAATCCCGCGCCAACGACATGGCCTACCTGGACTACGATCTCAGCGCCTCGGCGGTTGGAAGCCCGCTGAGCGGGGTCGCGCCCCTTTCGGTCTCTTTTGCGGGGGCGGTTTCGGGAGGCTATCCCCCCTATAGCTACGACTGGAAATTCGGCGATTCCACCCCCCACTCCTCGGATCTCAGCTCCTCCCATACCTATTCGACGCCGGGCTCCTTCGCCGCGCAGCTCACCGTGACGGACCTCCTGGGTGGAGTGGTGGAGGCGGCCCCCCTGACCGTGACCGTTACTCCTCCCCTCGGCGTGACCTGCGGCGCCAGCCCGTCCGGCGGCGCCGCCCCCCTGCCAGTGAACTTCTCGGCAGCGGCCACGGGCGGCTCCGGCGCCTACGCCTACACCTGGAGCTTCGGCGACGGGGCCTCCTCCTCGCAGCAGAATCCGTCCCACACCTATGCGACCGCGGGAAGCTATGGGGCGAGTGTGACCGTCACGAGCGGGGCCCAGTCCGCCTCCTGTTCCAAGACCATCACCGTCAGTGCCCCCGCCCTGGCCGTGACGTGCAGCGCCACCCCGGTGAGTGGACCAGCCCCCCTGGCCGTGAGTTTTGCGTGCCAGCCATCGGGTGGAAGCGGCTCCTACGTCTTCGACTGGAACTTCGGTGACGGCAGCGCCGACGACGCCTCCCAGAACCCCAGCCACACCTATTCCGGCAACGGAACCTTTACGGCGGTGGTGACGGTCACGGTCGGAAGCCAGTCCGCTTCCTGCCAGAAAGCCATTACAGTGGGGGGCTGAACACTGGTGGCCGTGACTTGCGGCGCGGCGCCCTCCAGCGGCCCGGCCCCGCTGGCGGTCTCCTTCACCTCCCAGCCTTCGGGCGGTACGGGCTCCTACGCCTACGACTGGGATTTCGGCGACGGGAGCCCGCACCTCACCACGCAGAACCCCAGCCACACCTACTCGGCGGGCGGAACGTACACGGCCGCCGTGGCGGTCGTCTCAGGCAGCCAGAGCGGATCCTGTAACACCTCCATCACGGTGAGCGGTTCTCCTCTCACCATCGATGACCTGGCTGCGACCAATCTGCCAGATGGCACCTACTCCATCGACTGGCTCTTGAACGATACCGATTCGGCCGCCACGACCATCGCGTGGAACGCCGCCGTCACGGCTGGCGGCGGAAGTGTCAGCCCCGCTTCCGGCACCGCCGCACCAGGTGCGCCCGCCGAGACCATCTATGACCCGAAGGGGGCTACGACGGGCACGATCACCATCACCGCCTCCGACGATCAAGGCAATGCAGCCGCCCCGCAGGCGGTCACCGTGCCATAGGCCTGGCCGGCCCCAAGGGCAGACAAGCTGGGGCCCAAGGGGATTTGTGCACCTCCGACCAGAGCCGTGATCGGAGTATACGGAACGCATGGAACGGGGTATTCTTCGCCTAAGTCTTGATATTTCAGCCCGCAAAAGCGTTTCCTCTCTCTCTGGCCAGCCGCCCTGCTAACTGAGTACACGCTGATGGTCTCCCGTTAGAAGCGCGCAACTCATTGATAAGGCTAGCCGTTTGGCGATCCGTGCGGGATGGCACCCCTCTTGCTGCATGTGAGGCAGGGAGCAGAGGGAGGGGCACCTCATCGTGGGCAATCGGGTAGCCAAGCTCGTGTTTCTGATCTCGATCATTTGCGCCTTCTGTGCTCTGGGCCTGGGATCGCACGCGTACCCATCCTCCTGGCCCTCGCCCTCCCCGTCGGAAGCGCATCCCGGCCGTTTGCAGGCACAGGAGGGCCGGGACCCCATCGAGGCGCTCTCGATGCCCCGTGCCGACAACGGGCAGATGGGTCCCGACGAGGATGACGATTCCTCCCGGGACAACGATGGTCCTCTGCTTCAACTGATCACATCTCCCCTCGCACCTCTCCCGCTCCAAGCCCGCTCCTTGGAGCGGCTGGCTCTGCCCGCCGCTCCGTGGATCCCCGGTAGGAGCACCCTCCTCCGAAGGCGAATCCTCAAGAAGCCCTGATAGGGCCACCGTGCCGGCAGACCTCGAGGCCGGCAGTCCCCCGCTAATCCATCGCAGTTCTCGTTCCATTGGCGCAGAGGTTTACCGGGTATTGCGGCGCAATACCCAAGAGAGACCGGAGGTCGGTGTGATGCAAAGGCGAAGATTATTCCCGTTCGCACTCGGGTTAGTGCTGGCTCTCGCGCTAGTCCCTGGGCTCTTTGCTCAAGGGGCCAGCCCCGCTTCCTGCGGCACCATAGGACCCATCAACAACAACGACACGATCGTCCTCAGGGGCAACGTGAACCCCCTCGCCCAATCCCAGGCGGACTACGGCTTCGCCGACCCGGCGCGGCCGATGGACCGGATCATCCTCACGCTGAAGATGAGCCCCAGCCGGCAGGCCACCCTGGACCGCCTGCTCGCCGAGCAACAGGACCCCACCTCGCCGCGCTTCCATCATTGGCTGAGCCCCGAGGAATTCGGCAGGCGCTTCGGGCCGAGCAGGCAAGATTTGGCCACCGTCACAAACTGGCTGAAATCGCAGGGTTTCACCATCGCCGAAGTGGGCAAGGGACGCCTGTGGATCAACTTCAGCGGGAGCGTCGCCGAGGTGGAGAGCGCCTTCCACACCGAGATTCACCGGTACTACGTGGCGGGGGTGATGCACCACGCCAACGCCACCGATCCCTCGATCCCGAAGGCGCTTTCCAGCGTGGTGGCAGGCATAGTCTCGCTGGACGACTTCCCGCGCCAGGCCATGAACATGGGCTTCCAGAAGCTGTCTCCCCAGGACGCCGCCGCCGTTTACGCCAAGTACGGCAAGATCCTGCCCCAGTGGAGCGGCACCGCCAACGGCACGGCCGGGGTCTACGCCAGCCCCATCGACTGGGCCACGATCTATGACGCGAACGCCTCCTACAGCGCGAACGGAACCGGCACGGGCGTGACCATCGGCATCGTCGGCCGGACGAATCCCGGCACCACCAACTGGTCGACCTTCCGCAGCGTCCTGGGACTTCCCGTGAACACCCCCACGATCATCGTCAATGGCACCAACCCCGGCGACCTGGGCGCCGGCGAGGACGGGGAGGCCGACCTGGACGCCGAATGGTCCGGCGGCGTGGCCCCGGGGGCTACGGTCAAGTTCGTGGCCTCCGCTTCGACCTCGAGCACAGACGGCGTCGATCTCTCGGCCCAGTACATCGTGAACAACAACCTCGCGGACGTGATGAGCACGAGCTTCGGGTCCTGCGAGTCGGCCATGGGGTCGGCCGAGAATACCTTCTACAATAACCTCTGGTCCCAGGCGGCCTCGCAGGGCATCACCGCCTGCATCTCCACGGGCGACAGCGGTCCCGCCGGCTGCGCCGCGGGCAGCGCCACCACCGGCTCCGGCCAGTCGGGCGTGAACGGCCTCGCCTCCACTCCCTACGACATCGCCGTGGGCGCCACCCAGCTGAGCAACTCCAGCAGCTACTGGAACGCCTCGGGTGCGGCCACCGGCTACATCCCCGAGACGCCCTGGAACGAGAGCGGCACCGTGAGCGGCGGCTCGGGCCTCTGGTCCACGAGCAGCGGGGCCTCCACCACCTACGCCAAGCCCTCCTGGCAGTCGGCGCCCGGCGTGCCCAGCGCGAACAGCCGGTATTTGCCCGACGTGTGCCTGGACGGTTCCGACATGTTCTTCGGGAACTACGGCATGCTGGTCTACACCCAGGGCGCCATGGCCACCACGGGCGGCACCTCGGCGGCCTCGCCCTCCTTCGCCGGCCTCATGGCCCTCGTGATCCAGAAGTACGGCCGGCAGGGCAACGCGAACACGAAGCTCTACCAGCTCGGCACGGCCCAGTACAACGGGACGGGACCGGCTGTCTTCCACGACATCACCTCGGGCAACAACAACGTTCCGGGCCTGACGGGCTTCACCGCCGCCACCGGATGGGACGAGGTCACGGGCCTGGGCACGGTGGACGTGGATGCCCTGGTAAACAACTGGAACGGGACCACCACGACCTACGGCATCTCGGGGACGGTGAGCCGCGCGGCGACCTCCGGGGTGACCATGACCCTCAGCGGAGCGGCCAGCGCCACGACGACCACGGCCAGCGGCGGGACGTACAGCTTCGCGGGGCTCGCCAACGGCACCTACACGGTAACGCCGAGCAAGTCCGGCTACACCTTCTCCCCGGCGAGCGCCTCCGAGACGGTGAGCGGCGCCAACATCACGGGCGTAAACTTCACGGCCACCGCCGTGCCAACCTACAGCATCTCCGGAACGATCACCCTGAACGGGTCCGGCCTCGCAGGGGTGACCGTCACCTCCGGCACCGCCTCGGCCACGACGAGCAGCGCGGGTGCCTTCACGTTGGCGGGGTTCCCCAGCGGCACCTATACGGTGACGCCGAGCCTGGCGGGCTACACCTTCTCTCCCACCAGCCAGTCGGTCACCGTCGGCAGCGCCAACGTGACGGGCGTGAACTTCACCGCCTCCGTGGTAACGGGCCCCACGACCCTCTTCAGCGACGGGTTCGAGAGCCAGTTCACGGGGTGGTCCACGGCCCAGGTCTCCGGAACGGCGGGTGCCTGGACGGCCGTCACCTCTGGCCCCTATCCTTCGGCCTCTCCCCACGGCGGCTCCTACCTGGCCGACTTCAACTCCTATACTTCCGCCAGCGGAAGCGAGACGCGCTTGTACCGGACGGCGGGCTTCGCCATCCCCTCTTCCGCCAGCACGGTCACGCTGACCTTCTGGATGTACCACGACACGGGGTACTCCACCTCCAACGACCAGGTGCAGGCGCAGGTCTCCACCAACGGCAGCACGTGGACCAACGTCGGTTCGGCGGTCTCCCGCTACAGCGGCGGCACGGGCTGGGCGCAGGTCAGCATCGACCTGAGCAGCTACAAGGGGCAGTCCGTTCAGCTCGGCTTCCTCGGCATCAGCGCTTACGGGAACGACTGCTACATCGACGACGTGGCCGTCGTGATGCAGGGCGGCTCGGCCACCTACAGCATCTCCGGGACGATCTCTGGAGCCGTGACCAGCGGAGTGACCGTGACCCTGAGCGGCGCGGCGAGCGCGACCACCACCACGGGCACGGGCGGCGCGTACACCTTCACTGGACTCGCCAACGGCACCTACACGGTGACGCCGAGTCTCTCCGGGTATACCTTCTCTCCGGCCAGCGCCTCTGAGACGGTGAGCGGCTCCAACATCTCGGGCGTGAACTTCACGGCTACGGCCAACCCTCCCGCCACTTACAGCATCTCCGGGACCATCACGCTGAGCGGCTCCGGCCTCTCGGGGGTGACGGTGGCCGCGGGTTCCGCCTCAGCGACAACCAGCTCGACGGGGGCTTACACGATCAGCGGCCTGGCCAACGGGACCTACACGGTGACGCCGAGCAAGTCCGGTTATACCTTCTCGCCCTCGAGCGCGTCAGAGACGGTGAACGGCGCCAGCATCACGGGCGTCAACTTCACGGCCACGGCCAATCCGCCCTCCACTTACACTATCTCGGGAACGATCACCTTGAGCGGATCGGGCCTCTCCGGGGTCACCGTCACGGCGGGAACAGCTTCGGCCACCACCAGTTCCACGGGCGCCTACACCCTCGCCGGCCTGGCGAATGGGACCTACACCGTTACCCCGAGCAAGTCCGGGTACACCTTCTCGCCCACCAGCGCCTCGGAAACGATCAACGGCGCCAACCTGACGGGCGTCAATTTCACGGCCACGGCGAGCTCCGGCGGAACGGTCACGCTGCTGAGCGACGGCTTCGAGAACGGCGGCTGGTCCTCGGCCCAGGTCTCCGGAACGGCGGGCGCCTGGACGGCGCCGACCTCCGGCACTTACCCCAGCGTTTCCCCGCACGGCGGAACCCACCTCGGAGATTTCAACTCCTACACCTCCGCCAGCGGGAGCGAAACCCGCTACTATCGCGGCGCGGGATTCGCCGTTCCGTCCAACACGACCTCGATGACGCTGACCTTCTGGATGTACCACGACACGGGCTACTCCTCGGACAACGACCGCGTGCAGGCGCAGGTCTCCACCAACGGTAGCACGTGGACGAACGTCGGCTCGGCGGTCTCCCGCTATAACGGCGCTACCGGCTGGGCGCAGGTCACGGTCACCTTGGGCACCACCTATAACGGGGCGGCGAACTTCCAGGTCGGCTTCCTCGGCATCAGCGCCTACGGCAACGACTGCTACGTGGACGATGTCGCCGTGGTGGCGCAGACCGGCACGCCTCCGCCCACCTACAGCATCTCGGGCACCATCACCCTGAGCGGCGCGGGCCTCTCGGGAGTGACGGTCGCGGCGGGCTCCGCCACGGCCACCACCAACAGCTCAGGCGCCTACACCCTCAGCGGCCTGGCCAACGGAACCTACGCCGTGACGCCCGGTTTGGCGGGCTACGCCTTCACGCCGGCGAGCGCCTCCGAGACGGTGAACGGCGCCAACATCACGGGCGTCAATTTCACCGCCGCGGTGGCGAGCGGTCCCGCAACCCTCTTCAGCGACGGCTTCGAAGGAACGGGCTGGTCCACGGCCCAGGTTTCCGGTACCGCGGGCGCCTGGACCATGGTGACCTCTGGCACCTACCCCAGCGCCTCTCCACACGGCGGCTCCAAGATGGCCGACTTCAACTCCTGGACCTCCGCCAGCGGCAGCGAGACGCGCCTCTACCGGGCCTCCGGCTTTGCCGTGGCGAGCAACTACACCACGGTGACCCTTACCTTCTGGATGTATCACGACACCCAGTACTCCTCCTACCCCGATCAGGTGCAGGTGCAGGTTTCGACCAACGGCACCACCTGGACCAACGTGGGCTCGCCCATCTCGCGCTACACCGGCTCCACCGGCTGGGCCCAGTCCACGGTGGACCTGAGCGCCTACAAGGGCCAGACCGTCTACCTGGCCTTCGAGGGCATCAGCGGTTACGGCAACGATGAGTATCTCGACGACGTAAGCGTCACCGCACAATAACCGAGCGATCCGCTCATCCTCAAAGGGGGGTGCCTTCGGGTGCCCCCCTTTCTTTATTCCCAAATTCCGCGATTGAAATGCGGGTGGCTTCGGCTATGGTTCAGGTTCACGAGGGGAAGACATTGTCTCTTGGACGGGGAGGGCCAAGGGCTTCTCTCTCCGATTCGCAGGCAAAGCCTGACGAATCGTCGCGTTGCCCTCCGGGGCCCCGCCCCACGGGCAAAGCCCGCTGGGGCCCCACCCCACCCTTGGGGCTTCCTCCCCCGGATCAAGTCCGGGGTCGGAGGCAACCCAAATCCCTTGGCGGGTGAAGACCGTCTTTCACGGAAACTACCCTCCATCTGCCTTTCGGTGCCACTCCCATGTCCAGTCGCGGGATTTGGGTTATTGGGCGGGGGAATGCCCGACCCCTTGCGGAACGATCCCAGGGGCGAGTAGCATACAAGACCCGGAGAGATGGCCGAGAGGTCGAAGGCGCCTGACTCGAAATCAGGTTTACCGGTAACGGTAACGGGGGTTCAAATCCCTCTCTCTCCGCCAGAAAAAAGAGGACTTACACGGGGGCGGCCAGGGTGCCGCCCTTGATCGTCTGGGGCGGGCCACACCGGGCCACGCCTTGAAGAGTTGGAGGAACCAGGTCAGGGCCGTCTTTCGGCGAAGAATCGCCGGAGCAACAGGCGGGACTCCTCCTCGCACAATCCCGAAGCCACGGGAAATCGGTGGGGGTACCGCCCTTGGCGCCAGAGCTCCTGAAGCGCTGAGACGCCTCCGAATCGTGGTTCGGGACAGGCGTAGACCAGACCCCCGATGCGGGCGTGCACCATGGCGCCAAGGCACATGACGCAGGGCTCCAGAGTCACGTAAAGGGTGCACACCCCCAGGCCGCGGCGGCCCAGGGCGGCTAACCCTGACTGGAGGGCTTCGAGCTCGGCATGGTCCAGGGGGCCGATCGACTCGCAGCGGTTTCGGCCGGTGAAGATGGCCCCGTCAGGGGACAGGAGGGCCGCCCCCACGGGCACCTCCCCATCACGGGCGGCTCGTTCGGCGAGGCCGAGCGCCAGTCTCATGCACTCCTCGGGCGTGGGAAGGGACACGGTGCTCCTCCAGTCCTGGTGCCAGCGTAGGACCTCTGCCCCCACCGGCGCAACCGGGACGCTCCAAACCGCAAAATGTTGAGGTGGTCTCCCCAAAGTGCGTTTTCTTAGGGGGTTGACAGCATTGGGGAAGTCCGGTATGCTATCCCGGCTTTTCCCCCTCGGGGAAGGCCCTCGTGCAAGGCAAACGCACTAAGGAGGACGTTGTGCCGACCATCAATCAACTCGTGCGCAGGGGGCGCAAGGCGGTTCAGTACAAGACCAAGAGCCCCGCCCTTCAGGCGAATCCTCAAAAGCGCGGCGTGTGCACTCGCGTGTACACCACGACGCCCAAGAAGCCCAACTCCGCCCTCCGGAAGGTGGCGCGCGTGCGCCTCACCAGCGGGATGGAGGTGACCACCTACATCCCCGGCGTCGGGCACAACCTCCAGGAGCACTCGGTGGTCCTCATCCGCGGCGGCCGCGTGAAGGATCTGCCGGGCGTGCGGTACCACATCATTCGCGGCAAGCTGGATACGACGGGCGTGGAGGCCAGGCGCCAGGCCCGCTCAAAGTATGGAGCGAAGCGGCCGAAGTCATAAGAGTTCCCTCGCCACCCGGGCCCCCAGGGGGGCCGTTGCTCTTTGAAAAGAGGGTAAGGAGCGATCAGGAATGCCTAGGAAAGCCGTTGTCAGGAAAAGAGAAATTCCGCCGGACTCTGTGTACGGGTCGGTCCTCGTCAGCAAGTTCATCAACAAGATCATGCTGGAGGGCAAGAAATCCGTAGCGGAGTCCATTTTTTATGGGGCCATGGACATCATCAAGGAGAAGGCCGGCGAGGACCCCCTCAAGGTCTTCCAGAAGGCCCTCGAAAACGTGAAGCCCGTCCTTGAGGTGAAGTCCAGGCGCGTGGGCGGCGCCACCTACCAAGTGCCCATCGAGGTGCGCCCCGAGCGCAGGCTCTCTCTCGCCTTCCGCTGGATCATCGAGTACAGCCGAGGCCGGAGCGAAAAGACGATGATGGAGGCGCTGGCCGCCGAGGTCCTCGACGCCGCCAACAACCGCGGCTCCTCCATCAAGAAGCGCGAAGACACGCACAAGATGGCCGAGGCCAACAAGGCGTTCGCCCATTACCGGTGGTAAGGAGAAGGCGTGGCCCGTTCCGTCCCGTACGAACGACAAAGAAACATCGGCATCATGGCCCATATTGATGCCGGCAAGACCACCACGACCGAGCGGGTGCTCTACTACACGGGCGTGAACTACAAGATGGGCGAGGTCCATGAGGGCACGGCCACCATGGACTGGATGGTGCAGGAGCAGGAGCGGGGGATCACCATCACCTCCGCGGCCACCACCTGCTTCTGGCGGGATCACCGCATCAACATCATCGATACGCCCGGGCACGTCGATTTCACGGCCGAGGTGGAGCGTTCCCTTCGCGTGCTCGACGGGGCCGTAGGAGTCTTCTGCGGCGTGGCGGGGGTGGAGCCTCAGTCCGAAACGGTGTGGCGCCAGGCCGACAAGTACAAGGTGCCGCGCATCGCCTTCGTGAACAAAATGGACCGGCAGGGCGCCGACTTCGAGCGCGCCCTCAAGATGATGGACGATCGCCTGCACGCCCGCCCCGTGGCGCTCTTCCTCCCGTGGGGCTCGGAAGATTCCCTGGTGGGCGTCATCGACCTCCTCCACATGAAGGCGATCCGCTGGGAGGACGACACTCTCGGTGCGAAGTACGAGGTGACCGAGATCCCCCCGGAGTATGCGGAGAAGGCCAAGGCCTTCCGGGAGAAGCTCCTGGAAATGGCGTGCGAGGAAGACGACGTTCTCATGCAGCGCTACCTGGACGGGGAAGAGCTGGATGACGTGGAGGCCGTCAAGGCCGCCATCCGCAAGGGCGCCATCGCCATGCACTTCACGCCGGTCCTGTGCGGCTCCGCCTTCAAGAACAAGGGCATCCAGCCGCTCCTTGATGCCGTGGTGGACTATCTCCCCTCGCCCGTCGAGGTCCCCCCCGTGAAGGGGATCAACCCCGACACGGACGAGGTGGAGGAGCGGAAGCAGCTCGATGAACAGCCCTTCTGCGCCCTCGTCTTCAAGATCATGACCGATCCCTTCGTGGGGCAGCTGGCGTTCACGCGGGTCTATTCCGGCACCCTGAAGGCCGGCTCCTACGTCTGGAACGTGACGAAGAAGCGCCAGGAGCGCGTGGGCCGGCTCCTGAAGATGCACGCCAACAAGCGGGAGGAGATCGAGGAGGTGCGCGCGGGGGACATCGCCGCCATCGTGGGCCTCAAGGACGCGGTGACGGGCGAGACCCTGGCCACGAAGGACCACCCGATCATCCTGGAGTCCATGGATTTCCCCGCCCCCGTCATCTCCGTGGCCATCGAGCCCAAAACCAAGGCGGACCAGGAGAAGCTCTCCGCCGCCCTGGTCAAGCTCGCCAAGGAAGACCCCACCTTCAAGGTGCGGGTGGATTTCGACACCGGCCAGACCCTCATCTCGGGCATGGGCGAGCTGCACCTTGAGATCATCGTGGACCGCCTCACGCGGGAGTTCGGGGTCCAGGCCTCGGTGGGCAAGCCGCAGGTGGCCTACCGTGAAACCCTGACCAAGGAGGCCAAGGCCGAGGGCAAGTACATCAAGCAGACCGGCGGCCACGGCCAGTACGGCCACGTGAAGATCACCGTCGCGCCGCTCGGCGAGGGGGACGGCTTCGTATTCGAGAACGCCATCACCGGCGGCACCATCCCCAGGGAGTACATCCCGGCTGTGGAGAAGGGCATCGCGGAGGCGATGGAGACCGGCGTCCTGGCCGGGTTCCCCGTCAAGGACGTGAAGGTCTCCCTCTACGACGGCTCCTACCACGAGGTGGACTCCTCCGAGATGGCCTTCAAGATCGCCGGTTCCATGGCCTTCAAGGAGGCCGCGCGCTCGGCCTCGCCGGCGCTGATGGAGCCGGTGATGAAGGTGGAGGTGACGGTCCCGGAAAACTACATGGGTGACGTGATCGGTGATCTCAACTCCCGGCGCGGGAAGATCCACGGGATGGAATCGCGCGCCAACCTCCAGGTCATCACCGCCTACGTTCCGCTCTCTGAAATGTTCGGTTATGCGACCTCGCTGCGCTCCCTCACGCAGGGCCGCGGCAATTACGTGATGCAGTTCGAGCACTACGAAACCACGCCGAAGCAGATCTCGGACGAGATTGTCGCCCGCGTGCAGGGCCGTTAGTCAAGGAGGCTGAGGATGTCAAAGGAGAAATTCAACCGTACCAAGCCGCACGTAAACGTCGGGACCATCGGGCACGTCGACCACGGCAAGACCACGCTGACCGCGGCCATCACCAAGGTCCAGGCGGCCAAAGGGCTGGCGAAGTACATCAGCTACGACGAAGTGGCCAAGGCCTCCGAATCCCAGGGGCGCCGCGACCCCACCAAGATCCTCACCATCGCCACGTCGCACGTGGAGTACGAGTCCAACAAGCGTCACTACGCGCACGTGGACTGCCCCGGACACGCCGACTACGTGAAGAACATGATCACCGGCGCGGCCCAGATGGACGGCGCCATCCTCGTGGTCTCCGCCGAGGACGGCCCCATGCCGCAGACCCGCGAGCACATCCTCCTCGCCCGCCAGGTGGGCGTGCCCTACATCGTGGTCTTCCTCAACAAGTGCGACAAGGTGGACGACCCCGAGCTGCTGGACCTGGTCGAGCTGGAGGTGCGCGACCTCCTCAGCCAGTACCAGTTCCCGGGTGACGCGACGCCCATCATCCGCGGCTCCGCCCTCAAGGCCGGCACGGCCGAGGGCCCCGATTCTCCGGACGCCAAGTGCATCCAGGAGCTGCTCGACGCCTGCGACAGCTACATCCCCGAGCCGGTGCGCGACATCGACAAGCCCTTCCTCATGCCCATCGAGGACATCTTCTCCATCTCCGGCCGCGGCACCGTCGTGACCGGGCGCGTGGAGCGTGGCATCGTGAAGGTCGGTGAGGAGATGGAGATCATCGGCCTCAGGCCCACCTTCAAGACCGTCATCACCGGCGTCGAGATGTTCCGCAAGCTGCTGGACCAGGGCCAGGCCGGCGACAACATCGGGCTGCTGCTCCGCGGCACCAAGAAGGAAGAGGTGGAGCGCGGGCAGGTGGTGGCCAAGGGCGGCTCCATCACCCCCCACACGACCTTCAACGCTGAAGTCTACATTCTGACCAAGGAGGAGGGCGGCCGCCATACGCCGTTCTTCAAGGGCTACCGTCCGCAGTTCTATTTCCGAACCACCGACGTGACGGGTGACGTCACGCTGCCGGCCGACCGCGAAATGGTCATGCCCGGCGACAACGTGAGTATCGCGGTGAAGCTCATTTCACCCATCGCCATGGAAAAGGGTCTCCGGTTCGCCATCCGCGAGGGCGGCCGCACCGTCGGTGCCGGCACCATCACGGAGATCGTGGAGTAGGAGCTCATGCTGAACGAAAAGATCCGGATTCGCCTTTTGGCTTACGACTACTGGATCCTGGACCGCTCCACCAAGGAGATCGTGGAGACGGCCAAGAGGACCGGTGCGAGGGTGAAGGGGCCGATCCCCCTGCCCACGGACCGAACCATTTGGACCGTCAACCGGTCCCCCCACGTGGACAAGAAGTCCAGGGAACAGTTCGAGATGCGCACCCACAAGCGGCTGCTGGACATCTACGACCCCACGCCGCAGACCGTGGACGCGCTCATGAAGCTGAACCTGCCGCCCGGGGTGGATGTGGAGATCAAGGCCTTCACGAAGTGACACTGGCCCCCGGATCCCCGCCGCACCGTGGGCGGGGCGGGCACGTCGCCCTCGGGCGACCTCTGCTTGAGGAGAGATCATGAAGATCGGAATTTTGGGACGCAAGGTTGGCATGACGCAGATCTTCGACGAGACCAGGGCCGTGGTGCCCGTGACCGTCGTGGCTGCCGGCCCCTGCGTCGTGCTTCAGAAGAAGTCCCCCAGCACCGACGGTTACCACGCGGTGCAGGTCGGGCTCGTGGAGAAGGTGGGCCGGCGGGCCATCACCAAGCCCCAGGCGGGGCACCTGAAGAAGGCCGGAGCCGGCTCCGTCCGGGCCATCCGGGAATTGCGGGGAGAATTCCCAGACCTGGTTCCGGGCAACACCATCACCGTGGATCTCTTCAAGGACATCCAGGTGGTGGAGGTGATCGGGACCAGCAAGGGCAAGGGCTTCCAGGGCGTGGTCAGGCGCCACCACTTCCGCGGCGGCCGGGCAACGCACGGCTCCATGTTCCATCGCGCTCCGGGCTCCATCGGCGCCTCTTCGGACCCCTCCAGGGTCTTCAAGGGCACCAAGATGGGCGGGCAGATGGGCAACGGCCGGGTGACCGTCAAGAACCTCAGGCTCGTCCTGGTGGACGCGGAGCGGGGCCTGCTTCTGATCCGCGGCGCCGTGCCCGGTCCCAGGGGCGGACTCCTGACGATCCACGGCATACGGTGAGGGGTTGAGCAATGGCTAACATTCCAGTGATCAACGCATCCAATGAAGTGAGCAGGGAGCTCAACCTGCCCGAGGAGGTCTTCGCGACCCCCTACCGCCGCGACCTCATCTACGAGGCGGTGCGGAACTTCCTCGCCAACCAGCGCCTGGGGACCCACTCCACCAAGCGGCGCGACGAGGTCTCGGGCTCGGGCAAGAAGCTGTGGAAGCAGAAGCACACGGGGCGGGCCCGCATGGGCGAGATCCGTTCCCCGCTCTGGTACCACGGCGGCATCGTTTTCGGCCCCAAGCCGCGCGACTACTCTTACTCGATCCCGAAGAAGATCCGCCGCGGCGCCATGCGCAGCCTCCTGTCGGAGCGGATCCGCCGGGGCATGCTGGCGGTGATGGACAGCCTCACCGTGGAGAGCCACCGCACGAAGGAGTTCCTGACCCGCTACGCTCCCATCCTGGACGCCCACAAGACGGTGCTGTTCGTGGACTCGACCGTCTCCGAGCCGCTCCGGCTGGCCAGCAGGAACGTTCCGGGCGTCAAGGTGACGGGCGTGGACGAGGTGAACATCTACGACCTCGCTCGCTACGAGATGGTCGTCTTAACAGAGCCGGCGCTCGCGCGCCTCTCGGAGGTTCTCAAGCCATGAGGAGCCCCCACACCATCATCCTCCGCCCGCTCCTGACGGAAAAGAACCTCATCGCCAAGGAGCGCGCCCAGACGGTCGCTTTCCAGGTCGATCCGAAGGCCAACAAGATCGAGATCGCCTACGCCGTGGAGAAGATCTTCGGCACCAAGGTGGAGACCGTGCGGGTCGTGAACGTCCTTGGAAAGAACAAGAGGGTCGGCCGGTCCGAGGGCAAGCGCCCCGACTGGAAGAAGGCCTACGTGAAGCTCGCCAAGGGCGCCAAGCCCATCGAGTACTTCGAGGGAGTGTAAGGGGACATCCATGGGCATCAAGACCTATAAACCGGTTACCCCCAGCCGCCGCTACATCACCACCTCGACCTTCGAAGAGGTGACCAAGACCGAGCCCGAAAAGCGGCTTTTGGAGAAGAAGACCCGGACGAGCTGCCGCAACGCCCACGGCCACATCACCGTGCGCCGGCGGGGCGGCGGCCACAAGCGCCGGTACCGCATCATCGACTTCAAGCGCGGCAAGCACGGGATCCCGGCCAAGGTGGCCGCGGTGGAGTACGACCCCAACCGGACCTGCCGCATCGCGCTGCTGAATTACGCCGACGGCGAGAAGCGCTACATCCTCTGCCCCGAGGGACTGCAGGTGGGCCAGACGATCATGGCGGGAGAGGAGGCCGAAGTGGTGGTGGGCAACGCGCTTCCCCTCCGCAAGATTCCCGTCGGCACCATGGTCCACAACATCGAGCTCCACGAGGGAGGCGGCGGCCAGATGGCGCGGGCGGCGGGAGCCGCGGCCCAGCTGATGGCCAAGGAGGGCCGCCTGGCCACCCTCCGCATGCCCTCGGGTGAGATGCGCTACGTCAGCGTCAACTGCTACGCCACCGTGGGACAGGTCGGCAACCTGGATCACCAGAACATCAGCCTGGGGAAGGCCGGACGCAACCGCTGGCTCGGCCGCAGGCCGAAGGTCCGCGGCACGGCCATGAACCCGGTGGACCACCCCCACGGCGGCGGCGAGGGCAAGTCCAAGGGCGGGCGCCATCCCGTGACCCCCTGGGGCGTCCCCACCAAGGGCTACAAGACCCGCCGGAACAAGCGGACGGCCCGGTTTATCGTCAAGAGGAGAGCCTAGAATGTCGCGGTCCCTGAAGAAAGGCCCCTTCGTGGACGACCACCTGATGCGCAAGGTGGACGCCCTGAACGCCTCGGGCAAGAAGAGCGTCATCAAGACCTGGAGCCGCCGTTCGATGATCGTGCCGGCCATGCTGAACCACACCATCGCGGTCCACAACGGCAAGAAGTTCGTGCCGGTATACGTCACGGAAAACATGATCGGTAACCGGCTCGGCGAGTTCGCCCCCACGCGCACCTTCCGGGGGCACTCGGGAGACAGGAAAAAGGGAGAGGTCAAGTAAGGTGGCCGCCATGATCGTAAAAGCCGTCGCCAAATACGTGGACAGCTCGCCCCAGAAGGCCCGCCTCGTGGCGGACATGATCCGGGGCCGTTCTGTCGGGGATGCGTTGGCCATCCTGCGCTTCACCAAGAAGCGCGCCGCCCGGCACCTGCAGAAGCTCCTCAAGGCGGCCGTGGCCAATGCCGAGAGCCTGCCGAACCGGCAGGTGGACGTTGATAATCTGGTGGTGTCGACGATCTTCGTGGACGGCGCCTCGCTGAAGTTTCGGAAGCGGACCCTGCCCGCCCCCATGGGCCGGGCCTACCGCTTCGTGAAGCGCCAGAGTCACATCACCATCGGTTTGGACGAGAAGAGGTAGCGGTCAGGACTGAGGAGTGAGCACTGAGGACTGAGCCAGGCAGGCTGTGAGGGCTAGCGGGAGTGATACCGCGCCTCAGTATTCGGCTCTCGGCACTGGACTTTGGAGGTGAGCTTTGGGTCAGAAAGTTAACCCCGTAGGCTTCCGGGTAGGATTCAACAAGGACTGGGAGTCCCGCTGGTTTGCGAAGAAGGATTACAAGTCCCTGCTCCACGAGGATCTCAAGCTCCGGAAGGAGCTCCTGGGGCGCCTGCGGCACGCCGGGGTCTCCCGCGTCGATCTGGAGCGGGCCGGCAAGAAGCTCACCATCACGGTGTTCACCAGCCGCCCCGGCATCATCATCGGGAAGAAGGGCGCGGAGGTGGACCGTCTCAAGGAAGAGGTCCAGCGCCGCCTCGGCCGCGAGGTCTACATAAAGATCGAGGAGATCCACCGGCCCGAGATCGAATCCCAGCTGGTGGCCGAATCCATCGCCCTCCAGCTGAACAAGCGCGTGGCCTTCCGCCGGGCCATGAAGCGGGCCATCGAGATGGCCGGCAAGTTCGGGGCGCTCGGCATCAAGATTCGCGTGGCCGGCCGCCTGAACGGGGCCGAGATCGCGCGGTCCGAGTGGTATCTTGAAGGGCGCCTGCCGTTGCAGACGCTGCGCAGCGACATCGACTACGGCTTCGCCGAGGCCAGGACCACCTACGGGGTCATCGGCGTCAAGGTGTGGATCTACAAGGGCCAGAAGGTCGGCAAGTAAGCCGCCGGGAGCAGCACCATGTTGATGCCAAAGAAGGTCAAGTACAGGAAACAGATGAAGGGGCGCCGCGCCGGAGTGGCCACCCGCGGGAGTCACGTGGACTTCGGCGATTACGGCCTGATGGCCCTGGAATGCGCGTGGATCACGAACCGGCAGATCGAGGCGAGCCGCGTCGCCATCAACCGCTCCATCAAGAGGGGCGGCAAGCTCTGGATCCGCATCTTCCCGGACAAGCCCTTCACCAAGAAGCCCCTTGAAACCCGTATGGGCAAGGGAAAGGGCAATCCGGAGGGGTGGGTGGCGGTGGTCAAGCCGGGCCGCGTCCTCTTCGAGCTGGAGGGAGTGACCCTGGACATCGCCCAGGAGGCCTTCCGTCTCGCGGCCCACAAGCTTCCCATCAAGACCCGGTTCGTGGCCCGGAAGGACCAGGAGTTCTCGCTATGATGAAGCCACAGGACCTCAAGAGACCGGCCAAGATCCGCGACCTGGGGGTGGATGAGCTCAGGCGCGAAGAGCAGGAGATCACGGAGCACCTCATGAAGCTCCGCTTCCAGCTGGCGTCCGGCCAGATCGAGAATCCGCAGCTGATCCGCGCCTACCGGCACGGCCTGGCACGGGTGAAGACAGTCTTGGCCGAGAAGCAGCGGGCGGCCCAGGGGAGTTGAGCATGGACGCGAATGCCACGAAGGAGACCCGCCACCACGCCACCAAGGTGGGGCTGGTGGTGTCGGACAAGATGGACAAGACGGTGGTCGTGCAGGTGGAACGCCGCATCTTCCATCCAGCCTACAAGAAGGTGGTCAAGCGGACCAATCGCTTCAAGGCGCACGACGAGAAGAACCAGTGCGGGGTGGGAGACACGGTCCTCATCGTGGAGACTCGCCCCCTGAGCCGGGACAAGCACTGGGCCGTCAAGGAAGTCCTGGAGAAAGCCCGCTGATCGGCCTTAGGAGACAGCCATGATCCAGATGGGGACCATCCTGCAGGTAGCGGACAATTCCGGGGCCAAGAAGCTCTTCTGCATCCACATGAAGGGGGGCTCCACGACCGGGCGCTACGCCGGCCTCGGCGACATCATCACGTGCTCCGTCAAGGAGGCGGCGCCCCAGGGCAACATCAAGAAGGGGAAGGTGGTGAAGGCCGTCGTCGTGCGCACCGTCAAAGAGACGCGGCGCCGGGACGGCTCCTACATCCGTTTCGACAACAACGCGGCCGTGCTGGTGGACGACAAGGGCGAGCCCATCGGTACCCGCGTCTTTGGACCTGTCGCACGGGAGCTCAGGGAGAAGCGGTTCATGAAGATCGTTTCCCTGGCCCCCGAGGTGATCTGAGAGGGGCGCGCCGTGGGCAACCGAATTAAGAAAAACGACCAAGTTTTGATTCTCTCCGGCAGGGAGAAGGGCAAGCGCGGGCGCGTGCTGAGCGTGGACCCGGGCAAGGCCATCGCCGTGGTGGAGAACGTCAATTTCGTGAAGCGGCACACCAAGGCCAACCCGCAAAAGAATATCAAGGGAGGCATCCTGGAGAAGGAGGCGTCGCTTCCGCTCTCCAAGCTCATGGGCGTCTGCAAGGAGTGCCAGGAGCCCACCCGCTTCTCCTTCCAGACCCGCGAGGGCAGGAAGATGCGCGTCTGCAAGAAGTGCGACGCCGCGCAGGACTAAGGGGACAGTCATGAAGAAGCAGCCGCGTCTCAGAGAGTTCTACGGGAAGGAGGTCCTGCCGCACATGCAGCAGGAGTTCCAGTATCCCAACGTCATGGCCGTTCCCAAGCTCACGAAGGTCACCATCAACATGGGCATGGGCGAGGCCAAGAGCGAAATCAAGCTGCTGGACGAGGCGGTGGAGACGCTCACCACCCTCTCCGGCCAGAAGGCGGCCGTCCGCCGGGCCCGCAAGTCGATCTCGAACTTCAAGCTGCGTCAGGGCCAGCCCATCGGCGCCATGGTCACCCTCCGCGGCAACCGCATGTACGAGTTTCTGGACCGGCTCATCTCCCTGGCCATCCCCCGGATGCGCGACTTCAGGGGGCTGTCGGACCGCTCCTTCGACGGGCACGGCAACTACACCCTCGGAGTGAAGGATCAGCTGATCTTTCCCGAGGTGGAATATAACAGGATCACGAAGGCCATGGGAATGAACATCACGATCAGCACCACGGCCAAAACGGACCCCGAAGCGAAGGCCCTCCTTCGGCATTTCGGGATGCCATTCCGCAAGTAGGAGACCAAGGATGGCCAGCATTCGCATGTTCGCCAAGATGGAAAAGAAACCCAAGTTTGCCGTTCGCTATCGCAATCGTTGCCGGCGGTGCGGAAGGCCCCGCGGGTACTACCGCAAGTTCGCCCTCTGCCGGTGCTGCCTGCGCGAGCTAGCGCTGGCGGGCCAGCTTCCGGGCGTGACCAAGGCGTCGTGGTGAGGTGACGCGATGACGATGACCGATCCCATCGCCGATTTCCTGACCCGCATCCGCAACGGACTCTCCAGCCGCAAGGCCTACGTGGAGATGCCCTCCTCCAACCTCAAGGTGGAGGTGGCCAAGCTCCTCAAGGAAGAGGGCTACGTACTGAACTTCAAGGTGACCGAAGACGCGAAGCAGGGGATCCTCCGGGTCGACCTCAAGTACACCAACGAGGGACGCCCCGTGATCGCCGGCATCGAGCGGGCCTCCCGCCCGGGCCGCCGCCTATACATGCGGCGGGATGACGTGAAACCGGTCCTGGGAGGGCTGGGGATCTCCATCCTGAGCACCTCCCATGGCGTCCTGACGGACAAGACCGCCCGCCGCGAAGGCGTGGGCGGCGAGCTCCTGTGCAGGGTCTGGTAGGAGGGGAGCATGTCGCGCGTCGGAAAAATGCCCATCCCCGTCCCTGACAAGGTTCAGGTGGTCATCGGCGAGGACCACGTGGAGGTGAAGGGCCCCAAGGGGTTCCTCCGCACGCCGGTTCTCCCGGGCATCTCCTGCGCCCTGGAGGGCAAGGAGCTGCGGATCAATCGCGCGGACGACACGCAGTCGTGCCGGGCCTTCCATGGCCTGACCCGCGCCCTTTTGGCCAATGCCGTTCACGGGGTCACGCAGGGATACAAGAAGGAGCTGGACATCGTGGGGGTGGGGTACAAGGCCAACGTGGAGGGCCGCAGGGCGGTCTTCAACCTGGGCTATTCGCATCCCATCGAATTTCCCATCCCCGAGGGGATCGAGATCGCGGTGGAGAAATCCACTCACGTGGTGGTGACCGGAGCCGACCGCCAGTCGGTAGGCCAGGTGGCCGCCCAGATCCGAGCCATGAAGAAGCCCGAACCGTACAAGGGCAAGGGCGTCATGTACACGGGTGAAAAGATCATCCGCAAGGCCGGCAAGGCCGCGAAGTAAAGGCACGGGGAAGAAGCCATGTCGAAATGGACGCATGCGGACCGCAGTGAGAAGAGAGCGTGGCGAAAGCTCCGCATCCGGAAACGGATGGAGGGCACGCCGGAGAAGCCCCGGCTCTGCGTCTTCAAGAGCACCCGCTACATTTACGTGCAGGCCGTGGACGACAGCACCGGGGCTACGGTGGCGGCCGCTTCCTCCCTCGAGCCCGAGCTGAAGGCCAAGCTGAAGACCTCCGGGAAACACCTCTCGGTGGCCGAGCAGCTCGGCCAACTGGTCTCGGAGCGCCTGAAGGCCAAGGGTATCGAGGCCGTCGTGTTCGACCGCAGCGGATACATTTTCCACGGACGGATCAAGGCCGTCGCCGAGGGCGCCCGCAAGGGCGGTCTCCAGTTCTAGGAGCGCGGGCATGGAAGAGAGAAACTCCAGCGAATTAGAGCTGCGGGAACAGGTGGTCTCCATCCGCCGCGTCACCAAGGTCGTCAAGGGCGGAAAGAACTTCTCGTTCTCGGCCCTCGTGGTCGTGGGAGACGGCAACGGCAAGGTGGGATTCGGCCTGGGCAAGGCCCGCGAGGTGCCATTGGCGATCTCCAAGGGGATCGAGCAGGCGAAGCGATGCATGGTGAGGATTCCCCTCCAGGGCAACACCATCCCCCACTACGTGGAAGGCCGCTTTGGCGCCGGCCACGTGATCCTCCGGCCCGCATCGAAGGGGACGGGCGTGATCGCGGGCGGGGCCATCCGGGCCGTCATGGAGGCCGCGGGCATCCAGGACATCCTGACCAAGTGCGTGGGCACGAACAACCCGCAGAACGTGGTGAAGGCGGCTGTGGAGGGCCTTCTGCGGCTCCAGAGCCCCGAGAGCGTCGCCCGCAAGCGCGGCAAGTCCCTTGAAGAGATCGTGGGGTAAGCCATGGCCGAGAGAAAGAAAAAGGCGACCAAGGAAAAGCAGTTGGTGGTGACCCTGATCCGCCGCCCGGGCACCGAGAAGCTCCGCCGCGTCACCTGGAGCATGGGGCTCAGAAAACTCAACCGCACCCACAGGTACCCCGACCGGCCGGAGATCCGAGGCATGATCTTCGCGGTCAAGCACCTGCTCAGGGTCAGCGAAGAAGCGTAAGGAGGCCCCGATGTTTCTCTCCGAGTTGCGACCGGCGAAAGGCGCCAAGAAGAGCCCCAAGCGGATCGGCCGCGGCCCAGGCTCCGGCAAGGGCAAGACGGCCGGCAAGGGCGAGAAGGGCCAGAAGTCCCGCTCCGGGTTCCATCAGAACCCCGGCTTCGAGGGCGGCCAGATGCCGCTCCAGAGGCGTATCCCCAAGCGGGGGTTCACCAACCTCTTCGCCCATCGGTACGAGGTGGTCAACCTGACCCGGCTGGCCGGGTTCGAGGCCGGCAGCGAGGTCAACGCCAAAGTGCTCAAGCACGCGGGCCTCATCCGCAAGGAGAGCTCCGCCGTAAAGATTCTGGGCGGCGGATCACTGGACCGCGCCATCACGGTCGTGGCGGATGCCTTCTCGGACAGCGCCCGCAAGGCCATTGAGGCCGCGGGCGGCCGGGCGGAGGTGAGGAAGCCGTGATTGAAGCCTTCCAGAACCTCTTCCGGATTCCCGACCTGAGGAAGCGCATCCTGTTCACCTTCGCGCTGCTGGCCGTCTACCGGGTGGGCGCGCAGATCCCCACGCCCGGCATCGACGCCGTGGCCCTGCAGGAGTTCTTCAAGCAGTACGCGGGGGCCGGCGTCCTGGGCTTCTTCAACCTCTTCTCCGGCGGAGCGCTGGCCCGGTGCACCATCTTCGCGCTGGGCATCATGCCCTACATCACGGCGCAGATCATCTTCCAGCTGCTCGGCGTGGTGTGGCCCTACATCGAGAAACTGCAGAAAGAGGGCGGTGCCGAGGGCCGCAAGAAGATCACCCAGTACTCCCGGTACCTCACCATCTTCATCTGCGTGGTGCAGGCCCTGGGCATCAGCTTCTGGCTGAAGCAGCTCGTGAGCCCCACCGGCAAGCGCGTGGTGGAGAACCCGACCCTTGGCTACCACATCCTCACGGTCATCGTGCTGACCGCGGGCTCCACCTTCATCATGTGGCTGGGCGAGCAGATCACGGCGCGAGGCATCGGCAACGGCATCTCGCTCATGATCTACGCCGGCATCGTCGTCGGGCTGGTCCCGGCCGTCGTGAGGACCTTCCAGCAGGTGGAGCAGGGCAGCCTCTCCTTCTTCGTGGTCCTCCTGCTGATGGCCTTCATGGTGGTGGTCGTGGCCTTCATCGTCTACTTCGAGCGGGCCCAGCGGAAAATCCCGATCCAATACGCCAAGCGCGTGGTGGGCCGGAAGATGGTCGGCGGACAGGCGGTCTATTTCCCGCTGAAGCTCAACCCGGGTGGCGTCATGCCCATCATCTTCGCCGTGTCCCTGCTGGCCGTGCCGCAGACCGTCCTCAAGCTGCCCGTGCTGGCCAAGTTCGCCTGGATTCAGACCCTGGACTCCTACGTGAGCTACGGCACCCTGACCTACCTGTTCTTCTACGCCGTGCTGATCGCTCTCTTCAACTATTTCTACGTGAGCATCGTGTTCAATCCCGAGGACCTGGCCGACAACCTGAAGAAGTTCGGGGGATTCATCCCCGGCATCCGCCCCGGCAAGAGCACGAGCGACTTCCTCTACCGCTCCCTCAACCGGCTTCTCTTCGCCGCTTCCATCTATCTGGTGCTGATCAGCCTCCTGCCCGTGATCCTGATCACCGGCTTCCCGCTGCAGCACCTGTGGGGGATCGGCCCGTCCCTTGAGAACGGGCTCAGGGCCATGCACTTCGACTGGATCCTGAGGGGCTTCAACCTGAACTTCTACTTCGGCGGCACCTCGCTGCTCATCGTGGTGGGGGTCGCCATGGACACCATCCAGCAGGTGGAATCCCAGCTGATCATGAGGCACTACGAGGGATTCTCCCGCCGGTCGAGGGTGAGGGGGAGGAGAAGCTGATGAGCCAGAAGAACCTGGTGCTGTTGGGACCGCCTGGAGCGGGGAAGGGAACCCAGGCCAAGGAGTTGGCGGCGCGCCTGCGCGTACCGCACATCTCCACGGGCGACATGCTGCGCGAGGCCGTTCGCGAAGGCACACCGCTCGGGCTGAAGGCCAAGGCCGTCATGGAGTCGGGCGGGCTGGTCTCCGATGAGCTGCTCACCGGCATCGTCAAGGAGCGGCTGGCCAAGGCCGACTGCGGCCCGGGGTTCATCCTGGACGGCTACCCCCGCAACCTCTCCCAGGCTTCGATCCTGGAGGGGATCCTCACGGAACTGGGCAAGCAAGACGTGCTGGCCCTGGAACTCGAAGTGGCCGACGAGGTGATCGTCAAGAGGCTGTCGAGCCGGCGGAGCTGCCCCGGCTGCGGCACGGTCTACAATCTCGTCTTTTCCCCCCCCAAGCGGGAGGGGCTTTGCGACAAGTGCGGCACGGGCCTGGTGCAGCGCGAGGACGACCGGGAAGACGTGATCCGCGAGCGGCTGCGCGTGTATCACGAGAAGACGGCCCCCCTGTCCGACCATTACCGTCGCCGGGGACTTCTGAAAACGGTCCCGGGAGACCGCGAACCTTCGCAGGTTCTCACCGCCCTGGAGAGAGCGATTGGATGATTCATTTGAAGGCGCCTGAAGAGATCGAGATCATGGACCGGGCCAACCGGATCGTCCATACGATCCTGGACCGCCTGGGCGAGGAACTCGCGCCCGGCGTCGTGCTCCGGGATCTGGACCGGCTGGCCGAGTCCCTGACCAAGGAGATGGGCGGCAAGCCCGCTTTCAAGGGATACGGCGGATTCCCGGCCTCGGTCTGCATCTCCGTGAACGACGAGGTCGTGCACGGCATCCCGGGGCCCCGGGTGATTCAGCCGGGGGACTTGGTCTCGCTGGACTTCGGCGTCATTGTGGACGGATACTACGGCGATGCGGCCCGCACCTTTCCGGTGGGGGACGTGGATCCGGAAGGCGTCCGCCTCCTGACCGTGACCCGGACCTCCCTCGAGAAGGGGGTGGAGCAGGTCCGCGTCGGGAGTCGCGTCTCGGATGTGTCCCACGCCGTCCAGGAGTACGCGGAGGGCCACGGCTATTCGGTGGTCCGCGACTACGTGGGCCACGGCATCGGGCGCGCCCTGCACGAGGAACCCCAGGTGCCGAACTTCGGGGAGCCCGGACGGGGACCGCGCCTGCAAGAAGGCATGGTGCTGGCCATCGAACCCATGATCAACGAGGGTGGCCACGGTGTGACGGTGGACGAGGACGGTTGGACGGTGCGGACCGCAGACGGAAAGCGCTCCGCTCATTTCGAGTACAGCGTGGCCGTCACCGCGAACGGGCCCAGGATCCTGGGGATTGAGGGGGCATGAGCAAGGACGACGTAATCCAGATGAAGGCGACAGTGAAGGAGGCCCTCCCCAACGCCATGTTCCGGGTGGAGCTGGAGAGCGGCCACAGGGTGCTGGCCCACATCTCGGGCAAGATGCGAAAGCACTTCATCCGCATCCTGCCGGGCGATCAGATTCTGGTCGAGCTGTCTCCTTATGACCTGAACCGCGGGCGCATCGTCTACCGGTTCAAGAGCTGAGCGGAGAGAGAACCATGAAAGTGAGACCTTCGGTCAAGAAAATCTGCCCCAAGTGCAAGATCATCAAGCGCAAGGGCGTGGTCCGGGTGATCTGCGACAACCCGAAGCACAAGCAGAGGCAAGGTTAAGGAGGCGGGCCGTGGCGCGTATTGCTGGAGTCGATCTCCCCCTGAACAAGCGGGTCGAAATCGGGCTGACCTACATCTATGGGATCGGCCTGTCCAGGGCCCAGGAGATTCTGGGCAAGGCCAACGTGAGCCGGGACGTCCGGGTGAAGGACCTGACCGAGGATGAGGTCTCCCGCATCCGCAAGGTCATCACCGACGAAGGCAACGTCGAGGGCGATCTGCGCAAGAAGATCCAGATGGACATCCGCAGGCTCATCGACATCGGGTCCTACCGCGGAATCCGCCACCGTACGGGCCTTCCCGTGCACGGCCAGCGGACCCACACCAACGCCAGGACCCACAAGGGCCCCAGGCGGGCCATCGCGGGCAAGAAGAAGGCCACCAAGAAGTAGGCGGTCGCAAGGAGAAGATTCATGGCTAAGGGAAGCGGTGGAAAGCGGACCCCCCGGCGCGAAAAGAAGAACGTACCCATGGGGATCATCCACGTCAACGCCACGTTCAACAACACCCAGATCACTATTACCGATATGGAAGGCAACACCGTCGTGTGGGCCACGTCGGGGGGCAGCGGCTTCAAGGGCACGCGGAAGGGCACTCCCTTCGCCGCCCAGGTGGCCGCCCGGACCGTGGCGGAGAAGGTCATGGAGCACGGCATGCGCGAGGTGGACGTGCGCGTGAAGGGGCCTGGCGGCGGCCGCGAGTCGGCCATTCGGGCCCTGCAGGCGTCGGGCCTGAAGATCCGCTCCATTTGCGACGTGACGCCCATTCCACACAACGGTTGCCGGCCGCCCAAGCGCCGGCGCGTGTGAGATAGGAGGACTGCCTTGGCTCGGTACCATGCTGCCGTTTGCCGTCTTTGCCGCCGGGATGCCGTCAAGCTCTTCCTCAAGGGCGACCGCTGCTTCAAGGAGAAGTGCGCCATCGAGAAGAGGAACACGCCCCCAGGCCAGCACGCGAGACGTCGCGGGAAGCTCAAGGGCTACGGCCTCCAGCTCCGCGAGAAGCAGAAGATGAAGAGGATCTACGGCGTCCTCGAGCAACAGTTCCGCAACTACTTCAAGGAGGCCGACCGGCTCCGCGGCGTCACCGGCGAGAACCTGATCGGCCTGCTCGAAAAGCGCCTGGACAACGTGGTCTACCGCCTCGGATTCGCCTCCTCCCGCCAGCAGGCGCGGCAGTGGGTTTCCCACGGTCACATCCGTGTGAACGGCAGGCGCGTGGACGTGGCCAACTACCAGGTGCGACCCGGGGACGAGATCGGCCTCACCGCCAACCTCGCCAAGAACGTCTTTCTGCTCGCCTCCGTAGAATCCTCCAGCGGCCGGGGCGTCCCCGAGTGGCTGGAGCTGGACCGGGAGAACCTCAAGGGCCGCGTGGTCCGGGAGCCCCAGCGGGCCGACGTGACCTATCCCATCGAAGAGCAGCTCATCATCGAGCTCTACTCGAAGTAAGGTCTAAGGAGAGCGGAAGCCCATGCAAGAATTTCAAATGCCCACTCTCATCGAGTGCAACATAGAGACCCTCACGGACCGCTACGGCGAGTTCGTGGCACAGCCCCTCGAGCGGGGGTGGGGCATCACGCTCGGCAATACGCTGCGGCGGATCCTCCTCTCCTCCATCGAAGGGGCGGCGCTCACGGCGGTGCGGATCGAGGGGATCCTCCACGAGTTCACCTCCGTCCCCGGCGTGATCGAGGACGTGACGGACATCGTCCTGAACCTCAAGGCCATCCAGTTCATCCAGCACTCCGACGACCCCAAGACCCTCCGCCTGTCGGTCAAGGGCCCCGCGACGGTGACGGCCAAGGACATCCAGCACGACGGCACCATCCGGATCCTGAATCCCGACGCCCCCGTCGCCACGCTCAACGAGGAGGGCTCCCTCACCATGGAGCTCCTGCTCAACAAGGGGCGCGGCTACGTTCCGGCGGAGGCGAACGGTGTCGCGGATCCCAACTTCATCGCCATCGACTCCATCCATTCTCCGGTCCGGAAGGTGAACTACGAGGTGACCGAAACGCGCGTCGGGGAGGCCACCGACTACGAACGCCTGAAGCTCGAGGTGTGGACCAACGGGGCCATCACCCCCCAGGACGCCGTGGCCAGGGCTTCGCGTCTGTTGACGGCGCACATGGAGCTGTTCGCCGCCCTCACGGGGCCGGACGCGGCGGTCATCCCGCAGGGGACCAAGCTCCCCGATCCGAACGAACTGGAGCGTCTGCTCTCCCGCCCCATCGCCGAGTTGAACGTCTCCCAGACTGTGGCCAAGAGGCTGGAGTCCATGAAGTTCCAGACCCTCAGGGACCTGGTTCAGAAGACCGAGGGGGACTTGCGAAGCGTCAAGGGCTTTGGCGAGAAATCCCTCAAGGAGGTCTCGGCCGCCCTTGAGAAGATGAACCTGACCCTCGGCATGAACGTGTGAGGACGCTATGCGCCATCAGATAGACCATCGAAAGCTCGGCCGCACCACCGAACATCGGATCGCCATGCTCCGCAACCAGGCCGCGAGCCTGGTGCGGCATGACCGGATCCAGACGACCCTCGAGAAGGCCAAGGAGCTCCGCCGTTTCGTCGAGCGCCTCATCACCCTGGCCAAGAAAGATACGCTCCACGCCCGGCGGACGGCCGCCCGGCACGTCCAGGACCCCGCGGTCCTGAAGAAGCTCTTCTCCACGCTCGGCCCGCTCTATGCGCAGCGCCCAGGGGGCTACACCCGCATCGTGAAGCTCGGATTCCGCAAGGGCGACGGGGCGCAGGTCGCGCTCATCGAGCTCGTGGACCGCGAGCCCAAGGTGGAAGAGCCCAAGAAGGGCAAGGGGAAGGGCAAGGCCGAGAAGGCCGCCAAGCCCGCGCCCGAGCCGGCCGCCGAAGAGGCGG
>JAJYCJ010000098.1 GCA_021778515.1 Acidobacteriota bacterium
TGACCCCACCGACATGCGCCGGGAACGGCCTCCGCCCCCCCATCCCCTCCAAAGGTACTGTCCGAGAATGACGGGAGAGTGACCCGAAGCGGCCCTTGATTCGGGCCCCCTCTTCCCTCCTCTTTCAGCCGACGGCCTCTCTCCTTCCGCCTCAGGAGTAGTACTTGATCAGCGCCTGAATGTAGGCGTCGGCTACCTTCTGCCGGTAGGCGGGGTCGGCGATGAGCTTGGCGTCCTTCGGGTTGTTCAGGTTGCAGACCTCGATGAGGACCGCGCAGGGCACGATCGTGTTCCGCAGCACGGCGGGGACCCACGAGCGGTGCCCCCTGACCACGTGGTCCCTCGTCGGGTCGTAGGGATGGAGCAGCAGGCCGTCGGCGGAGAAGGATTTTTCGAGGTCCTCCGCGAACTCCTGGGAAAGCCCCTCGCTTCGCACCATTTCCCTATTGGAGAGGCGATAGACGGGCTGGTTCCTGTACTCTTCGAAATCCCGGTAGAGGCTCCCGCTCGAGGACCACCGGCTGCTCCGGTAGGCCGCGCCCGGAATGTAGAACATGGAGCCCCGCAGGGAGGGGTAGAGCGAATCGGCGTGGATGGAGGTGAACACCACCCGGTGGGGGTCCACGCCCTCCTTCTGGAGCCTCAGGAAGTACTGGTTGGCCAGGTACCAGCGCAGGTTGACCTCCACGTGCGTCTCCCGGTCGGTGGTCTGGTGGAACCACGGGTGGGTGAGGATCACGGCACCCGTGTTCGGGGTCAGCCGCTCCTTGTCCTGGGGGCGGTAGCCGAGCTGGGGATCCAGAAGGGTCATGAGCACGCGGGCCTTGGTCCGGCGCTCCAGCCCCTCGTGGATGCGGCAGGCGATGTCGTAGACGTAGGAGTCCTCCCACACGTTGTTGGCCATGGCCCCGCGGTCCAGCCCTCCGTGGCCCGGGTCCAGAATCACCACCACGCCGTCCAAGGCGGCGTTCTTGTAGGTGTTGGTGAACCGGGCTGCCTCGGCCTGCTGCCTGGCCCACGCCTGGTACTGGGAACTGCCCGGCGGCAGGTACTGCGGCAGGAGGTCATCGAAGGGGATCTTGACGGGATAGCCCACGGGGATGCCCGTCACGTGCTCGATGCCTGAGCGCTTGGCGATGGCCAAGGCCATGGCGTTCACGTCGTCCGCGTTCACGTTGCCGGTGAATCGCACGACCACCGAGCTGTACAGCGCCTCGCCGGCCCTGAGGCGGTACACCGCGTAAGGCCCCTGCGAGTCGCGCCCGTAGGTCAGGGGGGAGGCCGCCGGAGGGTTGGGTCCCTCGGGCTGGCTGGCCGCCGGCTCGGGCGGCGGGACCGGTTCTCGTCCCGCTCCCCCCGGCGGGGGCTGCGGAGCGGGGCTCGGCCCCGGTGAGGCTTGCTCCCCGGGAGCTGGAGCGCTGATGATCTTGAGAGCTTCTGGAGGCGTGGCACCCGCCTCGTCTTCTCCACCCGCCGCCTGGATGGCGGGCTTCGGGGGCGGAGGCGGGGCTTCTGCCGCGGCGGGGTGCCCGCTCGGCCGGGGCGGCAGGCCGGGGCCGGGTGGAGGCGGGGGAGCCTCGATAGCCCGGAGGGTGTCCAGGAGGAGGCCTTCGGGAATCAGCACGTTGGTGCCCGGCTTCGGATGGGCTGGCAGCTTCGGATTCGCGTGCCTGAGTGAGCCCGCATTGCGGACCGAGCCCGTGAACCAGGCCGCCGCCTCCGTCCAGGTCTCCCTGCCTCCCGTGGAAGGCTGTCCCCAGACGTGCTCCCACCCACCGGAGGCGCGCCTGTCCTTGGGAAAGAGGGCTTTGAGAGCCTCCGCGCGGTAGGCCGGGAGGAGGAGGTCCAGGGGGACCCTCACCTCCGTGAGTCTTCGGCGGCGGAGCTTGGGGTTGAACCGTTCGATGGCTCCCGCGTTCTCGTGGTCACCGGTGTAACGGCGGGCGACCCAGGCGAAGCCCCCGCGACGGGGCAGGGGCACCCGCAGGAAGATGGCGCCCTCCAGGCAGGCCCTCCGCCCCTCCCGGGTCGGTACGGGTTCAGGCCGCGAGACCGCCGCCAAGGGCCGGGAGAGTGCCATCATCAGGGAAAAAGAAACCAGGAGCCAGACCAAGGGTCGTCTCATGCGGTCATCCTCACCCTGCTGCCGATTGGCGCACAGAACGGTTGGCTATACAAGATTTGGTATCGGGCTGCGAAGCGGCCACCGAAAGAAGGGTTGAAAGGGGAACGGAGACGGGCGGCTGAGGTGGGGGTTCGGGACAGGTCCGGCTGACTCGGCATCTCGCCTCCTGCCCCACAGTATAGAAAAAGCCCGCCCTCGGGCCAAGGCCGGACCGGATCGCGGCAGGGGTTGAGAGCGGGCCAGCCCAGGTGCACACTCTGAGGGGAGGCTTCATGGCCCGAAAGCCCGGGTTTCTCGCCGATCTCAAGTCCCGCCGCGCGCTATTTGAGGTGCGAGCGCGCTATCTCGGGGCGCTGAGGAGCTTCTTCCACCGCGGCGGCTTTCTGGAGGTGGACCCTCCGTGCCTCGTTCCGGCGGCGGGCATGGAACCGCACCTCGACTCCTTCCTCGTCCGCGGGTTGGCCTCGGGCTGGGAGGCCTACCTGCCCACCTCGCCGGAGTTTTACCTGAAGAAGCTGCTGGCCACCGGCGTGGAGCGCTGTTTCGCCCTGGCGCCGGCCTTCCGGGATGAGCCCGCCTCCCAAGGGCACAGCCCCGAATTCCTGATGCTCGAATGGTACCGGCGGGGTTCCTCGCGGCGCCAGCTGATGCAGGATTGCGCGGATTTGCTGTCGAAGCTGGGACGGGGCTTTCTCCGGGGGGGGGCGCTGGAGCGCGAGGGGCGGAGGTACGAGCTGGACAAGGGCGTGGAGGTGCTCACCCTGTCGGAGGCGTTCCAGCGCTTTGCGGGCTACGACTGGCTCGAACTGGACTCCATCGAGGCATGGCGCAAGCTGGCCCGGCGCCACGGGGCCGAGGGGACCGAGGCCTGGGACGAGAATGACTGCTTCTCCTTCCTCATGGTCGTGAAGGTGGAACCGGGACTGGCGCACATACCGCGCCCGGCGGTCGTGGAGGGCTTCCCCGCCTTCCAGGCGGCGTTGGCCAAGCTCAGGACGGGGGATCCTCGCATCGCGGAGCGCTTCGAGCTCTATCTGGCCGGCGTGGAGCTGGCCAACGCCTATTCCGAATTGACCGACCCCGTGGAACAGCGGGAGCGGTACAAGCGATACCAGACGGAGCGCCTCAGGCAGGGCAAGCCCGCCCACCCCGCCGATTCCCAGTTTTTCCGGGCGGTGGCCCACCTGCCGGAGTGCGTCGGCATCGCCCTCGGCGCCGACCGGCTGCTGGCGCTCCTGCTGGGCGAGAGCGTGCCCAGGGTGAGGCATGGGTGTTACTAATCCGAGAGGGAAGGGGTTGGCCCCATGCCTGTCCAAAATGGACTGCCCTGCCGGCTCCAACCCACGGCTGGGCCTGGGCCGCGCCTTCCTCCGCTTCGCTCCGGAGGGCAAAGCCCACCGCGGTGGGCTGGTTCCGCAGGCAGGCCCCCCCGCCTTCGCGGGGGCAGGCGCAGGCCTCGGCCTCGCTGCTCTCCCATCCCCACTTCGAAGCTGTCCTTAGCAGAGAGTCAACCCTATTGGTGTCGGAGTAGTGAGAGAAGTGGAGAGTGGAGGGTGGAGGGGCGATGTCCTCTGTCGCATCAGTCCGAAATCCGAAAGCCCCAATCCCTCGGCGTCCTCCGCGGTTCTGCGGTGAATCGTTTCGTTCCGTCTTGGCGGAGTGGGAAGTGAGGAGTGAGGGAGATGCGAGACGCCATTAGGCGAAACGCAAAAATCCCCAGTCCTTGGTGTCTTGGTGCATTGGTAGTGAATCTTCTCGCCGAATCCCGCTCTCCCCCCCTTACCCCTTCGCTCCGCCCACGGCCGTCTTGACCAGATCGGCGACCTCCACTCCCGTTCTGGCCTTGAGCGCTTTCTTCACCAGCTTCTGACAGGCGCGCAGGGAGAGGTTGCGGATGTGGTTCTTGACTTCCAGGATGGAGGAGGGGGTCATGGAGAGCTCGGTGACGCCAAGCCCCACCAGCAGCGGGGTCATCATGGGATCGGCCGCGGCCTCGCCGCAGACGGTGACGGGCTTGCCCTCTGCGGACGCCGCGTCGCACACGTGGGCGATGCACTTGAGCACGGCCGGGTGCATGGGATCGTAGAGGTGGGCCACGGAGTCGTTGTTCCGGTCGATGGCCAGCAGGTACTGGATGAGGTCGTTGGTGCCGATGCTGAAGAAGTCCACCAGGGGGGCGTAGGCCTCGGCGGTGAGGGCGCAGGAGGGCACCTCCACCATGATGCCCACGGGGATGTGCTCGTCGAAGGGGACTCCGTCGGCCTCGAGCTCCCGCTTGCAGGCCTCCAGGTGGTCCGACGCCTGCTGGTACTCCTGCAGCGTGGTGATCATGGGGAAGAGGATCGCCAGGTTCTTGCGTTTCGACGCCCGCAGGATGCCCTTGAGCTGGGTCCGGAAGATCTCGGGCTGCCTCAGGCAGAAGCGGATGGCCCTGACCCCGAGCACGGGGTTGCGCTCGGTGCGGTCCAGGACGGCGTGGAAGTACTTCTCGCCCCCGAGATCCAGGGTCCGGATGACCACGCGGTGGGGATAGAAGGCCTGGGCGATGCGGTCGTAATACCCGAGGTGGTCCTCCTCCGAGGGCAGGGCGGGCGAGTGATCGAGGAAGAGGAACTCGCTGCGGTAGAGGCCCACGCCGCTGGCGCCCGCGGCCAGTGCGCTGCCGATCTCGTCCGTGAGGTCGAGGTTGGCCGTCACGCGGATCAGCGTGCCGTCGACCGTCCGGGCCTCCTTGCGGGCCTGTCCCAGAATGGCCTTGCGATGGCGCTGGTACGCCTCGGCCCGCCGCTCGTACTCGGCCAACTCGGCCTCGCTGGGATTGAGGATGACCAGACCCTCCAGGCCGTCCACGATGACCGTCCCGTGGGACTCGGCGGTCTTCGTGAGGCCCTTGACGCCCACCACGGCTGGGATCTCAAGCGAGCGGGCGATGATGGCCGTGTGGGAGGTGCGGGCCCCGTGCTCCGTCGCGAAGGCCACGATGGGGGCGTTGTGGAGGGTGCTCGTCTCCGAAGGGGTGAGGGTGTCCGCCAGGATCACGACGCGCTCCCCGGATGTCCAGGTGGTCTTCTCCGGGAGGGGGCCTGCCAGGTGTTGCTGCACCCTGCGGTGCAGCCCCTCCACGTCCATGGCCCTCTCCTGGAAATAGGGATCGTCCGTGGCCATCAACCCTCGGACCATGTCCTGGATGGAACCCTGCAGGGCGTACTCGGCGTTGACCCCGCTCCGTTCGATGCGCGCCTTGGCCCCCCTCAACAGGGCGGGGTCTTTCAGGATGATGACGTGGGCGTCGAAGATGGCGAGGAAGTCTTCGCTCAGCCGGCTTCGGGCCCGCTCCTTGAGGTTCTCCACGTCCCCGATCGTGGCCTGCAGGGCCCTTCTCAGGCGCTCCACCTCGCCGGAGGCCGCCTCCGGTGCGATGGAGGTCTTCACCACGGGGATCTCCTGAACCAGGATGATCTGCGAGGTTCCGATGGCGATTCCCGGAGAGACGGGAGTCCCCGTGAGACGGGTCATTCCCCCTCCCCGAACCGGTCCTGGATGAGATGCTCGATTTGGGACAGCGCCTCCGCCTCGTCGGGGCCGTCGACCTCGATGATCAGCGGCGTGTCCTTGGCTGCGGCGAGGGTCAGTACGCCGAGGATGGACTTGGCGTCGGCGCACATCTGGTTGGTGGTCAGGGAGACCTGGGCCTGAAACTGATTGGCGATCTGGACGAGCTTGGCGGCGGCTCTCGCGTGGAGGCCCAGCCTGTTGCAGACCGTCACCTCTTTTCGAATCATCCCTCCTCCCCCCCTTCGGGGCTCATCACTTCGCTCACCGAGACGATGGCGCCCTGGCCCTTCTCGCGCAGGAGCGCCACGGCCTCGGCCAGTGGCGTGCCCGCCTTGCGGGTGAGGATGGCCTTGATGAGCATGGGAAGGTTCATGCCCGTGAGGATCTCCACTTTGCCAGGCTGGTAGAGGGTCATGGCCAGATTGGTGGGCGTGCCGCCGAAGAGGTCGGTCAGGATCAGAACCCCCTCGCTCTCCTCCTGGACCTTCTTGAGCGCCTTCCGGATCTTCTCCTTGGCGGCCGATGACTCCAGCTCCCAGGGGATGCAGACGGGGGTCACCCCGCCGTCCGGCTCTCCCAAGATCCTGGAGGCCACGTCCACGAACTCCTGGGCCAGATTCCCGTGGCTCACGACCAGTATGCCTAGCATGATCACCTCGCGCGGTCTCGGTGGTGGAGGTTGACGAGGAGACCGCCTTCCTCCCGGAAGATATCATACAAGCGCCGGGCCACCGCAACGGACCGGTGGCGCCCGCCGGTGCAGCCGATGGCCACCGTCAGGTAGGCCTTGCCCTCCTTCTGGTACCGCGGCACCAGGTACCGTAGGAAGCTCTCGATCCGCTCCAGGAACTCCTTTCCCTCGGGGGATCCGCAGACGAAATCGAAAACCGCCGGGTCCTCTCCGTTCAGGGGGCGAAGCTCAGGGATGAAGTGGGGATTGGGAAGGAAGCGGACGTCGAAGACCAGCGTGGCTTCGGGAGGAAGGCCGTAGGCGAAACCGAAGGAGGTCAGGTTCACGGTCAGCTTGCGGCCGCCGACCAGGGAGGCCAGGCCCTCCTCGATGACCGTCTTGAGCTGGTGGATGGTGAGCGAGCTGGTGTCCACGATCCAGTCGGACCTTTCCCGGATGAGCTCCAGCCGGGCCCGCTCCAGCTGGATCCCCTCCTCCACCGAGCCCTTCGGGGTGAGGGGGTGGGGCCGCCGGGTCTCGGAGAAGCGCCTGAGGAGGACGTCGTCGCTCGCCTCGACGAAGAGGATCCGCACGTCCAGCGGCGATTTTTTCAGGGCGCCGTAGAGCGTGGGGAACCTCTCGTCGAGCTTCTCTTCCCGCAGGTCGAGACCCAGCGCCACCATGGGGCCGAGCTCGCCGCCAGCCCCCTCGATGAGTTCGAGAAACTTGGGGAACAGCTCCAGGGGCAGGCGCTCCACGCAGTAGAATCCCGCGTCCTCCAGGGTCCGGATGACCTGGCTCTTGCCGGCGCCCGACATGCCGGTGACGATGATGAGGGTCCTATGGCTCGGGTTCATCGACGTTCGCCTCGAGCATCTGCTGCAGCCGCCGGGTGAAGTCCTTGGCGGAGTGGATGCCCTTCCGCTTCAGCAGGAGGTTGCGGACCGCCACCTCCAGCAGGATGGTGATGTTTCGTCCGGGGGCCACGGGCATCAGGAGGTAGGGGACGGGCAGGCCCAGGATGGAGATGGTCAGCTCGTCCAGCCCGAGGCGGTCGTAGTTGCCGTTCTCCTGCCAATGCTCCAGCTCCACCACCAGCTCCACCTCCACCTGAGAGCGGGTGGCGACCACGCCGAAAAGCTCCTTGATGTTGATGATCCCCAGGCCGCGCAGCTCCATGTGGTAGCGGAGCAGCTCGGGGGCCGTACCCGTGAGGTGGTCGGCCTGCCGCCGGATCTCCACGACGTCGTCGCTCACCAGCCTGTGCCCGCGGACGATCAGGTCGAGGGCGCTTTCCGACTTTCCGATGGAGCCGCGGCCGATGATGAGCAGCCCCACGCCGTATACGTCCACCAGGACGCCGTGGACCGACAGGACGGGGGCCAGGGCCGACATCAGCACGTCGGTGACCTGGTTGATGACGAGGGAGGATTTCTCGGTGGAGGTCAGGAGGGGGGTATCGGTGCCCTCCGCCAGGGTGACCAGCTCTTCGGGCGGGGGGAGTCCCTTGGTGAGCAGGAAGCAGCAGATCCCGCGCTCGAAGATGGGCTGCAGGATCTTGAGCCGATCCTCCCCGCTCCACCGGTTCAGGTAGGAGATCTCGGTCTCGCCCAGGATCTGGATGCGCTCGGGGTGGATGTACTCGTGGACCCCCGCCAGCGCGAGGCCCGGTTTCTGGATCCGGGGGCTCTCGATCTCCCTGTCCAGGCCGCCCCGGCCAGCCGTCACGTGTATGCGCAGGGAGGAGAAGAGGTCCACGAACTGGTGGACCGACATGCGGGGATGGATCTCCTGCCCGGCGAGGGTCTTCATGGATGGTCACCGCTCCTGAAAAGACGGATGCGAAACGTGAACGGCGGATAGCGAATCCGAGAACAATAGAAAGACATCATGACCCGTCCGCAGTCCGCGTTTCGCAACGTCAGCCCTATCTCTTGTGCGGCGGCTCCACGAGGGAGATCCGGCCGGCCTTGTCGCGGAAGAGCACGCACAACCTCCCCGTGACGGGGTCCTGGAAGACGACCACCGGGTCATCCTGCTCGGCGAGCCGCAGGGCCGCGTCGGGCAGGCTCATGGGCTTGGGATTGAAGAGGTCGTCGCGCCGGCGAACCCGCGGGACCTTCCTGACCTTTGCGGGACCCTCCTCTTCCTCCTCCTCGGCCTCCTTTGGAGCGGCGGGGGCCACGGTCTTGCTCCGGCCGGCCATGCGCTTGTCCTTGTCCTTCTTGGACTGCTGTTCGATGGCGTCGGCCGCGTCGTTGATGGCCATGTACATATCCTCGGCCAGGCCCTTGGCCTTGTAGATCCGGTCGTGGCCGCAGTGGACCATGAGGGTCACGCGGTGCAGGTGGCGCTCCACCTCGAAGGAAGCGTGGGCTGACACGATTGATCCGGTGAACCGCTCCAGCTTGGCGATCTTCTTCTCGGCCTTGTTTCGCAGGGCGTCGGTGATGGACAGGTTCTTTCCCGAGAATTCCAGTCGCATCGCTCGCTCCTTATGAAGACTTTCGTGATTTTCTCCGTCCCGAAGATGGAATGTTCAGCTCCTCCCGGTATTTGGCCACGGTCCGCCGGGCCAGCAGGATGCCCTCCCGCTTGAGCAGGTCGGCCAGCACCTGATCGCTCAAGGGATGCCTCGCGTCCTCCGCGTCCACAAGGCTCTTCAGCCGCTCCTTCACGCGCATGGCGGAGACGTCGCCCCCGTCCATGGTGCCGATGCCGGTGTTGAAGAAGTACTTCATGGGGAGGATGCCCCGCGGCGTCTGCATGTACTTGTTGGACACCACCCGGCTCACGGTGGATTCGTGAACCCCCACCCTCTCGGCCACATCCCTGAGGATCAGGGGGCGCATGTGGGCGCGTCCCTTGTCGAGGAAATCCCGCTGGAACTCCACGATCTGGGTGGCCACCTTGTAGATGGTGCGCTGGCGTTCCTCCAGGCTCTTGAGGAACCACAGGGCCGAACGCATCTTTTCCTTCAGGTAGGTGAGGGTCTCCTGGCTCTCCTCGGCCGAACCCTCCTCCGCCATGGAGCGGTAACGGCTGCTGATGCGGAGGTGGGGCATGCCGTCCTCGTTCAGCAGGACGCGGTAGCCATCGCCCTCCTTCTCGACGACCACTTCGGGCACGATCGTGGGGTTCACGGGGTTGTTGTAGCGCAGGCCCGGCTTGGGGTCGAGGTGGCGGATGAGGTCCAGCGCCTCCTCCAGCCGATCCTCCGTGACGCCCAGCCGGGAGGCGAGCTGGGCGGGCTTCTCACGCTCCAGAAGGGGCAGGAAATCCTCGACGATCCGCAGGGCCAGTTCGTCGGGCTCCTCCAGCGCCATGAGCTGGATCCTCAGGCACTCTTTCAGGTCCCGGGCGGCCACGCCGACGGGGTCCATGTGCTGGACCACCCGCAGCACCGACTCCGCGTCTTCGGGAGTCGCGCCCGTGGCGGCGCAGACGTCCTCCAGGCTCACCATGAGGTAGCCGTCCTCGCGGAGGTTCCCGATGATGACCTGGGCCACCTCCCGCTCCGTGGAAGAGAGCCGGCTCAGGCTCACCTGCCATTCCAGGTGTTCGGCAAGGCTCTCCGGGGCGCTCAGGTAGCGCTCCGTGTCCGGGGCCTCCTCCGGGCTTTCGCGCTGGGTACCGCGGTACTTCAGGCTGGTCTCGAGGTAGTCCTGGAAGTAGGACTCGACGTCGATCTTCTCCTCGTACCTGTCCATGGGGCTCTCCTCCGCCGTCTCGCGGAGGGCCGCCTCCTCCTCAGATGGGGCGGAGACGGGCTCTTCGATGGTGGTGGCATCCTCCAGGACCGGGTTGATCTGGAGCTCCTGGCTCACCTCCTGGACGAGTTCGAGCCGGGTCAGCTGCAGCAGGCGGATGGCTTGCTGGAGCGTCGGCGTGAGGACCATTTTCTGCTGGAGTTTCAGGGAGAGCTTCTGCTGCAGACTCATCGGTGGACTTCCATTCGAATGCGTGCCAACGCTGGTTGATGATCTCGTCCGGCCCCCGCGCGGGACCCGTCCTCCCCGTCGGCTCTCATCGGCGAAACGCCGCCCCTCCGGACGGCGACCGAAAGCCCATCCAGCGCCGGCAGGGCCCTCATCCCTCCTCCGGAGAGGTCAGTCCAAGCTGAATGCTTCACCCAGGTAGACCCTCCGGACCTCCGGGTCCTCGGCCAGTTCTCCGGGAGAACCGTGACGGAAAATGGAACCATGACTAATGATATAGGCCTCATCCGTGATTTTCAACGTTTCCCGGACGTTGTGATCGGATACCACGACGCCGATGCCCCGCTCCTTCAGGTGGAGGATGATGCCCTGGATGTCGGCCACGGCGATGGGGTCGATGCCGGCGAAGGGTTCGTCCAGGAGGAAGAAGCGCGGGGACAACACGAGGGCCCTCGCGATCTCCACCCTCCGGCGTTCGCCCCCCGAGAGGGTGTACGCCCTGGCGGTGGCGAGCCTGCGGATATTGAGCTCCTCCAGCGCCGCCTCGGCGCGCGAGACCCGCTCGCTGGCGGAGAGCCCAGCGAACTCCAGGATGGACATGAGGTTCTCCTCCACCGTCATCTTGCGGAAGATGGAGGGCTCCTGGGGAAGGTAGGCGATGCCCGTCCGGGCTCGAAGGAACATGGGGGTGGAGGTGATGTCCTGCCCGTCCAAAACAATGGATCCCGACGTGGGCGGCACCAGGCCCACCACCATGTAGAAGGTCGTGGTCTTGCCCGCCCCGTTGGGCCCCAGCAGCCCGACCACCCGGCCCGACCGGAAGCAGAGGTCCACACCGCACACCACCTCCTTGCGGCCGTAGGACTTGCGCAGTCCGCGCGTGGAGAGTTCGTGAGAATCTTCAACCGCCGGCGCGGGCCGGACTTCGGCGACGGCGCCTTCGGCGTCCCTGGCGGGTCGCTCCTGCCGCCGGGCGCTCATGGGTGTTTCCCCTTTGCGGGTTGCGGGGGCGCCGCCTTGGGAGGCTGCACGCCCTCCAGGGTTCCACGGACCATGGCGGAGGTGCCCCTGGACACCTCC